>CAZXAS010000031.1:17489-21974 GCA_964638185.1 uncultured Steroidobacteraceae bacterium | reverse complement strand
AGCGACGGCGCGCGTCGGGCACTGACCAAGGACGAGCGCCAGCGCTTCCTCGACAACGAGTGGCCGCGCATCGCCGCCACCATCCAGCGCCTCGGTTTCGACGTGGCGGAACTGCTCGAGGCCGCGCGCAATGCGCCGCCGGCCGAACCTACGACGCTTGCACCGACCCGCGCCGAGAACGCGGACGAGGAGAACAAGGGTGTCTGACCTGATCGTTGCCCGTGGACTATCGAAGAGCTTCGGCGCCACCCAGGCGCTCGCCGACGTGTCCTTCCGCATTCCCGAGGGCCGGATCGTGGGCCTGATCGGACCGAATGGCGCCGGCAAGACCACCGCGCTCAAGGCCGTGCTCGGACTGACCCGCTACGAGGGCAGCCTCGAGGTGCTGGGACGCCACCCCTACCGGGATCGCCATCGCATCATGCAGGACGTCTGCTTCATTGCGGACGTGGCCGTCCTGCCGCGCTGGATCCGCGTGAGCCAGGTGCTCGACTTCGTCGCCGCGACGCACCCGCGCTTCCGTCGCGAGGTCTTCGAGACCTTCATCGCCCGCACCGACATCAAGCGCAACAGCCGCGTCAAGGAACTGTCGAAGGGCATGATCACGCAGCTGCACCTGGCGCTGGTGATGGCCATCGACGCCCGGCTGCTGGTGCTCGACGAGCCGACCATCGGCCTCGACATCCTGATGCGCAAGCAGTTCTACGAGACGCTGCTCAACGAGTACTTCGACGGCGAGCGCACCATTCTCGTCACCACGCACCAGGTCGAGGAGATCGAGCACATCCTCACCGACCTGATGTTCATCGACCACGGCCGCATCGTGCTGGACGCGTCGATGGAAGATGTCCAGCAACGCTTCATGCAGGTCGCGGTGCGCCCCGACCAGGCTGAAGCCGCGCGCAGGCTGGGACCGATCGCGGTCCGCCAGGGCCTCGGCCGCGTCTACATGCTGTTCGATGCCGCGCCGCGCAATGAACTCGAGCAACTCGGCGAGGTCGGGGTGCCGTCCGTTGCCGACCTGTTCGTCGCACTCATGCAGGGAGCCCGGTCATGACCCGTTTCGCCTGGTTGCTGCGTCGTGAACTGTGGGAACACCGCGCCATCTGGATGGCGCCGGCGATCGTGGTCGTACTGCTGCTGGTCGCGGCGGTCTCCGGCAACGTCTTCATGGGCTCGGTGAAGATCGACGCCGGCACGGATGCCGACCGCCCTGCGCTGTCGGCGGAGGACATCGACAGGATCCGTGAATCTGGCGGCCTCACAGACGAGCAGCTCGACCAGCTGCGATCGCTGCGCGCCGGCGAGAAAGTGGACCTTGCCGAGGCCATCGGCCTGGCGCCGGAGGACAAGCGTTCCGCCATCGCCTTCGTCGCCTACATGGTCCTGGCGCTGCTGATGTTCCTGGTGGTCGGCATCATCGGCTTCTTCTATGCGCTCGACTCGCTCTATGCGGATCGTCGCGACCGCAGCGTGCTGTTCTGGAAGTCGCTGCCGCTGTCGGACCTGGAGACGGTGCTGTCGAAATTCACCGTCGCCGTGGTGCTGGTGCCGCTGGTCGCGGTGGCAGCGAGCATCGTGGCCCAGGTCGTCGTGGCGAGCGGCGCCTCCATCAAGGTGGCGATGATGGGCGGCCCGGTGTCCTTCATGTGGGCGCCGCAGACGCTCGGCGGCGGCGCGCTCGCTGCGATGCTGCTCGGCGTGGTCGCCACCCTCTGGTACGCGCCGGTCGTGGCCTACCTGCTGCTGGCTTCCGCCTGGGCGCCGAAGTCGCCGTTCCTGTGGGCGGTGCTGCCGCCGGTCGCACTGATGATCGCCGAGGAGATCGCCTTCGGCAGCAGCCACGTATACAGCTTCGTGAACCACCGGCTGCTGCATCCGCTCAAGTCCCTGGCCGGCGACGACAGCGCCGCTCCGGCGGTCGTCATCGAGGGCGACGACATGGCGGACATGCCGCCGCGCCTCGCCGAGTTCGCTTCCGGCGTCGCCGACTTCTTCACTTCGCCCGAGATGCTGCTCGGGCTGGTCGCGGCGGCGGCCCTGCTGGCTGGCGCGATCTGGGTACGGCGTTATCGCGACGAGACCATGTAAACGCCTGCGGCGGACGACGCATCCAATCCAGGATTCCGGACAATACGAGCCTCGACATGAACAAACTGCTTCTGGCCATTGCGACGCTGGCCGCCGCCCTCCAGTCACTGCCGGCCGACGCGGCGGTGGCGAAGGTGTCGCGCAGCTTCCAGTACAAGGACACCGCCATCGCACTCGAGGTGGACAACCTGATCGGCGACGTGCGCATCGAGCGCGCGGCGACCGGCGGGTTCGAGGTCGCGGTCGAGGTCACCACGACCGCGGCGACCGAGGCCGAGGCGAAGGCGCTCGCCAGCGCGGTCGAGTTCCGCGCGCCCGATGCCGGCGCGGCCTCGAGGTTCCAGGTGGTGCTGCCGGAGAAGCAGTTTCCCAGGATCTATCGTGACGATGCGCCGGCCGGCTGGTTCGGCGGGCGCATGTACGTCGAGTATCTCGGCGAGAAGCGCCGCCTGTCCGGCGACCCGGACGACAGCGTCCAGGTGCGCGTCGACCTCGTGATCAAGGCGCCGGCCGACTCCCGGCTCGAAGTCGAGAACGTCTTCGGCAACGCGATCGCCGCCGGGTACATCGGGGAACTCAGGCTCGACGGCACCAGCGGCAGCCTGCAGTCGATCGCCGGTTCCGGGCGGGTCGACCTCGATACCGGCAGTGGACCGGTCACGGTCGAGGGGCACAATGGCGAGATCCTCGCCGACACCGGTTCGGGCAGCGTCAGGGTGCGCTCGAGCGAAGGCAGTCTCGAGGCCGACACCGGTTCGGGCAGCGTCGAGGTCGAGGGCTTCACCGGCTCGGTGCACGCCGACACCGGCTCCGGCTCGGTCACGGTCAACGGCCTCGCCGGGGCGAGCGAACTCATGGTCGACACCGGCTCCGGCGGCGTCCGCGTCGGTGGCGACCTTTCGACGCTCAGGCGCCTGGAAATCGACACGGGTTCCGGCGGCGTGCGCATCGAGGCCACGGCCTGGCCGTCGATGACGCTCACCGTCGACACCGGCTCCGGCGGCGTCAATGTCGACATTCCCGGTGTCGAGGACGCGAGCGACGACAAGCGCCGGCGCGTGCTGCGCATCGGCGACGGCAGCGGCCGCGGCGTGATCGACACCGGTTCGGGCTCGGTCAGCCTGCGCACGACGGCAGGCGCGGACTGAGGACGCGGCTCAGCCGACCTGCGCGCCGGCCACGAGCGCCGCGGCGGCGGCACGGGCCCGGTCGCGCGCCTCCTCCAGGTCCTGGCCGAGCGCCAGCGCGACGCCCATGCGTCGCTTGCCGCTGACCTCGGGCTTGCCGAACAGCCGGATCGCGGTATCCGGCGCGGCCAGCGCGCGTTCGACGCCCGTGAACGTGACCGCGCCCCGGCCCTCGACCAGCACTGCCGCCGAGGCGGCCGGGCCACGGCTCTGGATCGCGGGCAGCGGCAGGCCGAGGATGGCGCGCAGGTGCAGCGCGAACTCGCTCAGGTCCTGCGACACGAGCGTGACCAGCCCCGTGTCGTGCGGCCGCGGGCTGACCTCGCTGAACAGCACCGTGTCGCCCCGGATGAACAACTCCACGCCGAACAGGCCGGCGCCGCCGAGTTCGGCCGTGACCGCGGCGGCGATGCGCTCGGCCTCGGCCCGCGCGCCCGGACTCATCGGCTGTGGCTGCCACGACTCGCGGTAGTCTCCGTCCACCTGCAGGTGCCCGATCGGCTCGCAGAAGCTGGTTCCGCCGGCGTGGCGCACCGTCAGGAGCGTGATCTCGTAGTCGAACTCGACGAAGCCCTCGACGATCACCCGCCCTGATCCGGCGCGCCCACCCGACTGCGCGCTGGCCCAGGCGCGCGCCACGTCGCCGGGCTCCCTGACCACGCTCTGTCCCTTGCCTGAGGAACTCATGACCGGCTTCACCACGCAGGGCATGCCGAGCGCGGCGACCGCCGCACGCAACTCCGCCTCGTCGTCGGCGAAGCGGAAAGGCGAGGTCGGCAGGCCGAGTGTCTGCGCGGCGAGCCGGCGGATACCCTCACGGTCCATGGTGAGCCGCGCCGCGCGCGCCGTCGGGATCACGCGGAAGCCTTCCTGCTCGAGCGCCACGAGCTCGGTGGTGGCGATCGCCTCGATTTCGGGCACGATCAGCGCCGGCCGCTCGCGTTCGGCCACCGCCCGCAGCGCCGCCGGGTCGAGCATGTCGATCACGTGGGCGCGATGCGCGACCTGCATGGCGGGCGCGCCGGCGTAGCGATCGACGGCGATGACCTCGACCCCGAGCCGCTGCGCCTCGATGGCTACCTCCTTGCCGAGCTCGCCGCTGCCGAGCAGCATCAGCCTCGTCGCGGAGGGGGACAGCGGTGTACCGAGCGTCGTCATGCCTTGACCTGTCCTGGTTGCCGGGTGCGTCATCATGCATCATCGATCC
>CAZXAS010000031.1:11911-17389 GCA_964638185.1 uncultured Steroidobacteraceae bacterium | reverse complement strand
GCCGGCGAGATCCAGGCGTTCTGTTCGACCCACTACGGCGTCACCTTCCCGATGAGCGCGCGGCTCGAGGTCAACGGCCCGGGCCGCCACCCGCTGTACGCCTGGCTCACCGACCCCGAACAGGGCTTTCCGGGCGACATCCAGTGGAACTTCGAGAAGTTCCTGGTCGGCCGCGACGGCAGGCCGCTCCGCCGCTACCCGCCGGCGACGCCGCCGCAGGACAGGGGACTCATGCAGGACATCGTGGAGGCGCTCGAGCCGGGCGGCTGAAGCGCCTCGCCGCCGGTGGCAATTTCGACGCCCGGACCTTAGTATTCCCGCCCGCGCGCGCCTCGCGCGACCCGCCTGGAAGCCCGGAGTGAAAGACGTCATGGCATCGAGACTCGCCGTGTTCGGCCTGCTGGCCGCGACCCTGTCGGCGGCATGCATCGCCCCCGCCCAGGCCGAGGGAGACCCGGCACGCGGCAAGCTGCTCGCCTACACCTGCCACGGCTGCCATGGCATCGCGAACTACAAGAACGCCTACCCGAACTACTCGGTGCCGAAGCTCGGCGGCCAGCATGCCCAGTACATCATGGCTGCGCTCGGCGAGTACGAGGCCAAGGCACGCTGGCACCCGACGATGCGCGGCCTCGCCGCCACCCTGACCGACCAGGACAAGGCCGACCTCGCGGCGTACTTCGAGGGTTTCGAGCCGGTCGTGTCGTCGGGCGAGATCGTCGGCACGCCGCCGCCGGTCGCCGAGACCTGTGTCGCCTGCCATGGCCGCGACGGCGTCGGCATCCTGCCGGAGTATCCGGTGCTTGCAGGGCAGCACGCGGACTACCTGCGCCAGGCGCTCAGGGATTACCGTTCCGGCAAGCGCCAGAATCCGATCATGAACGGCTTCGCCCAGCCCTTGAGCGACGCCGACATCAAGGCGCTGGCGGAACATTTCGCCCGGCAGCCCGGCCTCAGTACGCTCGAGATCCGCTGAGGCACGCGGCGCCGGGTCCAGTGGGGGAGCGGCGCCCATGGACATCGAACGCAAGCTGACCGACTACGCCGGCGGCATCACCGCGATCGACGCCGACTACGTGCGTCCACGGCTCGCCGCCAGCCACCTGTTCGTCGAGGCGGGGCGTGCCGCGTTCATCGATACCGGCACCACGCTGTCGGTGCCGAACCTGCTGGCGGGCCTCGTGGCGCGCAGGGTCGACCCGGCCCAGGTCGACTGGGTCTTCACCACCCACGTGCACCTCGACCACGCCGGCGGCGCCGGCGAGCTCATGCGCCACCTGCCGAATGCGCGCTGCGTGATCCATCCGCGCGGCGCCCGCCACCTCGTCGATCCGGGCAAGCTCATCGCCGGTTCCATCGCCGTGTACGGCGAGGAGCGCTACCACGCCCTCTACGGCGAGATCGTCCCGGTCGAGGAAGCGCGCGTGCTGGTCCCGGAGGACGGCGAGCACGTCACGCTCGGTGGCCGCACGCTCGAGCTGATCCACACGCCGGGCCATGCGCTGCACCACTACAGCATCGTCGACCTGGACGGTCGGCGCATCTTTCCCGGTGACACCTTCGGCATCTCCTACCGCGACTTCGACGTCGCCGGCCGCGCGTTCATCATGCCGACCACGACACCGGTGCACTTCGACCCGGAGGCGCTGCAGGCGTCCATCGACCGGCTGCTCTCCTACCATCCGCGCGCCATGTACCTCACCCACTTCGGCGAGGTGCGCGAGCTCGAGCGGCTCGGCCGCGAACTGAAGGAACGCGTCGCGGCCTTCGCGACGCTCGGCCGCGCGCTCGCCGACGCGCCGGACCGTGGCGCGCGCCTGCGCGGCGACATGTTCGAGCTGCTGTGTCGCTGGCTCGACGAGCACCACTACCCGGGCGATCGCGACGAACGACACCGCCTGCTGGACGACGACGTGGAACTCAACGTGCAGGGCATCGAGGTCTGGCTCGACCGCGCCGCTTGACACCTCGGGGCGGCGCCGCAAGGCTTCCCCCCATCCCCAGGAACGCGAGCGCACGCATGAAGCCCTTCAAGGCCTTTCGCATCCACCAGGAAGACGACGCCATCGTGGCGCGCTTCGAGCAGCTCACGATCGACGACCTGACGCCCGGCGACGTGGTGATCAAGGTCCGTTACTCGAGCATCAACTACAAGGACGCGCTTGCGGCGACCGGCGCCGGCCGGATCCTGCGCCGGTACCCGCTGAACGGCGGCATCGACCTCGCCGGGGAGGTCGCCGCGTCCACCGACCCACGCTACGCACCCGGCCTCGCGGTGCTGGTCACGGGCTGCAGCCTGAGCGAGACCGTCGACGGCGGGTATGCAGAGTTCGCACGAGTCGCCGGGGACTCGGTGATACCGCTGCCGGAGGGCATCGACCTGTTCCAGTCGATGGCGCTCGGTACGGCGGGCTTCACCGCGGCGCTCGCGATCCACCGCATGGAGCACAACGGCCTCGAGCCCGGGCGCGGGCCGGTGGTGGTGACCGGTGCGACAGGCGGCGTGGGCTCCATCGCCGTCGACCTGCTGGCCGGGCGCGGCTACGAGGTGGTGGCGGTGAGCGGCAAGCCTGAGCGCGACGAGTACCTGCACCGGCTCGGCGCCGCCCGCGTCCTGCGGCGCCAGGACATCGACTTCGGCAAGCGGCCGCTCGAGGCGGCGCAGTGGGCCGGCGCCGTCGACAACGTCGGCGGCGAGATGCTCACCTGGCTGACGCGGACCATGGATTACTGGGGCAGCATCGCGAGCATCGGCCTCGCCGGCAGCCCGAAGCTCGAGACGACGGTCATGCCCTTCATCCTGCGCGGCGTGAACCTGCTCGGGATCAACTCGTCCGCCACCCGCCGCGACGTCCGGCTCGCGGTCTGGCAGCGCATTTCCACCGACCTCAAGCCACGACACTTCGACCTGCTGGTGACGCGTACAATAGGGCTGGACGAGTTGCCCGGCGCGTTTCCCGACTACATCGAGGGCCGGATCGCCGGGCGGACGGTCGTCAGGGTCGCATGACGACGACACCGGAGGTGCCGCATGTACCGGGAAGAAAAGATCGCAGCCACCGGACCGGTCGCACGGGTCATCGAGCTGGTCGAGTCCATCTGGGATGACGAGGACGCGATCGAGCAGTTCTTCATGACGCCGAGTCCCGACCTCGGTGGGCGGGCGCCGATCGACGCCGCGCGGACCGAGGACGGCGCGCTCGAGGTCGAGGAACTGGTGCGCAAGCTCGCGGCGCGCCGCCCGGGCTGAGGCACGCCGGACCCGCCCACGGGTCGCGGTGGGGCGCGCCCGGCGCGCCATGAGCCGGTTTGCCGCGCTTCGGCGCATGTACAGCACGAGTACCAGACAACTCGTGGAGTACCTCAAATGCAGACCGCAGCAGTGCTCGAGCCCGAGCTCGTACAGGATTCAGACACGGCGCGCTACGCGCGTTGCATCAAGGCCTCGAAGCGCGCCCGCTGGGACATCGACGCCGATGTCCTGCGCGGCCGCGAATTCGACTTCTTCGACAAGTTCCTGCCGGACGGGCTGTCGCTCGCCGGCGAGCTCCACTTCCTGTCGGAGGCGGAGCGCCGCTTCATGTCGCAGGTGCAGGGGCGCAGCTACGCCTACATCTTCGGCCTGGTGGAGCGCTTCATCGGCGCCAAGGTGCTGGAGGTGTCCGGCCAGCACTGGCTCGGCAACCAGGTGGCGCTGGAGGCGCTGGTGCGTTTCAGCGACGAGGAACTGAAGCACCAGGAGCTGTTCCGCCGCATCGAGGCGATGATCGCCTCCGGCATGCCGGCCGGCTACCGGATGGTTGCGGATGCCAACGACGTCGCCCGCGCGGTGCTGTCGAAGTCCACCTGGGCGGTGCTGGCACTGACCTGCCACATCGAGCTGTTCACCCAGAGCCATTACCAGCAGAGCATCGAGCCCAACGAGTCGATCTCGCCGCTGTTCAAGGACGTGTTCATGTACCACTGGCGCGAGGAATGCCAGCACGCAATCCTCGACGAACTCGAATGGAAGCGTGAGCACGCGCGACTCGGCGCCGCGGAACGCGACCGTGCGGTCGACGAGCTGATCGAGCTGGTGGGCGCTGTCGACGGCATCCTGCAGGCACAGTCGGCCGCCGACGCCGAGTACTTCATGGCGAACTGCCCGAAGCCGTTCTCGCAGGCGCATGCCGAGGCCGTGAGGGCGAACCTGCTCAAGGCCTACCGCTGGCAGTACATCGTCTCCGGCGTGCAGCACCCGCACTTCGCGCGGCTGCTCGCCGGCATGACGACCAAGGCGCAGATGCAGCGCATCCAGGACGCGCTGGCGCCGATCGCCGCCGCCTTCGCCTGAAAGCGGCCGCAGCCACCGTCACGGCGACCCCACGGAGATGTCGGGGCGCCGTGACGGTGCGAAGCGGCGGTTGACGGCCGCGCCGATACAGGCAGGATGTAGGCACTGGTTCTGGCGGCGAGGCGACAATCGTGATCGACCTGCAGGCGGCGATCCTCGACCGGGTCGGGCGGTATCTCGACACCTGGCAGAGCGGCGACCTCGGCACGCGGCGGCGGCTGTTCGCCCCCGGCGCCACGCTGGAGGACCCGGTGGGCGAGGCGCCGATCGAGGGACTGGATGCCATCGAGCGCTACTGGGTGGCGCTCGCCGCAGATGGCGCCGCTTTCGAGCCCGAGCTGCGCCGCGTCGTCGTCAGCGGGCGCGAGGCGCTCGCGATCTACCTGATGAAGGCAGAGCCGCCGCAGGGACCCGCGAGCATCACCGAGGTCTACGCGACCTTCGAGTTCGATGCGGCCATGGAGATCCGGCGCCTGCGCTTCTACCGCGACGACAGCTGCCTGCACGCCCCGACCCCGTGACCGGCCCATGAGTGCAGACCCACTCGAGGCGGCGCTCGTCGCCGGTGCCCGGGCACTCGGGCTCGCCCCCGATGCACAGCAGGTCGCGCAATTGCTGGCGCTGGTCGGTGAACTGGTCGAATGGAACGGCCGCTTCAACCTGACGGCCATCCGCGAGCCGGCCGACATCGTCCACAAGCACATCCTCGACTCGCTCACGGTGACACCCTGGATCGCCGGCGCGCGCATCGCCGATGTCGGCACCGGCGCGGGCTTCCCCGGCCTGCCGCTCGCGGTCATGAATCCCGCGCGGCATTTCACGTTGATCGAATCCACCGGCAAGAAGGCGCGCTTCGTGGAACATGCCGCGCGCAGCCTGGGACTGGGCAATGTCGAGGTGGTCACCGCGCGCGCCGAGGCCTGGCGGCCGCCCCGGCCCTTCGACCGCGTCATCTGCCGGGCCGTCGGCAAGGTCGCGGACTTCGTCCGCGTTGCCGGACACCTGTGCGCACCCGGCGGGCGGCTGCTCGCCATGAAGGGCCAGTACCCGCGGGACGAACTCGCGTCGCTGCCGCCGGCCTGGCGCGTGCTCGGCGTGCACCCGCTCGCGGTACCCGGGCTCGACGCCGAGCGGCACCTGGTGGA
>CAZXAS010000031.1:0-11811 GCA_964638185.1 uncultured Steroidobacteraceae bacterium | reverse complement strand
TTTGCCTTCCGTGCCGCTTTGCTGCAATCTGCGCGTCCGCATGAAACGCATCATCGCCGTGACGAACCAGAAGGGCGGGGTCGGCAAGACCACGACCGCGGTCAACCTTGCGGCGTCGCTGGCCGCGACGCGCCGGCGGGTGCTGCTCGTCGACCTCGATCCGCAGGGCAACGCGACCAATGGCTGTGGTGTCGACAAGCGGCTCCTGGAGAGGTCGACCTGCGACGTGCTGCTCGGCGAGTGCGCGGCGGCCGACGCCATCCAGCCGGTCGACCCGGGCGGCTTCGACCTGTTGCCGGCCAACCAGGACCTGACCGCGGCCGAGGTGCAGCTGATCACCGCGCCAGCCGGCCGGGAACACCGGCTCGAGCAGGCGCTCGCGCCGGTGCGCGACCGCTACGACCTCGTGGTCATCGACTGCCCGCCGGCGCTCAACATCCTCACCTTGAACGCGCTCACCGCGGCGGACTCGGTGCTGATTCCGATGCAGTGCGAGTACTACGCCCTCGAAGGCCTGTCCGGGCTGGTCGCGACGATCGAGCAGGTCCGTGGCTCGGTCAACCCGCGGCTCGAGATCGAGGGCATCCTGCGCACCATGTACGACCCGCGGAACAACCTCGCGACCGACGTCTCGGGCCAGCTCATCGAGCACTTCGGCGACAAGGTCTTCCGCACCGTGATTCCGCGCAACGTCAGGCTCGCCGAGGCGCCGAGCTTCGGCATGCCGGCGATGTACCACGACCGCGAGTCGCGCGGTGCGCTCGCCTACCTTGCACTCGCCGGCGAGATGATCCGTCGCGCCGAGGAGCCGGCCGCCCCCGCCGCCTGACCCGCCGCCGCGTCCCGCTTTCGGGATTGCGGCCTCGCATGGCGTCCCGCTAGCGAAACGGACGGGCACACCGGACACTTGCCCCGCCGCGGTCGGATTTACCAAGCTATTGATAAACAAGGATATAACGGTCCGGAGGCCCACCTGGCACGCCTCTTGCTCTATCCCTTGCAACGAAACACCGGGGTCCGCCCCGACCGGCCAGCAAGGAGACCGCCATGTTGAACATCACTGACAAGTTCGCGCACCAGGGCCTCGCCGCCATCGCCGCCGTCGCCATCCTCGGCCTGTCGGCCTTCACGCTGGAGCAGGGCCATGAGGGCACCCTGCCGCAGGGCACCATCGAGCTCGGCGAGCTCGTGCCCGTCGACACCATGGCGCTCGCGACCGTCGAGCTGCCGTCGGTGGTGGTGACGGCCACCCGCCTCGGCCCGGACGAGCGCCTGGCCGATGCGCGCCCGACCGAGCTGCCCGCCGTCGTGGTGACCGCGCGGCGCGACCTGTACGGCCTGGCGCTCGGCTGAGCAGGCGACCGGGCGAAGACTGGCAGCGAGCCGGGGTGCATCCCATGACCGGAACGCAGATGGAGTTCGACGGCCAGTGGGCCCGCGCGATCACAGGCGTGCTGCTCGGCGTCGTGCTGCTGGTCGCCGTTTCCGCGAGCAACGGCCGGGCGCTCGCCGTCCATGCCGGCGTGAGGCCGCTCGAGCACGCGGCCGCGATCGCAGGCTGCCTGCTCGCGCCGCGCGCCCGCGACGCGCACGCCCAGGGACGGGGTGGCTACTGATGGACCGTCCCCGCGTCCGCACGCGCATGAAGGGTCTCCTGCCGCTGTCGATCCTGGCCGGCGTCGTGGTCCTGGGCGGCGCCGCCTGGGCGCTGGCGCGCCTCGAGCCCGGCGCCCCCTCGGTCGCGCGCGACAAGCTCTATCTCGACGAGGTGCGTGAAGGCGTGCTCGAGCGACGCGTGCGTGGACCGGGCGTGCTGCAGCCGCGCGAGGCGCGCTGGCTCGCGACGCGCGTCGACGCTCGGGTCGAGCGTATCCTGCGTCGCCCCGGCGAGGCGGTGGAGCCCGACTCGGTCATCGTGCAGCTTTCGAATCCGGAGGTACGCCGCGCCGCCGACGAGGCGGCACTCGAGGTCGCGGCCGCACGGGCCGACTTCGCGGCCGCGCGCCTCGAGCTGCAGAGCCAGCGCCTCGACCGCCGCGCGGCGCTGGCCGCGGCGCGCGCCGAGGCCGAGTCCGCCCGCCTGCAGGCGCTGGCGGAGGAGCGCGCCTTCGAGCTCGGGGCGGTGTCCGAACTGCAATATGCTCGCTCGAGGATCCTGGCCGGGCAGCTCACCGAGCGGGTCGCGATCGAGGAGCAGCGCCTCGCCGCCCTTGACGCCGCCGTTGAGGCCCAGCTCGAGGCCCGCCAGGCGCGACTGTCGCAGCTCGAGCGCAGCCTCGACGAGCGCCGGTTCGCAGCCGCCTCGCTCGAGGTTCGTGCCGGCATCGACGGCATCGTGCAGGGCCTGCCGGTCGAGGAAGGACAGGAGCTCGCGGCCGGCGCCAACGTCGCGCGGGTTGCGCGTCCCGACCTGCTCTTCGCCGAGCTGCGCATCCCGGAACTCGAGGCGCGTGACCTGAAGCCCGGGCTCGCGGCCACCGTCGACCTGCGCGAGCGGGTCCTGCGCGGGCACGTCGTGCGGGTCGACCCGGCGGTCGTCGCGGGCGCGGTGCGGGTCGAGGTGGACTTCGACGAGCCCCTGCCGGCATCGGCACGCGCCGATCTCAGCGTCGACGGAACCGTCGCCATCGAGACACTCGCCGACGTGCGCTACGTGGGCCGGCCGGTCGGCGTGCAGGTCGACGCCGAGACCACCGTGTTCAGGCTGCGTCCCGGCAGCGACGTCGCCGAGCGCGTCCGGGTGCGCTTCGGCAAGGCTTCGGTCAACCAGATCGTCGTGCTCGAGGGACTCGAGCCGGGGGATGTCGTGGCACTGGCCGACACGACGCAGTGGCTCGGCCGCGACCGGCTGGTCGTACATTGAATGCAGGGGGAAACATGCCCAAGGATCCGCTGATCCGCCTCGAGGCGGTGACCAAGGTCTTCTATACCGACGACCTCGAGACCCACGCGCTCGACGGCGTGCACCTCGACATCGCCGAGGCGGAGTTCATCTCCATCTCCGGCCCTTCCGGCTGCGGCAAGTCGACGCTGCTCGCGCTGCTCGGGCTGCTCGACTCGGCGACCGACGGCCGCTACCTGCTCGGTGGCGAGGACGTCACCATGCTGAGCTCGAGGGAGCGTGCGCGGGTCCGCAACGAGCGCATCGGCTTCATCTTCCAGGCGTTCAACCTGATCGGCGACCTGAGCGTGCTGCACAACGTCGAGCTGCCGCTCACCTACAGGAGTGGCATGGACGCGGCGGCGCGCCGCAAGGCCGCGCTCGAGGCGCTCGAGCGGGTCGGCATGGCGCATCGCGTGAACCACCATCCGGCGCAGCTCTCCGGCGGGCAGCAGCAGCGTGTCGCCGTGGCGCGCGCGCTCGCCGGCCGGCCGGCGATCCTGCTGGCCGACGAGCCGACCGGCAACCTCGACTCGCACAACGGCGAGGCGGTCATGAAGCTCCTGCGCGAGCTCAACCGCGAAGGCGCGACCATCTGCATGGTGACCCACGATCCGCGCTACGCCGATTACGCCGACCGCCAGGTGCGGCTGTTCGACGGCCGCGTGGTCGACGAGGCGACCCTGATCGATCTCGCCGAACGCCGCGCAGCGGCACGCTAGGAGCATCGGCATGCGAGCCTTTCTCGACGAGATCATCGGCGCCGCGCGCGGACTCGCGCGCGTGCCGGGCTTCACCGCGCTGGCGGCGACCGTGCTGGGCCTCGGCCTCGGCGCCACCATCTTCATGTACGGCGTCGTCGATACGCTGATGCTGCGACCGCCGCCGTATCCGGCGGCGGAACGCATCGTCACGATCGGCGCCAGGATGCCGCGCGAGGAGCACCTGCAGGACTCGATCGACCCGCACGACTTCGATGCCATCAGCGAGCAGGTCGCCGGTTTCGAGGCCATCGGCGCGGTCTACACGGGCACGGTGTACCTCACCGGCGACGGCCAGGCCGAGCGCTACGAGGGGGGGTTCGCGACCGCCGGCCTGCTCGAGGTCGCAGGCGTCGCGCCGGCGCTCGGCCGGTCGATCGAGCCTGCCGACGTGCTGCCGGGCGCCACGCCGGTGGTCGTGCTGGCCGACGACCTGTGGCGCAGCCGCTATGGCGCGGATCCGTCCATCATCGGCAGGCCGGTGCGGCTCAACGGCGTGCCGACCACGGTCGTCGGCATCATGCCGCCCGGATATTCCTTCCCGCGCCGCGAGGCCCTGTGGCTGCCCACGCGACAGGACACGGCCCGAGTTCCGCGTCACGAATCGGTCAGCGTGCAGGTGTTCGGGCGCATGGCGCCGGAGGCCGATGCGGACCAGATCCAGCAACAGCTGGGGCCGGTAGCGGCGCGCGTCGCGCTCGAGGATCCGGACCGGCGCGCGGGCCTGACTTTCGAGGTGGTGCCCTATGCCGCCGCCTGGGTCGGCGAAATGGGGCGGATGCTGCTGCTGACCCTGCTCGCGGCCGTCGGCTTCGTGCTGCTCATCGCCTGCGCCAACGTCTCCAACCTGCTGCTGGCGCGCGCCGCGTATCGCGTGCGCGAGTCGACGGTGCGCGCCGCGGTCGGCGCCACCCGGCGGCGGCTGGTGATGCACGTGCTGGCGGAGAGCTTCGTCATCGCGACGCTCGCGACACTGCTCGGCCTGCTGCTGGCATCGATCGGCCTCGATGCGATGCGTGTCGTCATGGAGCAGATGGCCGACAACGCGCCGCCGTGGTTCACCTATGCCATCGACGCACGCGTCGCGTTCGCAGCCATCCTGTTTGCCTTCCTGTCGATGCTGCTCGCCGGGCTGCCGGCGGCCGTGCGGGCGACGCGGCCGAGCCTCGATGCGGTGTTGCGCGACGGTGGCCGCACCGGCACCGGTCTCGCCATCGGCCGCATCGCCTGGACGCTGGTCGTGGTGGAGATCACGCTCGCCTGCGGCCTGCTGGGCGGCGCCGCGCTCATGACGCGGGGCGTGCTGGCGGTGACCAATCGCGACATCGGCGTCGAGACGGCCGACATCATGACGGCGCGCGTCGGCATGCCGCAGGGCGTCTATCCCGAGCCGGACGAGCAGGTCCGCTTCTTCGAGCGCCTGCTCGCGCGCCTCGAGGCCCAGCCGGAGATCGACTCGGCGGCCATCACCCAGTCACTGCCGATGCACGGATCGGCGAACGGACCGTACGAGATCGAGGGCCGGACCTACGGCGAGGCGGACGGCAGGCCCGACACGCGCGTGCTGCAGGTGAGCCCGAGCTACTTCGACACCTTCCGGCTGCCCGCGCGCGCCGGGCGCGCGCTGTCGGATGCCGACGACGCCGACGCCATGCCGGTCGCGGTGGTCAACGAGACCTTCGCCGCGACCGCATTCCCGGGCGGTTCCGCGCTCGGTGAACGGGTGCGCGCCGTCGCGAAGCCGAACGGCCGCTGGCACAGGATCGTCGGCGTGGTGCCGGACGTCGTGCAGGACGACAGCGCCGAAGTCGACCCGGTCGTGTACGTGCCGCTGTCGCAGGACGTGCAGCGCTTCGCCAGCATCGCGGTGCGCGGCCCCGGCGACCCGGCGACGCTCACGGCCGCGATGCGGCGGGCCCTCGCCGAGACCGACCCGGACCTGGCGCTGTACTGGATCTACACGCTCGACGAGACCATCGCGAGGCAGACCACCGGTATCCGCATCATCGGAACCATCTTCGCGGCCTTCGGCGTGATCGCGCTGGTGCTGGCTGCGGCGGGTCTGTTCGGCGTGCTGGCCTTCCACGTCGGCCAGCGCACCCGCGAGATCGGCGTGCGCCGCGCGCTCGGCGCCGACGACGGCCGGATCCTCGGCATGGTGCTGCGGGCGAGCGGCACGCAGGTGGCGCTCGGACTCGCACTCGGCATGGCGCTGCTGCCGCTGCTCGGCCGCGTGCTGGCGCCGGTGCTGCCCGACAAGAACCCCTGGGACCCGCTCGTCTACGGCGGCGTGCTGGCGACGATGATCGTGGTGTCGCTGGCGGCGGCGCTGGCCCCCACGCTGCGCGCCCTCGGCATCGACCCGGCGACGGCGTTGCGCTACGAATGACGGCGGGCGACGATGTCGCGGTGCAGAACCGGATCCTGATCGCCGACGACCAGTCGGACGTGCTCGTCGCCCTGCGCCTGCTGCTCAGGCGCGAGGGCTTCGACGTCGCGACCGCCACGTCGCCGGCAGGCGTGCTCGACATCGTCACCCGCGAGCCGGTCGACGTCGCGCTGATCGACCTCAACTACGCGCGCGACACGACCTCGGGCGAGGAAGGCCTCGACCTGCTCGACCGGCTGCGCGTGCAGGACCCCGACCTGCCGGTCGTGGTCATGACCGCCTGGGCGACGGTGGACGTCGCGGTGCAGGCGCTGCAGCGCGGCGCGCAGGACTTCGTCGAGAAGCCGTGGGACAACAAGCGCCTGCTGTCGGTGCTGCGAAACCAGGTGGCGCTCGCCCGGTCGCGGCGCGACGGGCGCAGGCTCGCCGACGAGAACGCGGTGCTGCGCGCCGGCGGGCAGGCCGACGTCGTCGCCGCCTCGGCGGTGATGCAGCCCGTGCTGCGGCTCGCCCGCCAGGTGGCGCCGTCGAGTGCGAGCGTGCTGATCACCGGTGAGCCCGGCACCGGCAAGAGCCTGCTCGCCAGGCTGGTGCACGACTGGTCGGACCGTGCCGCCGGACCGTTCATCTCGGTCAACATCGGCGGGTTGCCGGAGTCGGTGTTCGAGAGCGAGATGTTCGGCCACGTGCGCGGCGCCTTCACCGACGCGAAGGCCGACCGGGCGGGGCGGCTGGAAGTCGCCGACGGCGGCACGCTGTTCCTCGACGAGATCGGCAACGTGCCGCCCGCGCAGCAGGCGCGGTTGCTGCGCGCGCTCGAGACCGGCGAGTTCGAGCGCGTCGGGTCCTCGCGCACGCAGCGCTCGGACGCGCGGATCGTCTCCGCCACCAACGCCGAGCTCGGCGCGCTGGTGGCCCAGGGCCGGTTCCGCGAGGACCTGCTGTTTCGCATCAATACCGTCGAGATCCGCCTGCCGCCGCTGCGCGAGCGCACCGAGGACATCGCGCCGCTCGCGCTCGCTGCGCTGGCGCGCAGGGCCGCGCAGTACGGCCGCAAGGTGGAGGGCTTCGACCCCGCCGCGCTCAAGGCGCTGGTGCACTACGCCTGGCCCGGGAACATCCGCGAGCTCAACAGCGTGGTGGAGCGTGGCGTGCTCATCGCCACGGGGCCGTGCGTGACGGTCGCCGACCTCGGTCTCGGCGGCGGCCGCCCGGCCTCGGTGTCGCTCGAGGAGATGAGTCTCGAGGATGCCGAGCGCGCGCTGATCCGCTCGGCGTTGAAGCGCCATGGCGGCAGCGTGCCTGCCGCCGCGGAGGCGCTCGGCCTGTCGCGCAGCGCCATGTACCGGCGGCTGGAGAAGCTCGGCCTGAAGCCGGACGAGGCCTGACCCGCGCTGGCGCGTGCTGCCTCGATCGCGCACACTGCGGCGTCGTCATGAAGCCGCCGGCAGCAAGAGCGCCACTCAGGACCCGCCCGGTCGCAGGCAGCGGGCGCCTGTCCTTCCAGCGTCGCGTGGTCCTGCTCGCCCTCGGCGGCGGCCTGCCGGCGCTCGTCGTGGCCGCCGCATTGCTGCCCCGCCTCGACCTGCCGGGATCGCTCAGGATCCTGCTGCTCCTCGTTCTGGTCGCGGCCTGGCTCGGTTGTGCCGTGGCCGTGTACCGCTCGACGGTCGAGCCGCTCGGATCGATTGCCAACCTGCTGGAGGCGCTGCGCGCCGGGGATTTCTCGCTTCGTGGACGGCACGCGCGCAAGGGTGACGCGATGGGCGACGTGGTGCTCGAGGCGAACCGCCTCGGCGCGACGCTGCGCGCCCAGCGCCTCGAGGCGATCGAGGCGACGGCGCTGCTCAACAAGGTGCTGGCGGAGATCGACGTCGCGGTGCTGGCTTTCGGCGAGGACGACGTGATCCGGCTGGCCAATCGCGCCGCCGGCGAACTGCTGGGGCGCCGTGCGGAGGTGCTGATCGGGCTCACCGCGCGCGAGGCCGGCGTGGAGACGCTGCTCGACGGTCCGCTGGTGTCGACGCTGGCCCATGCCTTCCCGGCGCGCAGCGGCCGCTGGCAGGTGATGCGCGAGTCCTTCCGCGACGCCGGGCGGCCATTCCGGCTGCTGGTCGTCACCGACCTGAGCCAGGCGCTGCGGGACGAGGAGCGCCGCGCCTGGCGGCGCCTGATACGCGTGATCTGGCACGAGCTCAACAACTCGCTGGCGCCGATCAAGTCGGTGATCGAGACGACCCGCGACGCCCTGGCGGACGACGGGCCGCTCGAAGGCCACGATCGCGAGGAGCTGGCGCAATCGCTCACCCTCATGGCGGACCGCGCGGAGGCGCTCAGGCGCTTCCTGTCCCGCTACAGCGAGCTCGCGCGCCTGCCCGAGCCGCGACTCGGCGATTGTCCGGTGCGCCCCCTGCTGGAGCGCGTCGCCGCCGTGCATCCACCGGGGCGGGTGCGGATCGACGCGCCGGCGGCGCTCAGCGTGCGCGCCGACACCGACCAGCTCGAACAGGCGCTCATCAACCTGGTCCGCAACGCCGTGGAGGCCAGTGGCGAGGACGCGGCGCCGGTCGAGCTCGCCGCAAGGGTTGCCGGCGGGCAGGTCTTGTTCGAGGTGGTCGACGACGGCCCCGGGGTCGCCAACCCCGACAACCTGTTCGTACCCTTCTTCACCACCAAGCCCGGTGGCAGCGGGATCGGGCTGCTGCTTGCCCGTCAGGTGGCCGAGGGCCACGGCGGCACCCTGTTGCTCGAGAACCGGGCCGGTCGCGGCGGCTGCATCGCGAGGCTCGGCTTGCCCGCGTGATTTTTTGCGTGGCAGGACGCTAGACTGCCCGCCTTGCTGGCGCGGGGACGTCGATGGCGGACAAGAAACGGGGACTGGGGCGCGGCCTCGAGGCGCTGCTCGGGCAGGCGACAGCGCGGCCCACGGCGGCGAACACCGCGCCCACCGCGCCGGTCGACGAGCTGACGCGCCTGCCGGTCGACCTGCTGCAGCGGGGCAAGTACCAGCCGCGGCTCGACATGCGCGAGGAATCGCTGGCGGAACTGGCCGACTCGATCCGCGCCCAGGGCGTGGTGCAGCCGATCGTGGTGCGCCCGGTCGGCACGCCGGCCGCGGGCGCCTCGCAGCGCTACGAGATCATTGCCGGCGAGCGCCGCTGGCGTGCCGCGCAGATGGCGGGGCTGACCGAGCTGCCGGCGGTCGTGCGGCACGTGCCGGACGAGGCCGCCGTGGCCATGTCCCTGATCGAGAACATCCAGCGGGAGAACCTGAACCCGCTGGAAGAGGCGCGGGCGCTGGAACGCCTCATCAGCGAGTTCGAGCTGACCCACCAGCAAGCGGCCGAGGCGGTCGGCCGTTCGCGCGCCGCGGTGAGCAACCTGTTGCGGCTGCTGGAGCTTCCCGATGAGGTGAAAGGACTCGTCGAGCGCCGCGAGCTGGAGATGGGCCATGCCCGCGCGCTGCTCTCGCTGGGCACCCGCCGCCAGCAGGCCGAGGTCGGGGGGCTCGTCGCCCGCAAGGCCCTGTCGGTGCGCGAGACCGAGGCCCTGGTGCGCCGGCTGATGACGAAGCCGGCCAGCGGCGACGGCGGCGGCACGCCTCCGCGCAAGGACCCGGACATAACGCACCTCGAGACCCAGCTCGCCGAGAAGCTCGGCGCCAGGGTCGAGCTCAAGCACGCCACCAGCGGCAAGGGCCGGCTGGTGATCAGCTACCACAGCCTCGATGAACTGGACGGCATCCTGGCCCACATCCAGTAACCTTGGTGCCAGGCACACCCCTGGCACATCTGTGGCACACCCCTGGCACATGTCTGGCACGTGCCAGGCACGTGCCAGACATGTGCCAAGGGTGTGCCTGGCACCTCCGGGGCGGGGGGCTGGTGTGGAAAGCCGTGCTTCCGCTCCGGATTGAAGCACTGCAAAAAGACCGCTAGACTTGTGCGGCTTTGCAGGCCCGGTCCGAAGCCGGGACACAATTGCTGATGTCGCCACTTCGTGGGCCTGAATGTCGGGGAAGTGGCTTTTTTGTTGCCCGTGAGCGTGACCCTGCGATTGACCCGAGTACAGGCCGAGCGGAAGGCCGCGCTCCAGGTCGTGCTGGCTCAGGCCGCGATCACGACGCTGGTGGCGCTGCTTGCCGCCGGTGGCTGGGGTCCGGGTGCTGCAGTGTCGGCGCTCAAGGGCGGCGGCATCGGCATGGCGGCGACGGCCTTCATGGCGCTCGCGGTCTTCCGTTATCCGGAAGGCTCTAGCGCGATGCGGATCGCCTGGGGTTTCTACCTCGGGCAATTCCTGAAGGTTGCGTTGACAATAGCGTTGCTGGTGGTCGCCTTCCGCTCCAGGGGCGTGGTGCCACTCGCGGTGCTGGCCGGTTACGCGGCGACATTCGCCGGTTACTGGGCGGCGCCGGGCAAGCCGCTGTCGCGGCGTTGACGGGATACTGACGGGGAGCTCGCAAGAGGCTCGGGAATACGATGGCCGGATCCAGCGCAGACTACATTCCCCACCATCTCACGCACCTTAAGGTCGGCGAGGGTTTCTGGTCGCTCCACCTCGACACCCTCATCATGACCGCGCTCCTGGGCGTCACCTTCCTGTGGATCTTCGGGTCGGCCGCCCGCAAGGTCACGACCGGCGTGCCGGGCAGGTTCCAGGCCTTCATCGAGCTGGTGGTCGAATTCGTCGACGGCCAGATCAAGGAAGTCTTCCACGGCGACCGCAGCTTCCTGGCGCCGCTGTCGCTCACCATCTTCGTCATCGTGATCTTCATGAACACGATGGACCTCATCCCCATCGACATCCCCGGCATGATCGCCGGCGCCGCCGGCGCCCACTACTGGCGCGTGCTGCCGTCCGCCGACGCCAACACCACGTTCGCCATGTCGCTGACCGTGCTGATGCTGGTCATCATCTACAGCTTCAAGGCCAAGGGTGCGGGCGGCTACGTCCACGAGCTGTTCTCGGCGCCGTTCGGCGGGCATCCGCTGCTGTGGATCCCCAACTTCGCGCTCAACATCGTCGAGCTGCTGGCCAAGCCGGTCTCGCTGGCCATGCGACTGTTCGGCAACATGTACGCGGGCGAACTCGTGTTCATGCTGATCGCGCTGCTCGGTTTCGCCTGGGCGGGCGCGCTCGCCGACGGCAACATCTTCGGTTTCGCGGTGGGCTTCATCGGCCAGGTGCTCTTGACCGCGGGCTGGGCGATCTTCCACGTGCTGATCATCCTGCTGCAAGCCTTCATATTCATGGTGCTGACCATCGTGTACATCTCGATGGCGCACGAACATCACTGACCTGCAACGACCGTCGACCTTCAACGAAAGACGCTGACTGGGAGTATCGAGATGGAGAACATCGCGCTGATTCAGGCCTACACCGCGCTCGGCCTCGGCATCATCATCGGGCTTGGTGCCATCGGTGCCTGCATCGGCATCGGCATCATGGGCTCGAAGTTCCTCGAGTCGGCCGCGCGCCAGCCGGAGCTCATCCCGACGCTGCAGGGCCGCATGTTCCTGCTCGCCGGCCTGATCGACGCCGCGTTCCTGATCGGCGTGGCGATCGCGATGTTCTTCGCGTTCGCGAACCCGCTGCTCGCGGCCATCGGCTGAGCGTCGCCGTACTCACGTACGTCCGGGGGACGGCGCCATGGATATCAATGCGACCCTCATAGGCCAGGTGCTCGGCTTCCTGGTGCTCGTGTGGTTCACCTGGAAGTTCATCTGGCCACCGCTGCTCGGCGCGATCGAGCAGCGGCAGAAGAAGATCGCCGACGGCCT
>CAZXAS010000030.1:6056-22065 GCA_964638185.1 uncultured Steroidobacteraceae bacterium | reverse complement strand
GCGGGAGACCGCGGCGTTTTGTTTTGGCGGATGGCGGATAGTGAATAGCGGATAGTAGGAGGGCGCCGTGCCCACACATCGATACGCACGCACCTGTCAGAAATTCTGTGTGCGAGGCGGGAATCACGCGCGAGTCTCCGGTCATGCGTCGCGGGGCCTGTAGCGGCGGCTTGACGCGCGTTGTTGCCCCTACGGCAACTAGAACGAAAGAGGGGGTGAGCGAGCTGGTCGCGCGCACGGTGAATGCGTGGGTTTGAGCACTCACGTCCGGCTGCGCAGAAACAGGCCCCTCGAATCTCGCCGGCACGTCGAGAGCAATTCCATTGACCTTGAACTCGCCAGCTCGAACGGAAGATGCGATCAAGACAAGGAACAACCCCAGGACCCGAACTACCCGGCGCGAGTTGGATGCCGTGGCTTTAGTCAAACGCATCCCATTCCTGACTTGTAAGCGGGCGGTTTGCTCCCGATGGCGAAACAACCACTCCGTCTCTAGCCAATTGCCTACTGGTGCCCAGCCAGCCCCGCCGCCAGACCTGCACGACCACTTGCTGATCGCCACTCGGGAGCTGATCCCGCCACTCGATCCAAGAGTAGTTTCTCCGGCCAATCCGGAACTTCGATTCAGATATTTCTGGCAACTGACTGGCTTCCTCAAAAGAAAGCTTAGACATCTCCTGCACACGATCACGGACAGGGGCTAGCGGCGATTCCAACCGGAACTGGCTCAGGTAGTCTGCTACGGAGGTCAACATGTCCATTCCTCACAAAGGGAATCCGATTAGAAAGGTACGAGCTTGATATGCGGGGCACCGCATTCCCTGAGGAAAGCCCACCAGCGCTCGGCATCTTGCCAGGACCAAAGCGGAAGACATTCTGACCAGAGTTAATCATCGACGGAGTACCTCGCGCTGCCATCGACCCGCGCCCACCCGCCGGGTGGACGCGGACCAGCGGAACCTGATCCACCCCATCGAGATCGCGCCGGGCCGGACACGTACGATCCCGACGCCGACTGAGGCCATCATGGTTCCTGGCCACCCAGGCGTTCGCACGAAAGTCGCACGGCGCGACCAGGATTGGGTGGCCCGCGTTCCACGGGCGAACCCGATCGCGCGAACGAAATGCCTGCCAGTTCGTCCACGAGGAACCTGTATGCGTCCGCCGACAGATCGTGCAGCGCGCGCGCGGTCGCAGCATTGTTGGCTCGATCGAGATCCCTGAAGGCCTCGACATAGAGCGCGTCGAAATCCTGCCCGGAACCCAACAGGGCTGAACCCTCGTGGCACAGCCGTTGATCCAGTTCCGTGCCGTTACGCCGTACGGAGTCTCGAAGTGCCTTCGACTGGGCCTCGAGCTCGGCGAGTGCGCCCGGCTCGACGCCCGCATGCTTCCCTGCCAGGCCTGCAAACCCATCGTCCACCTGGGAGAGCAAGAAGACCCGTACGATGTCGAGGTTGCTCGTCGTACCTCTGAGCGTGACACTCTCCTCTATCCCCTGTGCCGAGGATGCGGGCACTGCAAGCGCGAGCATGGCGGCCAACTGAATCGCCATCGGGCTCGAGTTCATGTCTCGGTCCTCCTACGCTCGGGATGTCTGGATGGTCCTGAGGCCGGATGGGTAGCTGCAACGACAGAGGATGCTGTGCCAGAGATGGCGTTGCGCTTCATGGCACCCGCTTCTCCATGTTGACGTCGAGCATCGAACGCCCGCGACCGCATCGTCGGTACTGGGCAACGTGCCTGGAACCTGAGTCTTCAGGAGACGGTCTCAGTCACGGTAACGATTCGCAGCCTGGTTCCGGGAACCCGCAGGAACCACCCGGACATGGTACCGAAGCGCGGCGGATAGGGCGCCTGCCAGTCACCGAACTCGACTGTGGTGACGGCCGCTCCATTGGCGCGCTCGATAATGCTGCCCCGCCCCTGTCGCACCAGCGCCAACAAGAGCTGCGTCCACAGCCACCGCGGCCGGTGCGCCACCTGGCAGCCTCCGATGGTCCTGTCCTGCGGTGAACTCGGGATGGCAAGCCACTCGCGCAATCGTTCTGCCTCGGACTCAGCCACCGCCATCGCCAGACCGGTGTCCCGGTCGTTGCCGACCACGTCCTCCGGCGGCAGCCCGGCGCTTGCTCGTCGCGCCGCAATCTCCAGGATTTCCAGACGGTGGCGTTCCAGCCGATCCAGGAACGCGACGAGCTCCGCCTTAGGAACCTGAAGCCGGTAGCCGTCGGAATCGCAACTGACGGCTTCGATATCCGCCGCCGGCGTCGCGAGCGCCAGGAGGCGCACGTTGCTTACCGCCACGGTTCCTTCGACGGTGGCATCGGCCTGGCCTGTCGATTCTCCAGTCGCGAGCACCAAGGCGATCGCGGCAACACCCGCCATACGTTTCATGCTGGCGCCCCATCCTCCCTGCGATCGAGATCGATCTCCGCCGCGCTGCGCCGCGGCATCGTGCTGGCGGATAGTGAGTAGCGGATAGCAAGAGGCGGGCACAGCGCCCTCTTACTATCCGCTATCCGCCAGTCACTATCCGCCACGATACACTCCCCCCATGACCGCCGCGCGCTACATCGCCATCGCCGGCAACATCGGCGCGGGCAAGACCGAGCTCACCGAGTTCCTGTGCCGCCGCTACGGGCTCACGCCGTTCTACGAGCCGAACGACCAGAATCCCTACCTGGCGGACTTCTACGCCGACATGAAGACCTGGGCCTATCACTCCCAGGTGTTCTTCCTGACGCACAAGTTCCGCCTGCACCTCGGGCTCGACCGCGAGCCCGGAGCGGTGGTCCAGGACCGCACGATCTACGAGGACGCGGAGATCTTCGCGCGCAACCTGTACCGACAGCGCATGATCGCGAAGCGTGACTTCGATACCTACTGGGCGTTGTACGAGGCGATCAGGCAGAGCCTGCGGCCGCCGGACCTGATGATCCAGCTGCGCTGCCCGGTGCGCACGCTGCGCCAGCGGATCCGCACGCGCGGGCGCAGCTTCGAGCAGGACATCCCGGCCGCCTACCTGCGCCGGCTGAGCCTGTTGTACGAGGACTGGTATGCGCGCTGGGACCTGTCGCCAGTGGTGACGATCGACACCGACCGCCTCGACTATCTCACCGATCTCGTCGACCGGGTCGACCTGTTCGACCGCATCGAGTGCCACCTCGCCCCGCCGGGCGGCTAGCGATCGCTCAGGATTTCCCGGCCACGGCCAGCCCGGTGGCGACGCGCACGGCCTGCCCGTCGCGCAGGCGCTCGCCGCCGCGCACCACGACGCGATCGCCGGCCTTCAATCCGTCGAGCACCTCGACCCGCGATACGTCGCCGGCGCCGAGTCGCACCGGCACGCGCTCGGCGACCTCGTCCTTGCCGACGCGATACACGTACACCTCGGTGGCGCGCACGATCACCGCATCGCGCGGCACCACGACCGCGCGCGCGCCGTCCGCGGCCGGCAGCCCGACGCGCACCGCGGAACCGATGGTCCAGCCGGCCTCGCCCGGTGTCACGCGAACCTCGAGCATCCGCGAGCGTTCGTCACCCACGGGCACGATCGCGCGGATGCGGCTCGGCGCGGCCCGCGCGCCCTGGTGGACCGTCACCGGATCGCCGACCGCGAGGTGCGTCGCCTCATTGACCGGAGCGCGCGCGACGATCTCGACATTGCCGGTGTCCGTCAGGCGCAGGACTTCCGCGCCAGGCTCGACGAACTCACCGGGCTGGCGGATGCGCTCGACGACGTGCCCGGGGAACGGGGCGCGAATGACCGCGCGGGCGATCCGGTGCCGGGTGCGGTCGAGCGCGACCCTGGCCTGCTCGGCCTCCTGCCGCGCCATGGCGAGGCGCGCCCGCGCCTCGTCGACCTGGCTGGCCGACGCGATGCCGTCGCCAAGCGCGGTGAGCCGCGCAAGCTGCGTCTCCAGCAGGTCCGCGTTCGCCCCGAGCCGCCGGACGTGGGTCTCGTTCTCGCGGCGCTCGAGTTCGAGCGACTCGGTGTCGACCCGCGCCACCGGCGCCCCGCGCGCCACCCGGTCGCCCGCCTCGGCAACCCACACCAGCCGGCCGGGTACCTCGGCGGCGATGCGCGCGTCGCTGCGACTGACCACCGTGCCCGTGGCCGTCGCCGTCGCGCGCACGTTGCCCTGCGTCACCTCAGCGACGGTGACGGGCGCCGGTGGCGGGCCGGACTGGCCGTTGGCAAGTCCGGCGAAGGTGGCGAGCAGGGCCGCCGCGGTCATGACGCGGGCTCCTGTCGTGACGTGGCTCATCAGGCTGCCTCCTCTAGCAGGCGTGGCGGTGCGGCGGAGACAGGCTCGGCCGCAGGCTCGCCGAGCCTCAGCAATGCCGGCAGCAGCACCAGCATGAACAGGGTATTCATCAGCATGCCGCCGGCGATGACGGTCGCCAGGCCGCGATAGAGCGCCGCCCCCGGGCCCGGCACCGCGACCATCGGCAACAGCCCGAACAGCGTCGTGAGCGATGTGGCGACGATGGGTCGCGTGCGCTCCTCCAGCGCGGTGAAGACCGCGCTGCGGCGGTCGAGGCCGGCACGCTCGCCGGCACGGGTGCGGTCCACGAGCAGGATGGCGTTGTTGACCACGAGTCCCATCAGGATGATGAATCCGACCATGGTCAGGAGGTCGAGCGTCTGGGTGGCGAAGAGATTGAGCACGCGGATGCCGAGCACGCCGCCGAGCCCGGCCAGCGGGATCGTCAACATCACTAGCGCGCTGTCGCGGGGCGAGCGGAACAGCGCCGCCATCAGCAGGAACAGCACGATGAAGGCGAGCGCGAGGTTGCCGCGCATGTCGGCGAGTGCCGTGGCCAGGCTGCCGGCATCGCCTGCATAGCGGATGCCGCCATCCGCGGGCAGGATCGCCTGGATCTCCGGGCCCGCCTCGGCCTGCAGCGTGTCCATCGCCTGCTTGAGGGACACGCCCGGCGGCGGCACGACATTGAGCCCGACGGTGCGTCGCCCGTCGACGCGCCTGAGCCCGCCCGCACCGACGGTCGCCTCGATGTGCACCAGTTCGCCGAGCGGCACCACGCTGCCCGCGGGTGTCGCGACGGGAACGTCGGCGAGCGCCTCGGGGCTGTCCCAGCCGTCGGCCCGCAGGATCATGTCGAGGCGGCGTTCGCCGTCGAAGTGCTCACCGACCCACACGCCGTCGCCCAGCGCGCGCACCACGGTGCCGAGACTGGCGCGATTCCAGCCGACCTCGCTGATGCGACGGTCGTCGGGGTTGAGCCTGAGCTCGGGCTCGGACAGTTCCAGCGCCTGGAAAGACTGCACCTGCGCGCCCGGTAGCTTGTCGCCGATGATCTGCTGCGCGGCGCGAGCCGCAGGCAGCAGCGCGTCCATGTCGGCCGACTGCAGCCTGACCTCGATGTTGCGGCCATCGCCGAAGCCGCCGAACAGGTTCCCCTGCTGCGAGTAGACCTGCACGTCGGGGAATCCGGCGGTGATCTCCTCGCGCACCAGCCGCTCCAGCTCGCCGATGTCGCCCTCGTCGAGCGGACGTACACCGATCGAGCCGCCGCCGGGGAAGATCAGCACGTAGTAGTTCTTCAACGCCGGCTCGCGCTCGCCCGCCATGTAGGGGGCGAGCCGCTCCACCACCGGCGCGACGAACTCGGCATCGATGGCATCCACGTTGAGGCCGGGCGGAAACTGGATGAATCCGTCGATGGCGTCGCGCTTGACCGGTGGCAGGTAGTCGAGTGGCGGCAGCAGCGCCCAGCCGAGCAGCAGCGGACCGGCGAGCAGCGACACGATCAGCACGCGCCGGCGGCGCGGTCCGTCGGTGAGCGCCGTCACGCGTGCGGCCAGTGCCGTCGTCCAGCGCCGCGCATTGCGTGCCTTGAGACCACTCTCCAGCCAGCGCGCGGCTGCGGTCGGAAGGATCGTGACCGCGGTCACGAGCGAGACCATCACCGCCACGGCGATGGTGAGCGCGAGATCGGCGAACAACTGCCCCTCGACATTCTTCATGAAGATGACCGGCAGGAACACCACCACCGTGGTGACGGTCGAGGCGAGGAGCGCCGGCCACACCTGGCGCGCCCCCTCGAGCGCCGCCGGCAGCGCCGCCACGCCACGCTCGCGGCGGGCGACGATGCTCTCGAGCACCACGATCGCGGCATCGAGCGTCATGCCGACGGCGAAGGCCACGCCGGCGATGGAGATGACGTTGAGCGTGCGGCCGGTCATGAGCAGCACGATGACGGTCGCGAGCACGCACACCGGGATGGCGAGGCCGACCAGCAGGGTCGCGCGCAACTGGCGCAGGAACAGCCACAGGACGCCGACCGCCAGGAGTACGCCGAGCAGCAGGTTGCCGGTGACCATCGCGATGGCGCGGTTGATGAACACCGACGGGTCGAAGGACTGCTCGATGCTCAGGCCCATCGCGGCCAGCGGACCCTCGCGCAACGCCGCGACCTCGTCCTTGACCGCGGCCAGGGTCGCCAGCACGTCCGCGCCCGGCTCCTTCAGGATCTGCACGCCGATCGCGGGGTTGCCGTTCTGCACGGCAAGCGAATCGCGGTCGCCCCGCCGGACGGATATCGTGGCGACGTCCTCGAGGCGCACCGGCCGGCCGTCGCGCCACTCGAGCACCAGCCCGCCGAGGTCGACCGGCGCGTAGCGTCCCGCGAAGCGCAGCGTGTACTGGCGGCGGCCGAGCTCCGCGAACCCGCCGGAGACGTCGTCGGCGCTGCCGGCGACGCCGACCACGGCCGGAATCTGCACGCCGAGCTCGGCGGCACGATACGCATCGAACTCGATCCTGAGCTCGTCGGGTGCGCCGGCGCGGATGTTCACCGCGCCGACACCGGGCACCGTCTCGATGCGCGAGCGCAGCAGGTCCTCGACCTCGCGCCGGTAGTTCTCCACCGGGCCCGGGGTCCCCGGTTTCAACTGCACGAAGAACCACGACAGCGTCTCGTTCGGCCCGCCGCCGCCGTTCTCACCGAGCGAGATGGCCGGGGGATCCGCGTCGCGCGGCAGGGGCGGCAGCTGGTTCATGCGGCTGACCACCTCGACCAGCGTCCGGCCCATGTCCGTGCCGACGGCGAAACGCAGGTTGACATAGGCGCCGCCGGCACCGGCGAAGGACCCGAGCTCCTCCAGGCCCGGCAGGCCGCGCAGCGCCCGCTCCTGGGGCTCGAGCAGCTGGGACTCCACCTCGGAGGGCGCCGCCGCGCGCCAGCCGGTGAAGACAGTGATGACCGGTTCCTCGATGTCGGGAAACAGCTGCACCGGCAGGCGCAGCAGGGCCACCACCCCGACCACGGCGACGAGGCCGACGGCGACCGCCACGGCGAACGGGCTCGACAGGGATCTCTCGGTGAGGTTCATGGGGATGCCGGCAGCTGCAGTCCTGCCACGGCAGCTTAGTCCCGCCCCGTCAGGCCGCCCCGCAGGCGGTCGCAGGGCCGGCTCGGCTCGTCGCAGGCCGCCCGGCCGGGCGGCGCGACCGGGCCCTGGAGCGTACAATCCGCAGATGAACCCATCCCTTGCACAGGCGGCGCCGACGGGGCTGCCGCTGCCGCCCGGCACGCGCCTGGTGGCGTCCCATACCGCGGTCGAGCACGCGCTCGAACGCCTCGCGCGCGAGATCGCCGCGGACATGGCCGGGCTCCGGCCGCTCGCCATCACGGTCATGAATGGCGGCCTGGTCTTCGCCGGGCAGCTGCTGCCGAGGCTCGGGTTCGCGCTGACCTGCGACTACGTGCACGTGCGCCGCTACGGCAGCGCGACCCGGGGCGGCGAGCTCGAGTGGCTCGCCGGCCCGCACGAGGAGATCGCGGGCCGTCACGTGCTGCTGCTCGACGACATCCTGGACGAGGGCCGCACGCTGCTCGCGGTCCGCGAGGCGCTCCTGGAGCGCGGTGCCCGCTCGGTCCGCATTGCGGCGTTCGCCCGCAAGGAACGCGGCCTGCCGGCGGCGGTCGAAGCGCACTACGTCGGCATCGAGGTGCCCGATGCCTTCGTGTTCGGCTTCGGCATGGATGTCGCCGGCGAGTGGCGCAACCTGCCCGCCGTCTACGCGCTGCCCGGCGCCGGGACGGGACCGGCGGGAGACGCCTGACCGGCCCTCAGGGCCTGAGGCCGTGCGGCTCGATCCAGCCTGCCGCCCAGGCCACGAACAGCAGGATGAACAGCGCGACGGACAGGCCGATGCGCACCGTGAGCGCGCGCACCATGTTGCGGGTCTCGCCCTTGCGATCCGTCACCAGGTGGAAGAGCGCCGAGCCGAGGCTTGCGACGATACCGATGAAGATGGCGACGACCAAGAGCTTGAGAGGTTCCACGATCCAGGATTCCGTGATGGCAGGCGCCGGCCTGCGCGGCGGGTCGGGAGTATAGCGTGCCGTCCGCCGCCGGCCGCCGCCGGTTCGCCCCCACTCCCGGATGGACGGCCGCCATGCTCGCCGGGGTGGCGCTGTTCGCGTCGCTCGGGGCGTGGCAGCTTGACCGCGCGGCCGAGAAGAGCCTGCGTCTCGAGCGCTTCGCGAGCGGCGGCGACGCACTCGTGGACTTGCCGGATGACACCACCCCCGTGCCGCGGTATCAGCATGTACGCGCGACCGGGCGCTATGAGTCCGGCCGGCAGTTCCTGCTCGACAACATGACCCACGACGGCCAGCCCGGCTACCGCGTCCTGACGCCACTGATCCGCGACGGCGGAGCCGTCGTGATCGTGGACCGCGGCTTCGTGGCCGGCAGCGGCGACCGGACCCGATTGCCCGGCATCGAGGTGGACAGCGCGCCGCGCGTGGTGACCGGGCGCGCGGACTTCCTGCCGCGACCTGGCATCGAGCTTGCGGCGGACCCCGGCACCGGCTGGCCGCGGGTGGTCGGTTTCCCGCACATCGAGGACATCGGCAAGGCGCTCGGTCGCGAAGTACATCCACAGGTGATCCTGCTCGACCCGCAGGACGCCGACGGTTACCGGCGCGACTGGCAGCCGCCGGGCATCGGGCCGGAGCGTCACCTCGGCTATGCGGTCCAGTGGTTCGGCTTCGCCGTCACCGCCTTCGTGATCTGGGTGCTGCTGAGCGTACGCAAGAGGGAGATGCCGGCGTGAATCGACCCGACCCCGCCACCAGGCGTTCGCGGCTTGCCCTCATCGGGCTTGCGGCGCTGTTCTTCGTGCCGCTGGCGCTGTCGTTCTTCCTGTATTACGGCACCTCGTGGCGGCCCGATGGCGGGACACAACACGGCGAGCTCATCAGCCCGCCGCGCCCCCTGCCGGAGGTGACGCTCGCCGGGCGCGGCGACGCGCCGTTCCTGCGCGAGCGCTGGCACCTCGTCCAGCTCGCCGACGGACCCTGCGACGCGGCCTGCCGCGCGACGCTGGTGACGACGCGCCAGGTTCGCCTCGCCCTCGACAAGGACCTGCCGCGCGTCGGGCGCGTGCTCGTATCCCGCGGCGGTCCGGTGGCAAGCGACGAACTCGCCGGCGAGCACCCGGACCTGGTCCTCGCCGCGCCCGAGGGTGCCGAGGGCGAGCGCCTGCTGGCGGCGTTCCCGGGCACGCCGGCGGGTGGCGTGTTCATCGTGGATCCACTCGGCAACCTGATGATGAGCTACCCCGGCGACGTCCCCCCGAAGGACCTGCTCGCCGACCTCGAGCGCCTGTTGAAGCTTTCGCACATCGGCTGACGTCGCACGCCGCGGCCGGCCCCCGGGCGCTGCGCGGATGGAAGGCGACCTGGAGATGCCCCGCATGCCTGCCAACTCCCTGTTGAACTGGTTTCGCTGGATCGCGCGCGCGGCGACGCTCTTGTGCGCCGTGGTGGTGGTGGTGGGCGCCTGGGTCCGCCTGACCGATGCCGGGCTCGGTTGCCCGGACTGGCCGGGCTGCTACGGGCACGTGCATCCGGCGCAGCTCGTCGACCAGGTCGACGCCATCAACGCCGCCAACCCGGACCGCCCCTTCGAGTACCAGAAGGCGCTCAACGAGATGGTGCATCGCTACATCGCGACGACACTCGGCATGCTGATCATCGCGCTGGCCGCGGTGTCGGTTTGGAATCGCCGCGATCCGGAGCAGCCGCGGGTACTGCCGTGGGTGCTGCTGGTGCTGGTCATCGTGCAGGGACTGCTCGGCATGTGGACCGTGACGCTGTTGCTCAAGCCGCTGATCGTCACGCTGCACCTGCTGGGCGGCCTGGCGACGCTCGGCCTGCTGTGGTGGCTGTCGCTGGTCCCGGAGCGACGCGAGCTCAAGGCGTCCGAGCGCCGGGTGCGGCGCTTCGCGCTGGTCGCCATGGCCTTCGTCATCGTGCAGGTGGCGCTCGGCGGCTGGACCAGCACCAACTACGCGGCTGCCGCCTGCACCGACTTCCCGCGCTGCCAGGAAAGCTGGTGGCCGCAGATGGAATTCCGCGAGGCCTTCGTCCTGTGGCGCGGACTCGGCATCGACTACGAAGGCGGTGTGCTGGACGCGCCGGCGCGGGTGGCCATTCACTACACCCATCGCCTCGGCGCCTACGTGGTGGCTGTGCTGCTGGTGACGCTCGCGCTCGCCGCCTGGCGCCGCGGTCAGACCCCGCCGGTGCGGGCGGCGGCCATCGGCGTGCTGGTGGCGCTCGGGCTGCAACTGCTGGTGGGCATGAACCTCATCTGGCAGGGCTGGCCGCTGTGGCTCGGTACCGCGCACAACGCCGGCGCGGCCCTGACGCTGCTCGCGATGCTGGCGCTGCTGCGCGCCCTGACCCCAGCGCGTCCCTCCGCGGGCCGCGGGTAGCGGGCTGCGGGGCAGCGGGACGGACGGGCGGCGCCTGGCGACCCTGGACGGGTTCCCGGGGGGCGCCTGCCCGTCCGCGCTTCAAAGGCCAAGGAACAGCGGCAGGGCGGCGACGCCCAGAGCGGCCAGGACACTCAGCAGCGAACGACGGAATATGAACATGGCGGTCTCCTTGCTGGTGAAGTCGCCGGGGAAGGCCCCGGCTCTCTTTACATGCGTCGGCGGTGTCGGCTTCGGCTCAATAGGCGTTCGCATCATGCGACCCAGGACTGTTCCGAAAAACCGCCTATAGTTGAAATCATTGTTCAATATGATTGAACATTCGCGGCATGGACCAGCTCCTTGCCATGCGGGTGTTCGCCCGGGTCGCCGAACTCGGGTCGTTCACCAAGGCCGCGGACGCACTCGACCTGTCGCGGGCGATGGTGAGCACCCACGTGGCCGCCCTCGAGCAGCGCTACGGCGTGCGGCTGCTGAACCGGACCACCCGCAAGGTCGCGCTGACCTCGGAGGGACAGCGCTACCTCGAGCGCTGCCGGCACGTGCTGAGGGAGATCGAGGCCGCTGAACAGGACCTGCAGCTGGCCCGTGAGCGGCCGGCCGGACGTCTCAGGGTGGACGTGCCGGGGTCCTTCGGGCGCAACCTGCTCATTCCGGCCCTGCCGGAGTTCCAGGCCCGCTATCCGGACCTCGAGCTGCAGATCAGGCTCAATGACCGCATCGTCGACCTGGTCGCCGAACAGGTCGACGTGGCCGTGCGCGGCGGTGCGGTCACCGACCCTGAGCTCGTCGCGCGGCCCGCCGTAGGCAGCTGGTGGGTCACCTGTGCAGCCCCCGCCTACCTCGAGCGCCACGGCTGGCCCAAGACGCTCGCTGACCTCGGCAAGCACCGCCTGGTCGGATTGCTGGCCCCCGGCATGCCCCGGCCGCGGACCTGGATGTTCGACCTCGGCGGCCAGGCCCGCCCCTACGATGGTCGTTTCGGGCTGACGCTCGACAACCCGGAGTCGATGCTGCTCGCCGCCATGCACGGCGCCGGCATCACCCAGACCATCGACCTCCTGGCGGCGACCCCGCTCGAGCGGCGGGAGCTGGTGGCCATCCTGCCTGGCACGTCCGTCCGCGGACCCTCGATTTCCGTGGTCTACCCGCGCGCTGGCCACCGGCTGGCAAAGGTGCGCGTGTTCGCCGAGTTCACGGTCGGGCTGCTGCAGCGCTGGCAGCGGCGGGTGGCCCGCGTCACCGGCCTCGGCCAGCCGGGCTGACGGTGTCGTGTGATAGCATCGCGCCCCCGCAACGAGCCCTGAGGGACAGGTCGCCGCCGTGAGCGCCACCGAGCACAGCCTCCGTCACGACAGCCTGCCCGGCGCCCGCTTCCGTGACTATTACGAGCTGACCAAGCCCCGCGTGGTCTCGCTCATCGTGTTCACGGCGGTGGTCGGGATGTTCCTCGCCGTCCCCGGCCTGCCCCCGCTGGGCGCACTCGTGTGGGGGACGGTCGGCATTGCGCTGGCCTCGGCCTCCGCCGCGGCCATCAATCACGTGCTCGACGCGCGCATCGACTCCGAGATGGCGCGCACCCGGCATCGACCGCTGCCGCAGGGCGCCGTGTCGGAGTCCTACGCGCTGTCCTTCGCCTTCGTGCTCGGCGCAGGCTCGATGCTGATCCTCGCGCTCCTGGTCAACGGCCTGACGGCGGTCCTCACGTTCTTCTCGCTGATCGGCTACGCGGTGCTCTACACCGTGTGGCTGAAGCGCGCGACGCCGCAGAACATCGTCATCGGCGGCGCCGCCGGCGCCGCGCCACCGGTGCTCGGCTGGACCGCAGTCACCGGCAGCGTGCACCCCGACGCGCTCTTGATGTTCCTGATCATCTTTGCCTGGACCCCGCCGCATTTCTGGGCCCTGGCGATCGCGAGGCGCGAGGAGTACGCGCGCGTGGGCATCCCCATGCTGCCGGTGACGCACGGGGTCGCCTACACCAAGCAATTCATCTGGTACTACACGGTGCTGCTCGCCGTGGTGACGGTGCTGCCCTACCTGAGCGGCATGAGCGGGATCGTGTACCTGCTCTGCGCACTGGCACTCAACGCCGTGTTCCTGCGCCTCGCCGCCGGCCTCAGGAGAACCGACCGCGCCGACCTGCCGATGCGCACCTTCCGATATTCGATCCGCTACCTGGCGCTGCTGTTCACGGCGCTGCTGGTGGACCACTACCTGCCGTTCGGGTCCTGAGCCGGGGCGCAGGCCGCAGGATGCCGGGCCTCGCCAGCCGCCTTCGCCGTCTAGGCCGCGATACCTCGGGCAAGGTCCTGTACGCGGGCGCCGAGGCGAAGCCCGGCCGGGTGCTCGCCACGCGCGCGCTCATCGTGTTCGCGCTGTTTGCCGGCGTGGTGACCGTGCTCTGGCTCGATCGCGACGGCATCCGGGACCAGATCGACGGCGACCTGACGCTCATCGACCTGATCTACTTCGCGATGGTCAGCATCACCACCGTCGGCTACGGCGACATCGTGCCGGTCACCGAGCGGGCACGCCTGATCGATGCCATCATCATCACGCCGGCCCGGCTGGCAGTGTGGCTGCTGTTCATCGGCACGGCCTTCGACCTGTTCTTCCACAAGGGACTGGAGCGCATCCGCATGGCGCGACTGCAGCAACAGCTGAAGGATCACGTGGTCATCTGCGGCTTCGGGCACAGCGGACGCACCGCGGCGGCGGAGCTCGTCCGGCGCGGCACTCCGGCCGACCAGGTCGTCGTCATCGACGATGCCGAGCCGCTGCTGCAGGAAGCCGCCAAGGCCGGGTACATCGGGCTCAAGGGTGATGCCACCATGGAACGGACGCTGCGCGATGCCGGCGTGGAGCGCGCCCGTGCCGTGATCCTGTGTACGGGCCGCGACGACACCAATGCGCTCGGCGTACTGACCGTCCGGCAGCTGAGCGCGACGGTGCGGGTCATCAGCAATGCGCGCGAGGAAGAGAATGCGCCGCTGCTGAAGCAGGCCGGCGCCAACGTGACCGTGGCGCCTTCGCGCATCTCGGGCTTCCTGCTGGCGGATTCCGTCGCCAACCAGCACGTCAACGACTTCGTGGTGGACGTGCTGAGCTCCGGCGGACGGCTCCTGCTGGTGGAGCGCGCGGCGCAACCCGACGAGGTGGGGCGGCCGCCGGGCGTCATCGGCAGATCCATGATCCTCAGGATCTACCGCGACGGCAAGCCGGTAGGCTTCTGGGAAGCCGATGGCGCAGCGATCCGGGAGGGCGACACCGTACTGGCGCTCCAGCCCGAGGCCGCGGCCGCCGCGCAGGCCTGAGGATGAACCCGTTCGACGTGTTCAGCATCGACTGGCACGCCGTCGGCGTGCTTGCCATCGCCGCGCTGACTTTCTGGCTGTTCTCGCGCGAGCGCCTGCCGATCCAGACCTCGGCGCTGCTGGCGCTGCTGGCGCTGATGCTGCTGTTCGGCCTGTTTCCCTACCAGGCTTCCGGTCGCGAGCTCGGACCGGAGGTGTTCCTGGCGGGCTTCGGGCATACCGCGCTCGTCACCATCTGCTGCCTCATGGTCCTCGGTCGCGGCCTGGTCGCGACCGGCGCCCTGGAACCGTTCGCGCGCCTCCTGGCGCGCGGCTGGAACTACGCGCCGCAATTCGCCTTCCTCGCCATGCTCGTGTTCTGCCTCTGCGTCAGCGGCGTGATGAACGACACGCCGATCGTGGTGCTGATGATGCCGGTGCTGCTGTCCGTGGCCGCGCGCACCGGCAACGCCGCCTCGAGCACGCTGCTGCCGATGAACTACGCGGTGCTGATCGGCGGCATGGCGACCACCATAGGCACGTCCACCAACCTGCTGGTCGTCGGCATCGCGGCGGACCTCGGCGTGCCGCAGTTCGGCCTGTTCGACTTCGTGCCGATCGTGGCGGTGGCGGCCGCCGTGGCGCTGCCCTACCTGTGGCTGGTCGTGCCACGGCTGCTGCCAAGGAACGACTCCGGCACGCGCAACGTATCGCCACTCGAGTTCGACGCCGTCTTCGACATCCGTCGCAACAGCTGGGCCGACGGGCGCGAGCTGCGCGCCGTGCTGAACAGGGCCGGCGGCCTCAAGGTGCTGCGCATCCTGCGCCAGGACAGTGACCTGGTGCGGCTGCCCACGCAGCACATCCGGGCCGGCGACCGGCTGGTCATCTCCGACGTCGCCGAGCAACTGCGCGAGCACGCGGCCGAGCTCGGCGCGGCGCTGCGCATGACCCAGCCACGCGATCCGGGCGACCCGGCGACGCAGACCATGTCCCAGGTGCTGATCACGCAGGAATCCGAGTACACGGGCACCCAGACCGGTGTCGCACGCTTCGTCGGCGACCACCGGCTCGCTGTCATCGGCGTGCACCGCCCCGGGCGCGAGGAAGCGCTCGACCCGGCGAGCGCGTCGCTCAAGCCCGGCGATGTCCTGCTGGTGCAGGGGCCACCCGACCGCGTGGACCGGCTGAAGTCGGCGGCCGGCATCCTGGTGCTGGACGCGACCCTGACCCTGCCGCACACCCGGCGCGCGCCGCTCGCGCTCGTGATCATGGCGGGGGTCATCGTGCTGGCCGCCACCAAGCTGCTGCCGATGGTGCTCGCCGCCGCGCTCGGTGTGGCGGTGATGCTCCTGACCGGCTGCCTGCGCTGGCAGGAAGCCACGGACGCGCTGTCCTCCAACGTCATCATGATCGTCGTCGCGAGCCTCGCCCTGGGCGAGGCGCTGACCGCGACCGGCATGATCGCCTCGGCAGGGCAGGGACTGGCCGCGCTCGGCGGCTACTTCGAACCGGTGGTCATCCTCGCGGCGCTGATGCTGTTCATGGCGATTGTCACCAACTTCGTCTCGAACAACGCCGCCGCGATCATCGGCACACCGGTGGCATTCGCGATGGCGACGACGCTCGGCGTCGACCCGCGCCCGTTCGTGCTCGCCGTGCTGTTCGGCTGCAACCTGAGCTATGCCACGCCGATGGCCTACCAGACCAACCTGCTGGTGATGGCCGCGGCCGGCTACCGCTTCAACGACTTCGTCCGCGCCGGCCTGCCGCTGCTCGCGATCATGTGGGTGACGCTGACGTATATGCTGGCGAGGACGTATGGGCTGTTGTGAGCCGTGAACCGTGAGCCGTAAGAGGCTGGCGGATGGCGGATAGTGACTAGCGGATAGACAGAGGGCGGCGCGTTCTTACTATCCGCTATCCGCTAGTCACGATCCGCTGCCCGCACCA
>CAZXAS010000030.1:0-5956 GCA_964638185.1 uncultured Steroidobacteraceae bacterium | reverse complement strand
TCACGGCTCACGGCTCACCTCCCCCACAAACGGATTTCCCCTCCGCTCCGCCCCGAACGTCGACATCGGCCCGTGGCCCGGCACGAAGCGGACGTCATCGCCGAGCGGGAAGAGGTTCGCGCGGATCGAGTGCAGCAGCGTCGCGTGGTCACCGCCGGGGAAATCGGTGCGGCCGATCGACCCGGCGAAAAGCACGTCACCGACGAAGGCGATCCGCGTGCCCGGGTCGAAGAACACGACGTGACCCGGCGTGTGGCCGGGACAGTGGCGGACCTCGAGGTGCACGTCGCCCACCGTGACTTCGTCGCCCTGGTCGAGCCAGCGGGTCGGCTCGAAGGCTTCCGCCCGCGGCAGGCCGAACATGGCGCCCTGCTGTGGCAATGCATCGATCCAGAAGCGGTCGCCTGGGTGTGGACCCTCGATGGGCAGCGCGAGGCGACGGGCGAGTTCGGCGGTCGCGCCCGCGTGGTCGATGTGGGCATGCGTCAGCAGGATCTTCTCAAGCGTGACGCCGTTGCGCTCGACTTCCGCCAGGATCCGGTCGAGGTCGCCGCCGGGGTCGATCACCGCGCCCTTGCCGGTCTGGTCGCACCACACGACGGAGCAGTTCTGGGCGAAGGCCGTGACCGGCACGATGACGGCTTTGAGTGCCAAGAAGTGTCCTGGTAGCGGTCGCGGCGGTGGTCAGCGCGCTGACGTGTCGCGAGCCGGGTCCTCGCCCGCGAGTTCGCGCAGCGTGCCGCCGAACTTGTGGGCGGCGCCGGCAACCGCCAGCCCGCGTGCCAGCCAGGACACCACTGGATGGCGCCGGAACACGACCACGCCGAGCACGACGGCGGTGACGATGAGCGGGTTGCGACGCAGGCGTTGCACGATCGCGACCGCGCGGTCGACGGCCTGCAGCGAGTCGCCGATCACCTGCGCATCGCGGGTCGCCATGCCGCGTTGCACGGCACTTTCGTCGATCAACTGCCGGCGACGCGACTCGAGCTGGCGCACGCGCGAGGTCATCGATGCCCCTCGAGTGCATCGCGATCGTGCTTGAGTTCCTCGATGGTCGCGTGCAGCAGCTTCGGCCGCTCCCGTACCCGTGCTCGCAGCACGAGCCCGGCGACGAGCGTGACCAGCACGAACGCCAGGCAGGTCAGCGAGGCCGCGAGCAGGCGATGCTCGTCCCACCACAGGATGATGACCAGGAAGGCGATCATCAGCACGGTCATGCCGCCGAAGAAGATGAGCACGAACGCCCAGGCGAGGATCTCCGCGACGCGGTGGAGCTCCTCCTCGAGCTCGGTCGTGACGAGCTCGAGGCGGGTGTGGGCGATCGCGAGCGCCGTGGCCAGCAGGCTGCGGACCGAGGCGAACAATCCGCCTGCGCGCCCGGGACCGGTGGCGTGATCAGGGGGCGTCATGCGCTCTCAGCGACGACCCGACAACAGGCCGAGGATGAAGGCGACGCCCGCGGCGATGCCGATGGCGCCCCAGGGGTTCTCGTGCACGTAGCGGTCGGTGCTGCGCGCCGCCTCGCGGGCCCGCAGGGCGACCTCGCCTTCGAGTTCACTGAGGCGTTCGCGCGCCGCCTTGACGGACTCCTCGGCCCGGTGACGGGCCTGTTCGACGCGTTCGCCGGCCTGCCCGGCGGTGGCCTTGAGCAGGGCCTCTGCATCGTCCACGACCACCCTGAGGTCATCCATCAGCTGCGCGGTATCGGGTTCGCGACGAGTCATGTCCGTGTCTCCTTGCTGCGTCCGTATCCCCATGCTACCCGGCCGACCCGTCGGTGCAAGGGTGGCTTCCACGAGGCACCGGCCATGCCGGATACTGCCCGCCGGACCCGAACGAGGAGCAGGCGATGCGTTGGCGAGGCGAACGACGCAGCAGCAACGTCGAGGACCGCCGGGGCAGCCGGGTCACCCGCGGCGGCCTGGCCGGGGGCGGCCTCGGGGTGGTGGCGATCCTGCTCATCGGCATGTTCCTCGGCGTCGACCCGCGGATCCTGCTGACCGGGGTCGATACGCTGGGGGGTGGAACCACGGTGGAGCAGACCGGGCCCTACCAGGAAACCGCCGCCGAGGCGGAGTTGCGCGAGTTCACCGCCACCGTGCTCGCGACCACCGAGGACGCCTGGGCGGCACGTTTCGCCGAACTCGGCGGCAGCTACCGCGCGCCGACGCTGGTGCTGTTCTCGGGCGCCGTCGACTCGGCCTGCGGCTTCGCGCAGGCGGCCATGGGCCCGTTCTACTGCCCGCCCGACGAGCGGGTCTTCATCGACCTGTCGTTCTTCGAGGAAATGGAAGCGCGGCTCGGCGCCGGCGGCGACTTCGCCCCGGCCTACGTGATCGCGCACGAGGTCGGTCATCACGTGCAGAACCTGCTCGGCTACTCCGGCCGGGTCCAGGAACTGCGCCAGCGCGTCAGCCAGGTGGAGGCGAACCAGCTGTCGGTACGGCTTGAGCTGCAGGCCGATTGCCTGGCCGGGATCTGGGCCCGCGATACGGATCGTGCGCGCGGCCTGCTGGAGGCCGGCGACATCGAGGAGGGCCTTGGCGCCGCGAGCGCCGTCGGCGACGATCGGCTGCAGCGCGAGGCGCAGGGCCGGGTGGTGCCCGACTCGTTCACCCATGGCAGTTCGGAGCAGCGCATGCGCTGGTTCCGGCGCGGCTTCGAGGAGGGGTCGCTCGAGGCCTGCGACACCTTCAAGGCCGCCGACCTCTAGCTTCACCGACCGTGGCCGCCGCGGCCCCCGCACCATGAAAAAGGGGCGGGGGCATCGCCCCCGCCCCACTAAGCGACCAGATTCCCGGCCGGCGGCCTAGAACTTGTACCAGGCGCTGAACGAGATCTGGTTGGCGTCGACGTCGTTCTCGTCGATGGCGCCGGTGACGGGGTCGCGCGAACCGGTAACCAGGCCATTCATCATGTACTCGACGCCGAACACGTACGGCCCCTTCGAGTACATGACCGACGCCGCCAACTGCAGGTTCTCGATGCGGCTGTTGCCCGAATCGAGCACGTCGTCGTCGTCGGGATCGTCCATGCCGACGAACAGGTTGCCCGACCACGTCGGCGTGAACTTGTAGCTGCCCTGGATCCAGCCGCCCCAGCCGGAAATGTCGCCGAACTGGGTGATGTTGCCGAACTGGTGGCCGATGGCCGTGCCGTAGTACGCGTTGCCCTGCAGCGAGAAGTCGCCGAAGGCGGCCTTGGCGCCGAACGTGACCGCGGTGCCGTCGAGGGAATCACTGGTGTAGCCCGCACCGCACACGCTGGTGGTGACACCGGTGTCGTTCGCGAGGTCGCAGTCCTTCTGGTCGTAGTGGCCGACGACGTACATGCTCCAGGGACCGGCGGCGAAGTCGAGGCGCGCCTCGATCTGCGGCATGCCGGATTCGCCGGCGCCCTGCCCGAAGGGCACGGACGAGTCGTTCCAGGAGCCACGCATGGCGGCGAGGGTCAGCTTGGTCGTCTTGGAGATGTTGTGGTAGACGAACAGGCCCGGATAACGCCAGCCGACGGTGCCCGCCGACCCGTAGCCCAGCGGGAAGGAAACGTGTGTCGGCGACACCGGCACGTTGCCGAACATCGGCGACCAGAACTGGCCGATGCGGAACGTCGTGTCGCCCTTGATGACGTCGGCATAGGCAAGCCGCAGGCGCGGCACCGGCTGCTCGTCGGTGAAGGCGCCGGCGCCAAAACCGCCGAAAAAGTCCAGTTCCAGCAGGCCGGCGTAGTTCACGCCGTCGCTGGCCGGGCCCTTCCAGTCCAGGGTCACGCGCGTGTTGCGCACGTCGCCGCCGATGGTCCACTTGTCCGTATCGAACTCCGAGGTCGCGAATTCCGCGTTCTGGCCGTTGCCGAACAGGAAGTTCGCGTCCTGGGCGTACAGCGAGGCGACGATGAATCCCTTGACGGTCAGCGACCCCTTGTTGGCCGTGCTCACGGTCGGAGCGGGAGCGGGGGCCGCGGCAGGAGCCGGTTCAGCGGCTGGGGCGGGAGCCGGCGCCGGCTTGGTGGCCAGCAGTTCCTGCACCAGCTTCTCGAGTTCCGACACACGGCTCTCGAGCGCCTTTTCTTTCTCTGTTTGCGCCAGCGCAACGCCCGGCAGAGCCAGCGCAGTCGCAACGGCAAGCGCGATCGCAGTCCGCCTGATCCTGGAATCCATGGTCCTACCTCCCCCTTTGGGCTGTTTGTGAAGCATGCGCCCGGGGCCTCGCGGGCCTCTATTGGCGAATGGTCTAGGGTGGGCGTGGTGCTCCCGCAACGCCAGTTCGGATGACCGCAACGGGTGGTAACCTCGTACGACCAACGTCCAATTCATGGCTTGGGCGCTGCGGAAAATGCTTCGACCTGTCAACCGGGCGTCCAGACCGGGCGTCGCGTATTGGGGGGATTGGACAATGATGGTGAAGACCTACCCGGTTCCTGCCGCCTTCGCCGCGGGCGCCGTCGTCAAGGAAGCCGACTACCAGGCGATGTACGCCGAGTCCGTGAGCGACCCGGCCACGTTCTGGGCCGGGATCGCCCGGCGCATCGACTGGATGCGGTTCCCGACGCGCATCAAGGACGTCTCGTTCAACCCCGGCGACTTCCGCATCCGCTGGTTCGAGGACGGCGAACTCAATCTCTCGGTCAACTGCCTCGACCGGCACCTCGAGGCGCGCGGCGACAAGACCGCGCTCCTGTTCGAGGGCGACGACCCGTCGGTGTCCTACCCGGTCACCTACCGCGACCTGTACGAACGCGTGTGCCGCTTCGCCAATGCCCTGCGCGGCCTCGGCGTCGGCAAGGGCGACCGAGTGACCATCTACATGCCGATGATCCCGGAAGCCGCCGTCGCGATGCTCGCCTGCGCGCGCATCGGCGCCATCCACTCGATCGTCTTCGGTGGCTTCTCGCCCGACTCGCTGGCCGGACGCATCCGCGACTGCGACTCAAAGGTCATCATCACCGCCGACGAGGGCGTGCGCGGCGGCAAGAAGATCCCGCTCAAGGCCAATGTCGACGCCGCGCTCGCCAAGCACGACCTGGCCTGCGTCGAGAAAGTGATCGTCGTGCGCTATACCGGCGCGCCGATCGAATGGGCAGCGCGGCGTGATCGCTGGTACGAGGACCTGGTGCACGGACAACCGGCCGATTGCGAGCCGGAACGGATGAATGCGGAGGACCCGTTGTTCATCCTCTACACCTCGGGGTCCACCGGCCAGCCCAAGGGCGTGCTGCACACCACCGGCGGCTACCTGGTCTATGCCAGCTTCACCTTCGCGACCGTGTTCGACTGCCGCGACGACGACGTGTTCTGGTGCACGGCCGACGTCGGCTGGGTCACCGGCCACAGCTACGTCGTCTATGGGCCGCTGTCGAACGGCGCCACCAGCGTCATGTTCGAGGGGGTGCCGAACTATCCGGACGTCAGCCGTTTCTGGCAGGCCGTCGACAAGCATGGCGTGACCATCTTCTATACCGCCCCGACCGCGATCCGCGCGCTGATGCGCGAGGGCGACGAACCGGTCAAGCGCACCTCGCGCAAGAGCCTGAGGCTCTTAGGCTCGGTGGGCGAGCCGATCAACCCGGAGGCCTGGGAGTGGTACTACCACGTCGTCGGCGAGGAGCGCTGCCCGATCGTCGACACCTGGTGGCAGACCGAGACCGGCGGCATCCTGATCTCGCCGCTCGCCGGCGCCACGCCGCTCAAGCCCGGCTCGGCCACCCGTCCGCTGCCGGGCGTCCAGCCGGCGATCGTCGACAACGAAGGCAAGCTGCTGGAAGGCGCGGCGGAAGGCAACCTGGTGCTGCTCGACAGCTGGCCGGGGCAGATGCGCACGGTCTACGGCGACCACGAGCGCTTCATCCAGACCTATTTCACCACCTTCCGCGGCATGTACTTCACCGGCGACGGCGCCCGGCGCGACGAGGACGGCTATTACTGGATCACCGGCCGCGTCGACGACGTCATCAA
>CAZXAS010000029.1:19729-22132 GCA_964638185.1 uncultured Steroidobacteraceae bacterium | reverse complement strand
AGGCGCGCCCCTGTACCGTCTCTGGCTCGACGAACAGCTGCGCGACGGACTCACCGCAACCGTCGAACTGGTGCCGATGATGCGGGCGCACCAGCGCGCCGAGAAACTCTGACCAGGCCCCGCCGTCACCACGCAGCCTCAGGCGTCCGGACAATGCCAGCGAAACCTGGATCGCATGGTGGGCATGGAGGTCGACGCTTCCTGCCGCACGCCCGATCCACAGGCTCCCTCCGCCCCACAGCAGCACGCGGCCAATGCCGGCGATGGATCTCGCGGAGGCGGGCGCACGGTACGGTGAGCTCACGCGAACGAGTGTCCGCCGTTCAGTCGATCCCTTCAAGCGTCGGGGCGGCATCGGGCGGGGATACGGCGCCGCATCGGCTGGCTGGGTCGTCAACGACGGAGCCCGGGCCCAGGCCGCAGCCGGTCAGGGGTGTCGGGCCTATGGCGCCTTCCGTGCTCGCCACCGTGCTGGCGGCGCTTTCTTGCTGCGCGCGCCGATTGCTCCGGACGCAGCGCCCCGCAACAGGCGGCGGAACGTGGGGCATTCCATGTGACTGGGTGCGGGGCACACCGCGGCATGTCGCAGGCCGTCGCGCATGGCGCCGAGCTTGCGGATGGTCGCGTCGAGTTCCTCGGCCTTGGCCGCGAGCACATGCCGGTCGATTCGCGGGCGCCCGTCGGGCGCGAACATGCGGGCGATCTCGTCGAGTGACAGCCCGGCGGCGCGGCCGAGGGCTATCAACGTCAGCCGTTCGAGCACCCCGGGACTGAACACGCGACGCAGACCCTGTCTGCCTGCAGAGGCGATGAGACCTTTCTCCTCATAGAAACGCAGAGTCGACGCGGGAACGCCGGATCGCTTTGCAACCTCGGAAATGTCCATCTTCGCCGCCCCTTGACCTCAAGTGGACTTGAAGTCGTACTGTGCAGCCTGCGCCGGTTGAAGGCAAGAACCAGGAGACCGTTCATGACCTTTCTGCTATTCACGCTCCTCATCGGGATCGGTGCCACGGCGGTGACGGACCTCTGGGCCATCGCACGCCAGGGCCTGCTACGCGTCCCGCCACCCGACTATGGCCTGGTGGGCCGGTGGCTCGCCCACATGCCGCGGGGACGCTTTCGCCATGACTCCATTGCGGCAGCGCAACGCGTGCGCCACGAGCGCCTGATCGGTTGGGCCGCGCACTATCTGATCGGCATCTCGTTCGCAGGCATCCTGCTTGGCGTCCGGGGAATCGAGTGGATCCGCAACCCGACGCTGGTGCCCGCGCTTGCCGTCGGGATCTGCACCGTGGCGGCGCCTTTCCTGGTGATGCAACCGGCCATGGGTGCCGGTTTCGCCGCCAGCCGCACCAAGCGCCCCAACGCCGCCCGGCTCCAGAGCCTCGCGACGCACGCGATCTTCGGTCTCGGTCTCTATGCCGCCGGATGGGCTGGCAGCTTCGTCTACCGACCGTGAATTCCAGATCCCGCAATCACTTTCAATCGTCCAGTGGCTTTCGACAGGAGAGCAAGAAATGCGCGTTCCCGTTCGCTTCGCACCGATCCTCTTCGGCGGACTTCTCTCGGTCATCATGGTCGCAATCGTCTCCGCCTTCGTCCTCGTCACTTCCCAGGGGATACGACCCGGGTTCGTGGTGCAGTGGTTCAGGAGTTGCGTGACGACATGGCCAGTGGCATTCGTCGCCGTGACGCCGGTTGCCCCGTACGTGCGCCGGGTTGTTGGGCGCCTGACCGCCTAGCCGGTGCGCGAGGGCGCTCCGACCACGATCGGACCTCAGCGCCGCGTCGCCAGCACCCCATCGCCCTCGAGCCTGGCGCTGAAACCGGCCAGCTGCAGCCGTCGCAGCACCTCGCCAGGCACGTCCCGCCCACTGGTCAACGCATTCGGGTTGCCGGTGTAATGGAACAACCGGCCCTTGCGCCGGAGCACTCGGGCGAGTTCGGTGTAGAAGGCCGAGGAGTACAGCTCGCCGGCGATGCCAAAGCGCGGCGGGTCGTGCAGCACCACGTCGACCGACGCCGCGGGCAGGCTCGCGATCGCCTCCACGATGTCACCGAGCGTGAGCGACAGCGGCCCGCCCGCAGGCGGCGACCAGGGGTTGATGCTCCTGAGCCAGAGGACCTCCGGGCTCTTTTCCCACGACAACACTTTAGTGGCCTCTGCATCCAGGCAGCACGCCGCGAAGTATCCGAGTCCTGCGCAGGTGTCCAGGACCATCCCGCCGCGCGGACGCACCAGGCCCACCTTGCGCCTCGCGTCCTCGAGTGGTGAAACCTGTGCCGTCGGCAGCATCTTGATGCCGTCGATCTCGAAGGTCGGCGGCCCCCACCCGGTCGGCACGAGCTTGTAGAGCCCATTGCTGAATCGTGCGACTGGCTCGAACGCGCCGCCGGTCC
>CAZXAS010000029.1:0-19629 GCA_964638185.1 uncultured Steroidobacteraceae bacterium | reverse complement strand
AGCTTGTAGAGCCCATTGCTGAATCGTGCGACTGGCTCGAACGCGCCGCCGGTCCAGTGATAGACCGTGCGGTCCCGGCAGGACTCGATGTAGGGATACTGCCGGCCGCGCCAGATCCAGCCGCTCGTGCCGGGTTCGACGCTGGTCATCGAGCGACCCAGGTCGAGGGAACACTCCACCGAGCCCGCGCCGGCAGCCGCCGCGGCCTGCAGGGTGGCGTGAACGTCGCGGGTGAGCAGTGGACCGGGCATGGCTTGCCGAAGTCTCGCATGGACCGCGCGCGTGCCGCTTCCCGCCCGCCCGCTGCAGGCGATACAGTCGGCGGCATGCATGCAGTCCTCACCGTCCGCACGCCAGGCCCGGGCCTGCACGAGTTCACCGCCGAGGTGGAGCAGTTCGTGCGCCAGAGCGGTGTGCAGGAGGGCCTGCTGACCCTCTTTGTGCAGCACACGTCGTGCTCGCTCTGCGTGCAGGAGAATGCCGATCCGGACGTCCGGCGTGACCTGGACGAATTCTTCGCGCGCCTCGTGCCGCCCTCCGATGATCCCTCCATGAACTGGATCGTCCATACCGCGGAGGGGCCGGACGACATGCCGGCGCACATCAAGGCGGCGCTGAACGCCGTGTCGTTGTGCATCCCCGTCGTGGCGGGCCGTCCGGTACTCGGCACCTGGCAGGGGATCTATCTCTTCGAGCACCGCCAGCGGCCGCATCAGCGCCGCGTGGTGGCCCACCTCAGCGCCTGAGCCGGTGCGCGGCGGCGGGCGTGCGGTCATCACCTCCATGATTTAGACTCGGTCTCATTATGCGTAGTTTCCCTCTCCCGGCTGCAGCAACGCTGCTGGCCCTGGCCTGGTCCGTCGCGCTCGCGGCCGATTCCCCTGCGGCGCCCGTCACGGTGGCCGAGCCGCAGAGCGCGCGGCTCACCGAGCAACTGCGGCTCAGCGGTACGCTCACTGCGGACCGGTCCGCCGAGTTGTCACCGCGCGTCGACGGCCTGGTGTCGCGCCTGCGTGTCGACGCGGGCGATGTGGTCAAGCGCGGCCAGATACTGCTGGAACTCGACGCGACCGTGGCCCAGCTCGCATTGGAACGCGCGAAAGCCGGCACGGCCGAGGCCGCGGTGCAGAACACCGAGGCGGAGCGTCTGCTCGAAGAGGCCCGTAGGCTGGTCGCCGAACGCCACCTGCCGGCCACGGAACTCGCGCGCCGCGAGGCGGCGGCAAAGCTCGCGGCGGCTGCGCTCGATGCCGCGCGCGCGGCGGAGCGCGAACAGGCCGAGGTCGTGAAGCGTCACCAGTTGCCCGCCCCCTTCGACGGCGTCGTTGCACGCCGGTTGACTGACCTGGGCGAGTGGGTGGTGCGCGGCTCACCGGTGCTGGAACTGGTGGCCACCGACCGGGTGCGGCTGGACCTGCAGGCCCCGCAGGAGCGCTTTGCGCGCATCAGGGAGGACGCGCCGGTCGAGGTCCAGTCGGCGCTGGTGCCCGGCAAGTCCTTCACCGGGCGCATCACCGCGCGGGTGCCTGTCAGCGATGGCGCCTCCCGCACGTTCCTGGTCCGGGTCGTGGTCGAGGACGCGGCGGGCCAGCTGCTGCCCGGCACCTCGGCCACTGCGTTGATCGGCCTGCCGACCACCGGCACCGCCCTGCTGGTGCCGCGCGACGCGCTGCTCAGTTATCCCGATGGCACTTACAGCGTCTTTGTCGTCCAGTCCTCTGCGGGCACGACCACGGCGGTCGAAAAGAAAGTGAAGATCGGCCGCGGCGACGAGACGGTCGAGGTGCTCGAGGGGCTCGAAGCCGGTGAGCCCGTGGTCGTACGCGGCAATGAACGCCTGCGCAGTGGCCAGGCCGTGCGCATCACCGGCGGGACCTGAACATGTTCTCCGCGATCATCGGCCGCGGGCGGCTGCTCACGGTCGCCATCCTGGTGTTCTGCGTGCTGGCCATCGCGGCCGCGCTGCGCATGCCAGTGCAGATGATCCCCGATCTCGAGGTGCGCACCATCTCGATCAGCACCGGCTGGCCGGGCGCCACGCCTCAGGACGTCGAGAAGGAGATCCTGATCGAGCAGGAGCAGTACCTGCGCGCGCTGCCCAACCTGACCCGCATGGTGTCGGTTGCCCGCACCGGCGAGGCGACCATCGAACTGGAGTTTCCATTCGGGGTCGACATCAACGAGGCGCTGATCCGGGTCAACAACGCGCTCAGCCAGGTGTCCTCGTACCCGGAGAATGTCGACGAGCCGAGCATCTCGTCGAGCTCGTTCTCCGACAACGCGTTCATGTTCTTCCGCCTCACCGCGCGCGACGGCGATCCGCTCGGTCTCGACCTGAACCTGATGCGCGACTTCGCCGACGATTTCATCCGGCCGCGCCTGGAGCGCGTTCCCGGTGTTTCGCAGGCCAGCATCGGCGGCGGCGCACCACGCCAGATCCGCATCGAGGTCGATCCGGCGCGCCTGGCGGAACGCGGCATCACGCTGACCCAGGTTCGCGACGCCATCCGCAGCCGCAACCGTGACGTATCGGGCGGCGACATCGACAGCGGCAAGCGCCGTTACCTGGTGCGCACCGTTGGCCGCTTCGAGGATCCGGCACAACTCGCGGAGCTCATCCTCGCGCGCCGCGGCGATTCCATCGTGCGGCTCGGCGACGTGGCCAGCATCCGTTCGCATCATGCCGAACTGCGCAGCCTGTCATTCACCGGCGGCCAGCCGACGCTCGGCTTCAACCTGCGGCGCGAGCCGGGCTCGAACGTCATCGCGATCAAGCAGGCGATCCTGCCGGTCGTCGACGAGCTGAACAGGACCCTGCTCGCCGACAATGGCCTGCAGCTGTCGCTGATCTCTGACGACGTGCGCTATGTGCAGGCGTCCATCAACAACGTGTTCACCAACCTGGCGCTCGGTGCGCTGCTCGCGACGCTGGTGATGTACGCGTTCCTGAGGTCGTTCCGGCCGACGCTCGTCGGCATCATTGGCATCCCGATCTGCGCGCTGGCCGCGTTCCTCGGCCTGTTGCTGACCGGCCGCACGCTGAACGTGATCTCCCTGGCGGGCGTGGCGTTCGCACTCGGCATGACGCTCGACAACACCATAGTCGTGCTGGAGAACATCGAGCAGGCGCGGCGGCGTGGCTTGAGCCTGTACGACTCCGCCGTCGCCGGCGTATCCGAGGTCTGGACCGCGGTGCTGGCCTCGACGCTCACCACGGTTCTGGTGTTCATGCCCGTGTTCTTCGTCGAGGAGGAGGCGGGTCAGCTCTACTCGGACGTGGCCATCGCGATCTCCGCCGCCATCCTCGCGTCGATGCTGGTGGCCATTTCTCTGGTTCCGGCCGCCAGCGCACGCGCCGGTTTCGGCGGCCAGACGCGAACCGACCCCGCAGGCAGCGCGCTGCTGGATCGCATCAGCCGCTGGGTGGACTGGCTCATCGCCACGCCACGGCGGCGCTACGCCTGCATCGGCGGCACGGTCGCGGCCATGGCGCTGGCGGTGGCCTGGCTGACACCGCCGGCCGAGTATCTGCCGGAGGGCGAGGAACCCAAGGTGTTCGCGAGCATGATCGCGCCACCGGGCTACAACCTCTCGGAAATGGCCGAGATCGCGGATGAGGTGAATGCGCGGCTCAGCCCGCTGCTCGCGGCGGATGCGGAAACGTCGGCGGACGCGCCAGGCGTTCCGCCGCTGCGCACCTTCAACCTGTCGGTGTCGCCGCAGCGCGTGTTCATCATCGCTGAACCACGCGAGGACCGCGACGTCGACCAGCTGCTGACCTCGCTGACGGCGATGTTCCGCACTTATCCCGGCATGCGCGCCTTCGCCTCGCGCGGCTCCATCATCTCGAGCAACGACGGCGGCACCCGCAGCGTCAATGTCGACGTCTCGGGCCCAGACCTCGGCGAGATCTACGGAGTCGCGAGCGAGATCTACCGTCGCGCCGACGCGATGTTCCCGGGCGGCCAGATCGGCTCCGACCCCTCCTCGCTGTCGCTCGACCAGCCGCTGATCCAGATTCGCCCCGACTGGGAGCGCCTGGCGGAACTCGGCTGGACCGCCCAGGACTTCGGCTACGCGGTGGCGGCGCTGAGCGACGGCGCCTTCGTCGACGAGTTCTTCGTCGGCGACAACAAGGTCGACATCTTCCTCTACAGCTCGGCCGGCTCGAGCCAGGATGTCGAGAGCCTGCGGCAACTTCCGATATACGCCCCAGGCGGCGCCGTGCTGCCGCTCGAGGCGGTCGCCGAGTTGCGCGAGACCGCCGATACCGACCTCATCCGGCGCGTCGATGGCCGCCGGACCGTGACGCTCAACATCGTCGCGCCGCGCGCCATCGCGCTGGAGACGGCCGTCGAGCAGGTGAACAGCGAACTGCTGCCCGGCGTCCGCGCCGACGGCCTGGTCCCGAGCGGCGTGGCGATGGATGTCTCGGGCGCCGCGGACCAGCTCGACGCCACGCGTGAGTCGCTGGCCGACAACTTCGCGATCGCGGTGGTGCTGAGCTACCTGCTGCTGGTCGCGATCTTCGCGCACTGGGGTTATCCGCTGCTGATCCTCGCGACGGTACCGCTCGGCCTGGCCGGTGGCATCGTTGGCCTGGCGCTGCTCAACGCGGTGCCGGGGGTAAGCCAGCCCTTCGACATGATCACCATGCTCGGCTTCCTGATCCTGCTCGGCACGGTGGTCAACAACCCGATCCTGATCGTCGACCGCACGCGCCGGGCGCTCGCGGAGGGCGCCGGGAGCGTGGCCGAGGCAGTCCGCGAGGCAGTGGCATCGCGCATCCGCCCGGTGCTGATGACCACCCTGACCACGGTGTTCGGGCTGGCGCCGCTGGTGTTCATTCCCGGCGCCGGTACGGAGCTCTACCGGGGGCTCGGCGTCATCGTGCTGTCCGGGCTGTTGTTCTCGACCGCCGTCACGCTCAGCGTGTTGCCCTGCCTGCTGGTCGTCGTCATGAACCGCGCTCAGTCGCCGGCCAGGCGATAGGCCACGAGCGCCCGTCCCGGCAGCGTCGGGACCTCGACCCGGCCTTCCCGAAGCGCGGCCCTGGCGTCGCCGATCAGTCGCTCCAGGCCGGCAGCGGCCGCGCCCGGCAGCGCCACCGCGACATCCGCGACCGCATCCGCCGAGAAGTTGGCCAGCACCACGACACGTTCATCGCCATGCATGCGCTCCCAGGCGATGACGTCGCTGTCGCCACGGGTGACCTCAAGAGGACGATAGCCGCCCCGGCCGAGCGCCGGGCTCGCATGCCTGAGCGCAATCAGCGCGCGGTAGTGATGCCACAGGGAACCGGGATCGGCCTGCAGGCGCGCCACGTTCACCGCCGGGTCGGCCTTGCGATTCACCTTCCACGGTTCGCCGCTGGAGAAGCCACCCGCGTCGGTCCACGGCATCGGCGTGCGCTTCTCCGGGTCCTCGTCGCCAGGCCCGTTCACCAGGCCCAGCTCCTCGCCGTAATAGACGAGCGGTACGCCGGGCAGCGTGAACAACAGCGACGCAGCCAGCCGTGCCCGGTCCGCGGTCCGCACCTGGGTCGCGATCCGGACCATGTCGTGGTTGGTCAGGAAGATCGCGTCGAGCGCGTGCGAAGGGTAGTACTCCGCCACCTCGCACAGCGTCGACTGGATGAGCCCCGGGGTGTCATCGCGCACGCCGCCGACGATGGCTGCGGCGAGGTCGAAGTTGAAGTTGAGGTCGAGCTGCGTGAAGGGCGTCTCGTCGAAGTACGGCGCCACCTCGTCGACCGTGGTCCAGTTCTCGCCGACGAGGATGACGTCCGGATACTCGCAGCGCAGCTCGCGCGCGAACTCGCGCCACCAAGCATGGGTCTCGGGGGAGCCTGCCGCTTTCTCCTCCTCGCCCGCCTCGATGATGTGGCGCGACGCATCGAGGCGGAAGCCGTCGACACCGCGCGCAAGCCAGCGCTTCGCGACCGCGATCATCTCGGCGCGCACGTCCGGGTTCTCGAGGTTGAGGTCGGGCATGCCGCCCCAGAACAGCCCGTAGTAATGGAGCGGCAGCCGCTTCGAGGCGTGCCAGGTCGGGGACGACCCCCACGGCTGGCGCCAGCCCGGGTCGTCCTCGCGCCACAGGTACCAGTCGTGGAAGCTGTCCTTGACCGACTGCTCCGCCTGCACGAACCACGGATGGGCCACGGAGGTGTGGTTGATCACCAGGTCCATGATGATCCGGATGCCGCGCTCGTGCGCCGCGGCGACCAGCCGGTCGAAGTCTGCCTCGCTGCCATAGTCGCGCTCGACCCGGTCGTAGTTCAGCGTGTCGTAGCCGTGGTAGCTCGGCGACTCGGTGATCGGCAGCATCCACAGGGCGTCGACGCCGAGGTCGCCGTCCGTCGCCGGGTCGCCGTCGTTGAGGTAGTCGAGGCGCGAGATGAGCCCGTTGAAGTCGCCCATGCCGTCGCCGTCCGAATCCTGGAAGCTCCTCACGAATACCTGGTAGATGACCGCGTCGCGGGCCCAGTGGTCGAGCTGTCCGGCGCGATACTCGGCCTCGCAGGAGCCGGCCGCCCACGCGGCCGGCGCGATGCACGCCAGGCAGGCCGCCAGGCCGGCGGCGGTCCTCGTCATGCGCCAGCCTGCTTCGCGACCGGCGAGTGCATGTCGAGCAGTTGCTCGCGCGTCGCCTGCAGCCGCACCGAGACCACGTCGAGCAGGCGCAGCATGAAGGCGAAACCGAACTCCGGGTCCTCCGCGCAGGCGGCGAGGACAGCCGGACCGGACAATGCGAAGGCCTCGACGTCGGTGAGCGCGCGGGCCTGGAAGTGCTTCGGTCGTCCCACCAGCGCCGCGGACCAGCCGAGGCCCGCGCCGTCCTCCAGCCGCTGCACCCGCAACATGCCGCGCCCGGTGCTCATCTCCAGCGAAACGCTGCCGGTGACGAGAAGGTAGAAGTACGAGTTGCTGTCGCCCTCGCGGAAGATGACCTCGTCCTTGTCGAAGTGCACGCGCGCGGCCAGTGGCGCGAGCCGCTCGCGATGGCTCGCCGGCAGGTCACGAACGAATGGATGGGCGAGAATCGTCGATTCGACGGCTGGACTGGTCATGGCTTTGCCCCCGCTGTGTCGACGGCCCGGGCGGCGTGGTCGGTGCCGCCCGTGGCCGGCCCTGGGGACATGCTACACCCCACGGCCGTGACCGGCTGCGTCAGGGCAGCTGGCCGGCCTGAAGCATGCGCCCGACCAGCAGGGGCCTCGGAACCCAGGCCACGATGTCGTCGAACTGGTCGGTCGGGGTATCGCTGATGAAGCCGGCGTCGAGATCGGCGTTGGCAATCTCCGCCGGATCGCCGCTCGCCGGTGCCTGGGTGCCGCCAGGGCCGAAGCTGCCGCGCGCATTCGGGCCGTGCGACACGAGGATCGCCGGGACGGTGTCGGCGAGCATGACCGCAGCGCGGTTCTCGACGGTGATGTCGCCGGCGCTCAGCAGTGCGAACGCGGGCGCGGCGCCGGAGAACGCCGCGCTGACGCGGTAGGAAACGCGCCGGCCCCAGCCATCGGTCTCGCGCAGGCCGAGCGTCGCCCAGGGCAGTACCCCGTTCTGTCCGCCGGTGCAGCCAAGTGCCGCCGGGGGCCGCTCCACGCCGGCACCGGCCGTCGTGTTCGCGACCGTACTCGTCGCAGGACAGGGCAGGCGCCGATGGATGACCGCGAACGCCAGGAGCGCCTCGCGCGCCTCGGCGAGATGACGGTTCGTTTCCTGGACGCGCTGATTCTGCTGGAAGGCGGCGAGCGAGGTGACGAGCCCGCCGAGCAGCAGCCCGGCGATGACCAGGATCACGGCCATCTCCACCAGCGTGAAGCCGCGATGGGGCGCGCGGTTCATGGCCCGCACATCGCCACGAGTGTCGCCGCAGCGAGGGCGAGGGACACCGAGGGGTCAGAGGGATCCAGGTAGTCGGTGCCGCTGTGGTTGCCGCCGCAGACCGGCCGTCCAGCCAGGTTGCCGCGCACCTGTCCGGCGCCCGGCGCGCCGGCAGCGACGACACGGCCCGTGGAACCCGAACGTTCGTACCACAGGCAAGTGCCGCTGGCATCGACGAGGGGCGGCAGGTTGAGCGTCTTCCACGGCAACCACCCGCGGCTGGCCCCGGGACAGGTCGGCGCAGCCTCGCCCTCGACGCCGCCACTGTCCGGACATGGCAGCAGGGCGTCGACGGGCGTCAGCACGTCGGCGCAATACGTCTCTTGCGCGAGGCCGAGCAGCGCATCGCGCGCGAGCGCCAGCTCCTCGTGCTGGCGCGCCTCGCGCGACATCGGCGCCACCAGCCCGGCGCGCGCGGCACCGAGCACGAGTCCCGATACCAGGGTGATGAGCACCACGAACAGGATGAGCAGGGCCGCGCCCCGCTGGCGCCGCTTCACGACCGGCCCCCGCGCCCCTCGAGCGCGATGCGCACCGGCACCAGGTCGCGCACCTGGCCCGAATCGAGGTCGACCGACTGGCCGACCGACAGGCTGAGGCGGCGGCCTGCGGCAGCGACGAGCAGCACGCGCGCATCCTGGATCGTCACCACGAATCCCTGCCAGCGGGTCCCGTCGACGACACGCTCGCCGTCGAACCACGCGACGCTGCGACCGTCGCTGCGTCGCGCCAGCCCTTCGAGGCGACGCTGGCGGGCCACCGGACGGGCCGCCGGTCCCGGAACATCGGCCTCCGTCGCCGTGGCGCCGGAGAGCAGTGCGCGCCGCCGGGCCTCGATCGATGCCCGCTCGCCAGCGTCGAAGAACACCGGTCCGAGCGGGCCAGGATCCGTCGTGCCGGCTGCGGCGCCGTGGGCGAGGACGCAGAACAGCAGCAGGGTGGGCATGCGCTTCATGGTCCAGACTCCGGCCAGGCCAGGGTCACGAAGCGGAGCACGCAGCGACCGTCGACGCCGATGCCATCGGCCCGCCGCGCGAGTTCGCACTCCTGCAGGCGCGACAGGCCCTCGGCAGGATGGCCGATGTCCTCGACGAGCCTGGCGAGCTCTGCCTCGTGCAGGCCCTGGATGCGCAACTGCAGGTCGTGGGTGTGCAGCAGGGGCGCCGGCGCACCGGTCTCGTCGAACCAGCGCTGCGCATCCGGCGGCAGGGTCGCAGGCGCCGGCGGCGCGATCTCGACGTCGAAGGCAAGCGGGGCCAGACGGCGTGCGCGCCCGGCCGCCTGCTCGGCCCAGTACGCGCGGCGCGCCGGGTCGAACAGCCCAGCCTCTGCCAGCTCGTGATAGCGCGCACGTGCCCCGGGCTCGGAGGCATGCGTCAGTGCCAGGCGGCCCTCCAGCGCCTGCGCATCGGCAAGGCTGGCGTAGGCCCCATCGAGGGCGAGCTGGGCGGACTCGGCGCGCGACCAGGCCGCGCCGACGGCGAGCGTGCCCGCCACGACCAGGACCAGGGCGGCGATGCCGGCGCTTAGCAGCAGGCGCCTGAAGACCGGTAGCGCGAGGAGGCTGAGCGAAGGTGCCATCATGTCGGCGTCCTCTCGACGCATACGCTCGCCACCGATGCGTCGGCTTCCGCCTCGTCCGCGTCCTGCAGCCGCAAGGTGTCGTTGAGCGCGCCTTCGCTCACGCGTCCGACCGGGCGCCAGCCGGGCAGCTGCGCCAGACTGTCGTCGAGTGCGCGTAGCGACGTGACACGGGTCGTGAGTGTCGCCTCGGGTCGCGATCGGACCCCGAGGCTGAGCACGGCACCCGGCGTCGCAGGCGCGACCATCGTGTCGGCCTCCGGTGGCGGCGCGCAGCCTGAGGCAGCGCCGCTGCCGTCCGGTGGCGGGTCCACCCGCCTCACCGTCAGCCTGTCGAGCGACAGGGCCGCGGAATGCGCCAGCGCCTGTCCGGTGGCCTCGAGTGCGTCGCGCAGCAGAAGTGTCCCGGCATCCATGCTGGCGTCGACGGCGAGCGCCACAGCGATCCGTTCGGGCACGAGGCCCGCGTCGATGATGACGCGCTCGAGCGCGGCGGAACGCGACACGGCGCCGTCGGCCTCGGCCTGCACCGTCGCGGCCTCGTCGCGAAGCCCTGCGGAACGGACTTCGATCCCGGCCGCAACCGCAATGCAGGCGACGGCAACCGCTGCTGCCGCCGACAGCAGCATCAGCCTCGCCTGGCCGGCGAGCCAGCCGAGCCGCGCTTCGTCGGGTGCGAGCTGTGCGGCGGGCAGTCGCCGTGCGGCCACGGCAACGAGGGCGGGCAGACCGAGCGCTTCCGGGTCCGGCAGTGACGCCGCCTTCGGTGTGCGGACGTGGCGAAGCTCCGGGGGCAACGTCATCTGCTCGCGCAGCGGCTGCAACTTCTCGCCCCACAGCCACAGGTCAGTGACCTTGCCGCGCTCGATCCAGCGTACGTTCTGCAGGTAGCTCAGCGTACGCGACAGCTCCTCGCTGCCGAGCCGGGCGAGCCGGCCGGGCGCCTCGACGTCGGCCGGCCACGGCGCCAGTCGCGACAGCAGCGGGCGGCCGCGATCGAGGAACATCAGCCTCAGGCCCGCCACGGTCTCCAGCGCCACCAGTATCCGGCCCGGCTTCGCAGTCGCGCGTCGGACCCAGTTCGCCGCCAGCAGCGCCGGCGTGTACACACCGCACAGCGTGCCGCATGATCCGGCCCGGGCGAGCGCGCTCGCGACGTCGGGCGGCGGCTGGATGCCGACCAGCACCAGGTCCTCCGTCCGTGGCTCCGTGCCCGGGCCCAGTGACAGCGCGCTGCGCCACACGGTCTCCGGAAATTCCTGCCTCAGACGCCGCGCGCGCAGCGCCGTGCGGTCGCGGCCGATGAGGCGCGGCACGGCCTGCCGGCTCAGCGTCTCCTCGGCCACGTCGACGACCGCCATGAACGGGCGCGTGGTGACCGGCTCGCCCGCCTCGAGCGTGCCGCGCTCCCAGCGCCAGCCTCGGGTCCCTCCAGCGAACAGATAGAGTGCGTCCGGGTTCACGGCTACATCCGGATCTTCGAGATGGTGTCGTAGATCGGCCCGAGCACGGCCAGCATGATCCAGCCGAGCACCGCCCCCATGACCAGGGTGAGCACCGGCTCGATCATCGACTGCAGCCGGCCGAGATCCTCGTCGACGTCACGCGAGTAGAAATAGCTGATGTTCCGCAGCGAGCCGTCGAGCTGCCCGGAGAACTCGCCGACCTTGATCATCCGCACCACGAGCGGCGGGAACAGCGTCGACGCGGCGAATGCCTCGGAGATGGGCATTCCCTGGCCGACCAGCTCACGCGCGCCGGCGAGCGAGCGCGCCACCGCCAGGTTGCCGACCGCACGCTCGCAGTGCTCGAGTGCATCGAGCACCGCGATGCCGGCACCGAACATCAATGCGAAGGTGTTGGCGAAACGTGCCAGCGCGATCTTGCGCACGACATCACCCGCCCAGGGCACGCCGAGCAGCCAGCGGTCGCGCGCCAGCCGCGCCCGGACGCTCCGGCGCATCGCGATGCCATAGATCAGGGCGAGGCCCGCCGGCACTGCGATGACCATCGGCCACCAGGCGACGAAGAAGCCCGACAGGGCGATCAGCGCCCGTGTCTGCAGCGGCATCTCCTGGCCCATGTTGGCCAGGAACGACGCGAGCTGTGGCACCAGGTAGATCATCAGGAAGAACACCACGGCGAAGATCACCGCCGCGACGAAGGCCGGGTAGCGCACCGCCTTGCGCGTCTGCGCGGCAAGCTCGTCCTGCCACTTGAGACTGGTGACGATCTCGGTGAGCACCTCCGGCAGCTTGCCGGTCACCTCGCCGGCGCCGGTCAGGCCGACGAGCAGCGGGTCGAACACCTGCGGATGCGCAGACAGCGCCTCGGAGAACGTCGAGCCGGTCTCGATCCGGTCGACGAGGTCGGTGGCGAGGCGGCGGATGCCCGTGCTCTCGGACGAGTCCCGCAGGTCCCCGAGCGTATCGAGGATCGGGACGCCGGCGCGCAACAGCGACTCGACCTGGATGAAGAACTGGATGAGGTCGCGACGCTCGACCGTCCTGCGGGCGAACATGCCGTCGAGACCCGGGCTGATGACCCGCGTACTCAGCACCTCGAGGCCGATCCGCGCCAGCCTGCCATCGAGTTCGGCCGCGGTGCCGGCCTCGGCCTCGCCCTGGACCACCTGGCCGTCCGGACCGACCGCGCGGTAGCGATAGCGGCTCATGCGTGCACCAGGTCGGTCAGGTCGACCACGCGGCCGATCTCCTCCACCGTGGTGAGGCCCTCCCGCACGCGCCGCAGGCCATCGAGTGCGAGCGGCACCATGCCCTCTGCCTCGGCGGCGCGCTGCAGTTCGACGAGCGTGGCGCGTCGTGCCACCAGCTCGTCGAGCGTCGGGCCGAAGCGCACGATCTCGACGATCGCCAGCCGCCCGCGATAGCCGGTGAAGCCGCACTTCGCGCAGCCCGTGGCCCGACGCAGCATGAAGCCCGGGTCGGCGCCGAGGATCCTGGCCTCGACTTCGTCGGCCGGGGCCTCGTCGCTGCAATCGACGCACAGCCGGCGGACCAGCCGCTGCGCGATGATGCCGATCACGTTGCCGGCAAGGGTCTCCGGCTTGAGCCCGAGGTCGAGGAGCCTCGGGATCGAGCGCAGCGCGGAGTTGGTGTGCAGCGTCGACAATACCTGGTGACCGGTCATGGCGGCGCGCAGCGCCATCTCGGCCGTGTCGTGGTCACGCACCTCGCCGACCAGGATGATGTCCGGATCCTGGCGCATGAGCGAGCGGATGCCGTCCGCGAAATCGAGCTTGACCGCGTGCGCCACGGACGTCTGGCGCACGAGCGGCAGCGTGTACTCGACCGGGTCCTCGAGCGTCATGATGTTGACGTGCTCGGTGTTGCGGTAGTTGAGGATCGAGTACAGCGTGGTGGTCTTGCCGCTGCCGGTCGGCCCGGTGATGAGCAGCAGGCCCTCCGGGCGCGCCAGCATCAGCTTCACCAGCGTAAGCTGGTTGGCGGTGAAGCCGGTGGCGTCCATGGACACCAGCCCGGACTTGCGATCGAGTATGCGCAGGACGAAGTTCTCGCCGTGCACCGTGGGATGGGCCGCGGCACGGAAATCGACCTCGCGCCCGGCCAGCGTCAGCGAGATGCGCCCGTCCTGCGGCGCACGGTTCTCGGCAATGTTCATGCCCGACAGGATCTTCAGTCGCACCAGCATGGCCGCCCAGTAGCGGCGGTGCAGCGCGCGCACCTGGCGCATGACGCCGTCCACGCGGTAGCGGATGCGTATGAAGTGCGACTCGGGCTCGAAGTGGATGTCCGACGCGCCCACCACCACCGCGTCGGTCAAGAGCGCGTCGATCAGCCGCACGACCGGGTGGCTGTACTCGCGGGCCTGGTCCGCCGACAGCGTCGCGAGGTCGGCGCGCCCGGTCTCGATCTCCTGCAGGATGCCGTCGATCGACAGGTCGTGGTCGTAGTACTGCTCGATCGCACGCTGGATCTCGCCCGAGGCCGCGAGGAGCCACCTGACCTCCGCGCGCGAACCGACCTGCGCGCGCACCTGGTCGATCGCGACGATGTCGTTGACGTCGCCGATCGCCACCGACAGCACGCGGCTTTCGGCATCTAGGCTCACCGGGAACACGCCGTGGCGGCGCGCCACGTCGCGCGGAATCAAGGCCAGCGCCTGGCGGTCGGCCAGCAGTCCCGACAGGCTCACGTTCTGCGCACCGAGGGTCTCGGACAGTTCGTCGCGCAGGGTCGCCTCGGTGAGGAAGCCGAGCGTGACCAGCGACTCGCCCAGCGGCTGGCCGGTGCGGCGCTGCTCGATCAGCGCGATCTTGAGCTGGTCGGCACTGATCAGGCCGCGCGCACACAGGCGCTCGCCGAGCAGTCCCTTGCGCGCAGGTTCACTCACGGTACACCTGGATCCAGCTGCCGGACACGTGCCGCGGCGACCTCGGGATCGAAGGCCACCGCTGCGCCACCCGCTGCGAGCGCCACTGCGCGGCGGTAGTAGTCCGCGGCGGTCCGGAGCTGCCCGAGGCGGTCGAGGGCGATGGCCAGGTTGAAGGCATAGTCGGCGTTGTCCGGCGCCGCCGTATATGCGTCGAAGTAGCTCGTCTGCGCGTCGGCCCAACGCTGGTCCAGCGCCTGCAGGTTGCCGAGCGCGAAGTGCAGGGCCGCCGATGGCCGCTCCGCGATAAGTCCCTTCAGCCGCGACTCTCCCTCGAGCCTGTTCGACTCGCCGAGGAAGCGCGTCAATCCCGCCCAGGCCACGGCGTTGCGCGGATCCTGCGCCAGCGCCTGGCGGTAGCGCGCGGCCGCCGCGGCCTCGTCGCCACGCCACTCGGCCACGGTGGCGACCCCGAGCAGGGCGTCGACCTGGTGCGGCTCGTCGGCAAGCACCTCGAGGTAGAGGCGCTCGGCAGTGTCGAAGTCGCGCTGCCTGAGCGCCTCGTAGGCCTGCATCAGCGGTGCCGCGCGTCGCGACGAGGTGATCTCGACCTGGCGGCGTGGCGCGGGCGCCGGCGCCTGCGCCTGCGGCCCGTTGTCTGCCTGAGTCGCGGCCGCAGCGGGCGCTTGCCTTCGGACCGCCGGCTCGGCAACGGATGTGGCCGCTGCAGGCGCCGCGGGCGCCGGTGGCAGGGACGCCGCGCTCATTGGCGGCGGCGTCAGGATCGTCAGTTCCGGCGGCGGCAGGATGGCCGGGTCCTGTGCAACCTGGACGGCCGGGAGCACGAGGAACACGACGGCGGCCAGGACGATCGCGACGGCCGCGCCGAGTGCGAGCGCCGTGCTGCCACGGCGTCGTCCGGTCACCGGGGCAGGCGCGTCGTCGGCCGCCGCCGCCGGCACGGATTCCAGCATCGCTTGCACGCCGGGCCCGTCGAGCGCGGGCGCCGCGTCCGGGATGGTCGGCGCCTGCTCGCGCTCGAACTCGAGTTCCACCTCGAGCCCGACGGCGGCGGCAGTGGCTGCGACCGGACGGTCCGCGCGCTTGCGGACCTCGGCCTGTTTGAGCGCGTCGAGCAACAGGCTCATGGCCGTCCGCCTCAGGGACTCGAAGCGCCCGGCGACGCCGCCTGGCGCAGGAAGCTGTCGTCCGGCAGCTGCCCGCGCAGGTGCCGATAGTCGCCCTCGAGGCTGGCCTCGCGCACGATGGTCGGGCGCAGGAAGATGACGAGTTCGCTCTTGGTCCCGGACTTCGACTCGTACTTGAACAGGTTGCCCACGCCGGGTACGCGGCCGAGGCCCGGCACGCCGTCGTGGCCGCTGCCGGCGCTGTCACGCATCAGGCCGCCGAGCACCGCGATCTGACCGTCGCTCACCTTGATGATGGATTCCATCTCGCGGGTCTGGATCTCCGGCACCTGGCTCTTGATGTCTGGAACTTCGGCGCCTTCCTGACGGGCGAGCGCCAGCGACAGCGCCACGCCCGGGTCCTCGACGTAGCCGGTCAGGCGCGAGATGGTCGGCCGCAGGTTCAGGATGACCTCGTCGTTGGCCGCGATCTGCGGCGTCACGTTCATCAGGAACCCCACCGGCACGGTGTTCGGCGTCGAGGTCACCGTGAACGTCGTCGGGCTGCCGGAGGTGCCCGGCGTGAAGTCCGTGGTCAGCTGGAAGTACACCAGGTTGTCCACGACCTTGATCAGCGCCGTCTGGTTGTTGAGCACGCTGATCTTCGGGCTCGACAGGACGCGCTTGCGCCCGAAGGAGTCGAGCAGCCTGAGGGCCGCGGTGATGTCCGTGCTGGCGGTCTGCCGGCTGTAGTCCAGCAGCCCAATGGTCGGAATCGAGGTTCCGATGGGCGTTCCGCCCGGCAGGCTGGTCCCGGAGCCGCTCGGGCCCATCGTGAAGCCGATGGTCGAGCCGTTGCGGCGAATCACCTCCCAGTCGATGCCCTGTTCGTAGTCGTCGGACAGCTCGACTTCCGCGATCGTCGCCTCGATGAGCACCTGCCTGCGGGCGCTGAGCACGCTGGCGTCGAGGAACTCCTGCACGCGCTGGTGCTGCCGCTGCGTGGCGCGGACCGCGATGACACCGGTTTCCGGCTGCGCGATGACCGACGCTGCCTCGCGGAAACGGACGCCGCGCGAGGCCACCGCCTTGCCCGCGGCCTCCTCCGTCGCCGGTGGCTCGTCCTCCGGCAGCAGCTTGTCCGTCTCCTGCAGCAGTGCCGAGATCGACTGGGTCAGCGACTCCCAGTAGCGATGGTTCGACACATTGGTGAGCTCGGTCGACGAGTTGTTGCCGGGCCCGCCGGCGGCGCCGCTCTCGAGGCCTGTGCCGCCGGTGGTCGCGACCTGGGTTGCGATCGACACATTGCTCGTGGTGCTGCGCGCGATGCTCGGATACTCGATCCGGTACAACCTCAGGAACGGCGCATCCGGCGTGACGCTCAGCAGACGGTCCTCGAGGGTGTAGCGCATGTCGACCTGGCTCGCGATGCGCGCGAGGATCTCGGGCAGTGTCTGGTCGATGGCATTCATCGTCACCGTACCGGTGATGTCCGGGTGCACGTCGACATTCAGGCGGGCGTCGCGCGCCAGCTCGAACAGCAGTTCGCCGACCGGCACCGCGCTCACCACCACGGTGTAGGTCTCGAGCGGCGCGCGAACCGCCGGCGGCGGCAGGTCGAGGCTGCGCGTCACCGGCGCCGGCACCGGCGCACTCGCCTGCGTGGTCGCCGGCACGGCGGCCTGCTGCTGCTTGAGGTGGGTGTCCGGCGTCGCCGGCGGCTCGGTCGCGCAGGCTGCGAGCGCGGCAGCGACGAGGCCTGACGCCAGGGCTTTCAGCGCATTGTTCATGGGTGGGCCTGGTAACGCGGCGTGGCGATCGGTGCGACGGGTGATCGATGCCCGGCGCGCACGGCGCGGTCGATGTCGCGGGCGTCGACCTGGCGCCGCCCGCGGGTGAACGCCGACAGCATGGCCTTGTCGGCGATGACGTTGGTGCTGCGAATGAGGCCGCCGGCAGCCCGGCGCAACGCCGCCACGGCACCACGGGAGAACGGCGAGTCACCAGCGTGACCGGCGCTGCGCAGCCGGCAGGCCAGGTACTGCCCGGTCTCGGCGATCGTGAGTGGCGGCACCTCGAGCCGCTCGACCACGCGGTCCCGAAGCGGCCGCAGCGCCTGGCGCAGCAGCAGCGCGTCGAGCTCGGGCTGGCCGAACAGCACGATCTGCAGCAGCTTGTGTTCGCTGGTCTCGAGGTTCGACAGCAGCCGGATCTCCTCCAGCGTCGCGGGCGGCACGACATGGGCCTCGTCGATCACGAGCAGCACGCGCCGACCGGCGGCGTGGTGCGCGATGAGGCGCCGGTGGAGCTGGTCGAGCAGGTTGCCGGTGCGGCCGGCACGGGGCGTGGCCGCCGCGCGCAGGTCCGCCAGGATGGCGCTCAGGATCTCGCGCCGCCCAAGCGACGGGTTGCACAGGTACACAGGCTCGATGTCCGCCGCACAGCGCGTGAGCAGCATGCGGCACAGCATGGTCTTGCCGCTTCCGACCTCGCCGGTGACGGCGACGATGCCTTCCTGGTGCCGCGCCGAGTACTCGAGCGCGGCGAGGAGCGCCCCGCGCCCGCCGCCGCCGAAGAAGAACGCCGGGTTCGGGGTGATCGAGAACGGCGGCGCCGCGAGGCCGAAGTGCGCTAGATACAAGTGATTCATCGACGGCCTCCCCCTGGCGCCGGAGCGGCCGGCGTCAGAGCGTGGTGCAGACGCTGTAGCGCAGGTCCTCGCTGTAGGACGCGGCCACGGCCCCCGGCGCCGTGTTGCCGTTGCCGGCCTGCTGCGTGGCGCGTACCGCTCCCGAGTCGGGCTGGCCGTCGTCGAGCTGGTTGTCGATGCCCACCGCCGACTTGCCAGGCACCTGGCTCATGCATACGACGCGGCTGTTGAAGTTGCCCATCTGCGTGGTCAAGGAGGCAATGCCGGTCAGGCCGCCGAAGGCGTTGCGTGGCAGCGCGTCGGCGCCCGTCGACGCCGGGTTGCCGGTCAGGAAGCCGGCGGCGCGCAGGTGCTGCCAGAAGCCGAGGTGCTCCCCGTTCGGTGCGCCGAAAGGGTTGGCGGGCGCACCGACCGTGCCGTCGCGATTGCCGCCGACGGTGATGCCGGTCCAGTTGTTGCCGCGTGCCTGCAGGGTCCCGACCGGACCATCGTCGCCGGCCAGCACGCGATAGCGGTCGAAGTACGAGTACGTCGCCGCCTTGACACTGTTGATGTCGTTGACCGCGTTCTTCACGCGGCTGTTGTCGATCAGCTCCTGGCCCTTGAGGATTGCACCGAGCAGCAGCCCGATGATGACCAGCACGATCGCGATCTCGACCAGCGTGAAGCCGGCCTGGCGCCGTGGCATCGAGGAAATGTTCATCAGTCGTCTCCCAGCGGAACACAGATACGGGCGCCCGGCACGCTCACGTGCAGGACGGACGCTTCCTGTGTCGGCAGCGACGACGCGCCGGAGTGTGAACGGCTTCACGCTGCGTCGCGGGGTGGCGCGGCGCGGGTGCAAGATAAGTCAAATGTGAGACGCCGCTCACGCGGCGGGCGGGCAGCCCGAGCCGGCCGGCCGTTCAGGACTCTCGGGCCAGCCAGTCCTCGGGGGTCGGGAAGGCCGCCGCCTCCTCCTTGAGCCAGTCCCGCAAGGCCATGACACCCGGCAGGTCACTGTAGGCCGGGGGCCAGACGAACCAGTAGCGCCAGCGCGACGGGACAATGGTCCGGCTGGCGAGCACGATGCGCCCGGCGAAGAGGTCGTGGGCCGCGACCGACCAGCGTGCGGGTGCGTAACCCAGCCCCTCCATCACGGCCGTCAGCACGCTCACGGAGTCGTCGATGCTGGTGGGGCCCGTGGGCCACGGCGTCATGGCAGTGGTCTTCTCGAAGCGTGACCAGGGCTCATCCCGCGCCTGCAGCATCGGAATGCCGTCCATGCTGTCGCGCCCGTCGAGCGAGCCATGCCTGGCGAACACCTCTGGCGATGCCACCAGCACCAGCCATTCGTCCATGAGCCGCTCGTGCTCGAGGCCTGGCGTCGTGCCCTGGCCGAGGCGCACGGCCGCGTGGAAGTCGCTGCGCGCGAAATCGACCGTCTCGCGCGAGGTATGCCAGTCGATCTGCAGCCCGGGGTGGCGCGCGTGCAGGCGCTGAAGGCGCGGCGTCAGCCACTTCTGCATCAGCGACGACAGTGTGCTGACGTTGATCGCCCCGGCGGAGCGCATCATGCGCGTCTCGCGCATCGACGCCACCAGCCGATCGAGGCCCTCCCGTACGCCTGGCAGCAGGCGCGCGCCCTCAGGGGTGAGCTCGACGGTGCGCCCCTTGCGGCGCAGCACCGGTACCTGGAGATACTCCTCCAGCGCCTTGATCTGCTGGCTGACCGCCGCGGGCGTGACGTTGAGCGCCTCGGCGGCCTCGGCGAAGCTCAGCCGGGTGGCGACCGCCTCGAACACGCGCAAGGCATTGAGCGGCAATCGGCCGTACGCGGAAGCCATCATCTGTCTCCCATGGCGGTCAGCAGCCCGGGCGCGGCCGGACCCGCGCGCCGACACCCAGTGTAACGCCGGCACCGCCCGCAGGCGCCGGGCCTGACACGCACGGTCCCGGGCGGCTAAAGTCGGGGGGATGGACAGACTGACGACTTTCCTGAGCGAGAACATCGGCATCGAGCTGTGGGTCGCGTCGCTGGTGGCGATCG
>CAZXAS010000028.1:0-22237 GCA_964638185.1 uncultured Steroidobacteraceae bacterium | reverse complement strand
TCCGACTCTTCCGAATTCACAGAGGACCATACAGGAGTAGGCCGCGCGCCCCGCCGCAACCGTCCTCACCCCCGAATCGGCCGCGACCCTGACCCGCCTGCCGCACGCCCAGCTCCCACCGTCCTCACCCCTGAATCGGCCGCGACCCCGAATCGCCCTCAGCGCTGGCAGTTCGGGCAGTAGTAGGTCGACCGCTGGCCCTGGACGATGTGGCGGACTGGTGTGCGGCAGCGGCGGCAGGGTTCTCCCCCGCGTTCGTAGACGAACAGCCGCTGGCGGAAGTAACCGGGCATTCCGTCCGGGTTCACGTAGTCCCTGAGCGTCGTGCCACCGACCCGGATCGCTTCCTCGAGCACGCCACGAATGGCCGCCACCAGGCGTTCCATGCGTACCCGGCTGACGCGCGACGCCGGCGTGCCCGGGCGGATGCCGGCGCGGAACAGCGCCTCGCTCGCGTAGATGTTGCCCACGCCGACCACGACCTGCGCGTTCATGATGAACAGCTTGATCGCCACGCGCCGCCCGCGTGCCCGCCGCCACAGGTACTCGCCGTCGAAGTCCACGCCGAGCGGCTCCGGGCCGAGCGACGCCAGCAGCGGGTGCAGCCGGGCGTCGCCCGTCACCCACTGCAGGCAGCCGAAGCGTCGCGGGTCGTTGAATCGCAGCAGTCGGCCCGAGTCCAGCAGCAGGTCAACGTGGTCATGCGGCAGCGCGGGCGTGCCGGCGTCGAGGATCCGCAGGCTCCCCGACATGCCGAGGTGCGCGATCAGCGTGCCGGCATCGGTGTCGATGAGCAGGTACTTGGCGCGCCGGCGTACGGCGCGGACCAGGCGCCCGGTGACCAGTGCCTCGAAGCCGGGCGGCAGCGGCCAGCGCAGGCGTCGCTCGCGCACGACGGCGCCGAGGATGCGCCTGCCCTCCAGCGACGGCGCGATGCCACGGCGGGTGGTCTCGACTTCCGGAAGCTCCGGCACCGGTTCCTCCAGCGAAAAAGGCCCGTCGCGGGACGGGCCTTCGTGGCGGTCAGGCGCGGGCCTCGCCGCCTACTTGATCTTGCCTTCCTTGTAAGCGACGTGCTTGCGGGCGACGGGGTCGAACTTCTTGACCTCGAGCTTCTCCGGGTGCAGGCGCTTGTTCTTGGTGGTCGTGTAGAAGTGGCCGGTCCCGGCGCTCGACACGAGCTTGATCTTGTCACGCATGGTTCAGGCCTCCTTCAGACGTGCTGGCCGGCGGCGCGCAGCTTGGCCAGGACAGCGTCGATGCCCTTCTTCTCGATGGTGCGCATGCCCGCCGACGATACGCGCAGCGACACCCAGCGCTTCTCGGTCTCCACCCAGAACCGCTGGTCGTGCAGGTTGGGCAGGAAGCGGCGGCGCTTCTTGATGTTCGAATGCGACACCTTGTTGCCGGTCGTAGGGCGCTTGCCGGTGACCTGACAGACTCGGGACATGACGATCACTCCGGTGCTGGCACCCGCGCCGACTTCCGGCGGGGGCCGTGAAAGAGCCGCGTATTAGACCAGTGCCGGCCGGGCATGGCAAGCCGGCACCGCGGCGTGCCATTTTGACCTTCTACAACAATGGGTTGCAACCACAGGCGGCCGGTCCGCCCTTGGCTCCCGGGGAGGCCCTAGAGCACGCCGCGCTCGGCCAGCGAGGTGCAGCTGCCGTCGCCGACGATCAGGTGATCGAGGACCCGGATGTCGACCAGCGCCAGCGCGTCGCGCAGCCTCACCGTGATGATCTCGTCGGCCTGGCTCGGTTCGGCGATGCCCGAGGGGTGGTTGTGGGCCAGGATCACCGCGGACGCATTGCGTTTCAGAGCCTGTTTCACGACTTCGCGCGGGTGGACGCTGGCGCCGTCGATGGTGCCCTCGAACAGCTCGTCGAAGCTGATCAGCCGGTGACGGCTGTCGAGATAGAGGCAGCCGAAGACCTCCCGGTCACGGTCGCGCAGGCGGGTCACGAGGAAGTCTCGCGCCGCCCGCGGGCTGGTCAGCGACGGCCCGAAGCGCAGCCTCTCCAGGTGGTGGCGGCGCACCAGCTCGAGGGCCGCCTGCAACTCGGCCCAGCGCGCCGGCCCGAGCCCGCGGCGGCGGCAGGCTTCGATCCGGTCGGCGGTCAGGAGCGCCCTGAGCGAACCGAAGTCGGCGAGCAGGCCGCGGGCGAGGTCGAGCGCGCTCTCGCCACGGCAACCGTGGCGCAACAGCACGGCCAGCAGCTCCGCCTCCGAAAGGGTGCCCGGCCCCTGCAGCAGCAGGCGCTCCCGGGGTCGTTCACTGGCCGGCCAGTCTCGGATCTGCATGGGTGCCTCCGGGAACGAGTATGCCCGTCGCCCCCGCGCGGCGGTGGGGCGCAATCCGCCGGGAAGCGCCAGAAAGGCATGAGCCCAGAAGCCGGTGGCATGGCCGATTGGTGTTCCGCCCGCGCCAGCCGATAATGCTGGCATGACCGCATCGCGTCCCGTCCATGTGCTGCTCGGTGTCACCGGAGGCATCGCGGCCTACAAGAGCCCGGACCTCGTCCGGCGCCTGCGCGAGCGCGGCGCCGAGGTGCAGGTGGTGATGACCGAGGCGGCGAAGCAGTTCGTCACGCCGCTGACCTTCCAGGCCGTGTCCGGACGCGAGGTGCGTGATTCGCTGTGGGACGCGCAGGCCGAGGCCGCGATGGGGCACATCGAGCTCGCGCGCTGGGCCGACGTGGTGCTGGTCGCACCGGCCACCGCGGAGTTCCTGGCGCGCCTGACCCACGGTCGTGCCGATGACCTGCTGACGACGCTGTGCCTGGCGACGTCGGCGCCGGTGCACGTCGCCCCGGCCATGAATCGCCTGATGTGGTCGAACGCCGCCACGGCGTCGAATGTCGCGACGCTGCGCAACCGCGGCGTCGTCGTGCACGGCCCCGGCAGCGGCGGGCAGGCCTGCGGGGAGACCGGCGACGGCCGCATGCTGGAACCCGCCGAGATCGCGGCTGCGGTCATGAGCGGTCTCGGGGGACCACGGCCGCTCGCCGGCCGCAAGGTCGTGGTCACGGCCGGGCCGACACGCGAGCCGATTGACCCGGTGCGATTCATCAGCAACCGCAGCTCCGGCAAGATGGGCTTCGCGGTGGCGCAGGCGGCCGGCGAGGCGGGCGCGGACGTCGTGCTGGTCGCAGGCCCGGTGTCGCTGCCCACGCCGCCGGGCGTGCGGCGCATCGACGTCGAGACGGCGCGCCAGATGCACGAGGCGGTGCACGCCGCGCTGCCCGGCGCCGCGGTCTACATCGGCGCCGCGGCCGTCGCCGACTATCAGCCGATCGCGGTCGCCTCGCAGAAGATCAAGAAGCGCGAGGAGGCCATGACCCTCGAGATGACCCGCACGCCTGACATCCTCGCCTCGGTGGCGGCGCTGGCCGACCGGCCGTTCGTCGTGGGCTTCGCGGCGGAGACGGAGAAGGTGGAGGAGCACGCGAGGCTGAAGCTCGAGCGCAAGCGGCTCGACATGATCGCGGCCAATCGCGTCGGTGAAGGGATCGCCTTCGACCAGGACGAGAACGCACTGCTGCTCCTGTGGCCGGGTGGCCGCGAGGAACTCGCCACCTGTGGCAAGCTCGACCTGGCCCGCCAGCTGGTGGCGCGCATCGCCGCGGCCCTGGAGCGGGCCGGCGGCACCGCGAAGGTAGCCGAAGCCAGCCGCTGAACCTCGACGGAGACCCCCTTGCACCGACTCAAGATCCGCATCCTGGATTCGCGCATCGGTACGTCCATCCCGCTGCCGCACTACGCGACCGGCGGGTCGGCCGGCCTCGACCTGCGTGCCTGCATCGATGGCCCGCTGGTGCTCGAGCCGGGGCAGGCGCAGCTCATACCGACGGGGCTTGCGATCCACCTCGACGACCCGGGCCTTGCGGCGATGCTGCTGCCGCGCTCGGGACTCGGCCACAAGCACGGCATCGTGCTCGGCAATCTGGTCGGGCTGATCGACTCGGACTACCAGGGCCAGGTGATGGTGTCGGCGTGGAACCGCGGCAACCACCCGTTCACGATCGAGACGGGCGAGCGCATCGCGCAGATGGTGGTCGTGCCGGTGGTGCAGGTCGCGCTCGAGGTGGTCGAGAGCTTCGAGGAGAGCGACCGCGGCGCGGGCGGCTTCGGTAGCTCGGGGCGCCGCTGAATCGGCGCGCTGCCGCCCCGGGACCCTCCACCTAGCGGTGGATTTCGCGCAACTCCTTGAACCGCCTGACGTCGGCGTCGAACTGGGCGTCGACCTGGGCCCGCTCCCGGATCATCTTGTCCAGGTTTGATTCCTGGGTGCGCAGGTCGGACTCGGTGCGCTCCATGTCCGCCGCCAGGTTCTCGGGCATGGCGGGCGCCTCCGGGTCCGGGTTCGCCGGCCGGAAGCGCTCGGCCTGCTTGACCTGCTTGGCGCGCAGGTCATTCAGGTTGTTCATGAGCTGGCGACGCACCTGGATCTGCGAGTCGATCAGGTCCAGGCGCCGGGCGCGCAGCATCTCGATGTCGTCGACGCTCTGGTAGGTATAGAGCAGCATGCGGTCGCGCTGTGCCTGCTCCGCGGCGGCCCGCTCGGCCTTCTCGCGCTCGCGCCGGGCGGCGGCTTCGGCCGGTGTTTCGGTGCCTTCCTCGCGCCCCACCGGCACCCCGAACTTGTTCAGCACGTCGCGATCCTGCTCGGCGTACTCGGGCGGGATGCGATCGCCATAGTGCACCTGACCGTTCTTGTCGACCCACTTGTAGAGCTTGGGCTCGCCGGCCTTCTGCGCGAGCGCGGCCGTGCCCGCGAGGCTCGCGAGCAGGACGAACAGGGCGAGGCGTGGCAAGAGGTGGGTCATCAGGGGAACCTCGGGGGGACCATTGTGCCCCCAGCGGGGCCTCAGGACAAAATGCCGGTCACGAATCCGCGCGGATTCCGTACGCCGAGCGGTATGCCTGCAGCCGTTCCAGGATCCCGGGCATTCCAGCGCCCGCAAGGTGTGCGATCAGGTCGGCCAGCGTAATGATGTTTAGCACCGGGATGCTGAAGGTTTGCTGAACCTCCTGGACCGCCGACAGCGTTCCCTGGCCGCGCTCCTGCCGGTCGAGCGCCAGGGCCACCCCGGCGGGTGTCGCACCCGCGCCACGGATGAGGTCGATCGACTCGCGGATGGCGGTACCGGCGGTGATGACGTCGTCGACGATGAGTACCCGGCCGGCGAGCGGGGCGCCGATGATGTTCCCGCCCTCGCCATGGGACTTGGCTTCCTTGCGGTTGAACGCGAACGGCAGGCTGCGCCCTTGGTGCTCGGCCAGCGCAACCGCCGTGGCGGTGACCAGCGGGATACCCTTGTAGGCCGGGCCGAAGAGCATCTCGAACTCCAGTCCCGAGTCGACGATGGCGCGTGCATAACAGCGACCGAGCGCGGCGATCGCGGCGCCGTCGTTGAACAGGCCGGCATTGAAGAAGTACGGGCTCTGCCTCCCGCTCTTCAGCGTGAACTCGCCGAAGCGCAGGACCTTCCTTGCCATGGCAAGCTCGATGAACTCCTGCTGGTAGCCTTTCATTGAGCCCCTCCGCGGGCACTTGCGTATGATTGCGCCGGACATGCGCATCGTGACCCTCAACTGTAACGGCATTCGCTCCGCAGCGCGCAAGGGCTTTTTCGACTGGCTGCCGCGCCAGCGTGCCGACGTGGTCTGCCTGCAGGAGACCAAGGCGCAGGAGCACCAGCTCGACCACGGCGACTTCCGCCCCGCCGGCTTCCACTGTCATTACTTCGATGCGGAGCGCAAGGGGTACTCGGGTGTCGCGATCTTCTCGCGTGCGAAGCCCGACTCGGTGATCCGCGGCTTCGGCGTGGCGGAGTTCGACCGCGAGGGGCGCTACATCGAGGCTCGCTTCGGGCGCCTGTCGGTGGTGTCGATGTACCTGCCGTCGGGCTCCTCGGGACCGGAGCGCCAGGCGTCGAAGTTCCGCTTCCTGGACGCCTTCCTGCCGTACCTGAAGAGCCTCAGGCGCAAGCGCCGCGACTACATCCTGTGCGGCGACCTCAACATCGCCCACCGGCCGATCGACCTCAGGAACTGGCGCTCGAACCAGAAGAACTCGGGTTTCCTGCCCGAGGAACGCGCCTGGCTCGACCGCGTCTTCGACGAGGTCGGCTTCGTCGACGCATTCCGCGAGGTCGACCCCCGGCCCGACCAGTACACGTGGTGGTCAAACCGCGGCCAGGCCTGGGCGAAGAACGTCGGCTGGCGCATCGACTACCAGCTGACGAGCCCGTCGTTGAAGGGCAGGGCGAGGACGGCGCGCATCTACAAGGACGGGCGCTTCTCGGACCACGCACCGCTCATCATGGATTACGAGCTGTGACCGGCGCCCAGCCTTCGGCTCCGCCCGGCCGGCCGGGACTGTGGACCGCCGTCAGGCCGTATTTCGAGAAGGAATCGCTGGCCGCGTTCTTCGTCGGCGTGTCCTCGGGCTTCCCGTACGCGATGATCGGCGCCACGCTGACCACGCGACTGGCACAGGACGGGATCGACAAGCGGACCATCACGGCGTTCACGCTCGCCTTCCTGGTCTACAACCTCAAGGTGTTCTGGGCCTGGATCGTCGACGGTGTGCGCCTGCCGCTGATCGGGCGGCTCGGCCAGCGGGTCTCATGGCTGCTCCTGGCCGGCGCCGCGGTGATTGCCGCGGTGGTGAACCTGGCGCTGGTCGACCCCGCGGCGAGCATCGAGGCAACGATCGTTGCCGCGGTGCTGGTTGGCATCACGGGCGCCACCTATGACATCGTCATCGATGCCTACCGCATCGAGACGCTGAAGCCCTACCAGCTCGGCGTCGGTTCGGGCATGTCGCAGTATGGCTGGCGCATCGGCTCGGCGGCCGCCGGCGCACTGGCGCTGGTCGTCGCCGGGCGCCATGGCTGGTCGATGGCCTACATCGTCTGCGCGACCTTCGCCCTGCCGGCGATGCTGACGGCGCTCCTGGTCGGCGAGCCGGTGCGGCATGTCGTCACCATCGAGAAGCGCGGGGTGACGGCCGTGTGGAACTCCATCGTCGGCCCGTTCGCCGAGTTCATGCGCCGCTCCGGCGCCTGGCTGGTGTTGCTGTTCATCCTGGTGCACAAGATCGGCGACACGCTCGCGAACCTCACGTTCCGGCTGCTCTTCAACGACCTCGGGTACAGCAACGACGAGATCGCGATCTATGACGTCGCTTTCGGGTTCTGGGCCTACCTCGTCGGGATCTTCGTCGGCGGCGTCATCTATACCCGGCTGGGGCTGAAGCGGTCCGTGCTCATCGCGCTGGTGCTGATGTGCGTCTCGAACCTGAGTTTCGCGGCGCTCGCCGCGGCGGGCCACAGCAACCTTGGGCTTGCCGCCGCGATCGGCTTCGAGAACTTCGCCAGCGGTTACGGCGGCGTCGTCGTCGTGGCGTACTTCTCGGCGCTGTGCAACCTGCAGTTCACGGCCGTGCAGTACGCGCTGATCTCGGCGGCGGCAAGCGTGGTGGGGCGCGTGCTGACCGGCACGACGGCCGGCGGGCTGATCGAGGTCATGGGCTATGTGAACTTCTACCTGTTCACGACCGTGCTGGCGCTGCCCGGCATCCTGCTGTTCTGGTTCATGATGCGTCGGGGCATGATCGATGTCTCGCTCGGGACGGCGGGATTCAGGAACTGAAGGAGCGCGACGAGTGGCCACCATCCTCGACACCGAGCGCGTGATCTGCGCAGTCGACGACCTCGCGGAGCTGCCCTGCAAGGGCTTTCGCATCGGCGAGGGTCCCTGGCCGCTCAACGGGTTCGTGGTGCGGCAGGGCAACGCCATCCACGCCTACCTGAACAAGTGCCCGCACGCGGGGCATCCGCTGAACCTGCGGCCGGACGCGTTCCTGACCCCGGACCGGTCGATGCTGGTGTGCTCGTCGCACGGCGCGCTGTTCGAGCTTGCGACCGGCTACTGCGTCGACGGTCCCTGCAGCGGCGAGTCGCTCGTGCGGCTCCCGGTCGAGGTTGTGCATGGCTACGTGCTGCTGGGCGAGGGCGTCGACGCGGCGGACTTCGAATGATCGACGAACTGGTCAAGTTCTTCGTGCTGCTGTTCGTCGTGGTCGAGCCGATCACGCTGGTGCCCGTGTTCGCGGGCCTGACGGAGGGCGCGAGCGACGCCTACCGCCGCCGGATGTCGCTGAAGGCGGTGGCCGTGTCCGGCGTCGTGCTGGTGCTGTTCGCGCTCGGTGGCGCGTGGTTCATCCGCATGATGGGCATCAGCATCGATGCGTTCCGCATCGCCGGCGGCGTGATGCTGTTCCTGATCGCCCTGGAGATGGTCTTCGCGCGCGAGTCCGGCACCAAGACGACCGAGCAGGAGAAGACCGAGGTGCAGCAGCGCAAGGACATCTCGGTGTTCCCGCTGGCGTTCCCGTTCATCGCCGGCCCGGGCGCCCTCGCCACCGTCCTGCTCACCTTCGGCACGCTCAAGCCCGAGCCGCTGCTGATGGCGGGGCTCCTGGGAGTCATCGCGCTGGTGCTCGTGATCACGCTGGCGCTGATGCTGCTGACCCCGGTCGTGAACCGCGCCATGGGCATCACCGGCGCGCACGTCGTGAGCCGGCTTGCCGGCGTGGTGCTCGCCGCCCTGGCCGTGCAGTTCATGATCGACGGCCTGAAAGGCGCCTTTCTCTAATTCCGGTACCTGTGAGGGTGAGGGCGCCTAGAGTTGTGCGTCGATGTTCAGCACCCGGGCCAGCCACGCCTGGAAGCGCCGCCCCGCCGTGGCCTTGGGGTCGCTGTCGAAGGTCTCCTCGCCGTCCGTCCAGCGGAGTTCGCCGTCCTCACGGGTCACGCGCCAGGCGCTGGCCGCGGAGGACTGCACTTCGAACAGGGCCTCGAACTGGCGCGCCAGCACCTCGCTCTCGGCCAGCACGCCCTGCTCGCAGTTGAGCGACGTCGATCTCGGATCGAGGTTGTAGCTGCCGACGAACAGCACCTTGCCGTCCACCGCCAGTGCCTTGGTGTGCAGGCTCGCCCCGGACGAACCGAACAGGCTCGACTCCACGGTGCTGCCCGGCAATGGCTTGAGTTCCCACAGCGCGACGCCGCCGTCGATGAGCGCCTCGCGGTACCGCGAATAGCCACCGTGAACCGCAGCGACGTCGTTGGCGATCAGCGAGTTGGTCAGGATGCGCACCTTCCGGCCGGCCTGCGCCCCCTCGACGAGGCGCGCCGTGCCCGACTCCCCGGGCACGAAATACGGTGACACGATCGTCACGCGGTCGGTGCTGGCCTGGAGCGCAGGCATCAGTACGCCGACCACCCGCGATCGCGAGAGCACGTCGTCGTCGAGCGTGGCCTTGAGCGGATCGTCCGACACGAACTGGTAGGTGCCGGTCCATTCCATCGGCCAGTCGCCCTCGATCAGGCGCTGGATCGAATCGCTGGCGCGCAGCTCCGCGGCGTAACGGCTTTGCTCCCCGGCGACCGCGCGCTCGTCGAGTATCGTGCGCAGCACGGCGAGCGCCTCCGGAGTGACGGCGTCCGGGTCGAGAAGCGCCATCGGAAACGCGGCACGCGAGTTCCAGTAGGCGTCGAACGAGGCCGAGGCATCACGCACGACCGGCCCGACCATTGCAAAGTCGAGGTCGACGAAGTTCACCTCCGCACTCGCCCCGAAGTACTCGTCGCCCAGGTTGCGGCCGCCGACGATCGCAACGCGGTTGTCGGCGATCCAGGACTTGTTGTGCATGCGGTGGTTGAGGCGGCTGAAGCTGCCGGCCATCTCGGCCAGCCCGCTCAGCTTGCCCTCGCGCGATGCAAGCGGGTTGAACAGCCGCACCGCGATGTTCGGGTGCGCATCGAGCGCGGCAAATCCCGCGTTTCGCGAGCGCGCATCGAAGTCGTCGACCAGCAGGCGCACCTGCACGCCGCGATCCGCGGCCGCGAGCAGCAGGTAGGCCAGGTACGAGCCGGTCCCGTCGTCGTGCCAGATGTAGGTCTGCACGTCGAGGCTGCGACCAGCGACCTGGGCCGTCCGCGCACGGATCGCAAAGGCCTCGGGTCCTTCGCTGACCAGCCGGAATCCCGACTGGCCGGTGAAGCGTTCCTCCACGGGCGCGATCAGCCGGTCGAGAGGGGTCACCTCACCGGGCGCCAGGGCTGATTCGACCGGCAGCTCCGGACGCGGCTGCAGCTGTGCGCAGGCCGACAGCGCCAGCATGGCGAGCACGAACACGGTGCGATGACAGAGTTTCACGATGCCGTTCCCCAGCCGAGAATGCGACACGATATCCTGCCGTCGATGGCGACGCGAGGCCCGGTTCGCGGGACCGTCGGCTCAGCCGGCGCCGTCCAGGCGGCGACGATACTCGAGGTCGAAGACCTCGTGGCCGAGGCGCTCCCCGCGCCGCTCGAACCTGGTGACCGGGCGGCTGTCCGGGCGCGGGATCCGCGCTCCCGACGGGGTGGCCGGCTCGAAATCGGGCGAGGCGGCGAGGACGTCGATCATGTGCGCCGCGTACGGCGCCCAGTCCGTGGCAAGCCGGAAAACGCCGCCAGGCCTGAGCTTCCGGGCGACCAGGGCCACGAACGGCGGCTGCACGATGCGCCGCTTGTGATGGCGCTTCTTGGGCCAGGGATCGGCGAAGTACAGCAGCACCTCGTCGAGCGAGGCGTCTGGCAGCATCCGGTCGAGCACCTCGAGCGCATCGTGGCAGACCAGGCGGACGTTGCCGAGCGCCGACGCCTCGATCCCGAGCAGGCAGTGGCCGATGCCGGGACGGTGCACCTCGACGCCGATGAAATCGGTGCCCGGCCGGCCACGGGCCAGGTCCAGGAGCGTCTCGCCGTCGCCGATGCCGATCTCCAGCACCCTGGGAGTGCGACGGCCGAACACGGCGTCGAGGTCGACGAGCTGGTCGCTGAACTCGATGCCGAAGCGCGGCCACAGCTCGTCGAGCGCACGTTCCTGGGCCCGCGTCATGCGCCCGGCGCGGCGCACGAAGCTGCGAATCGTGCGATGTCCCGAAGGGGACATTCCTATTTTCCTCTCCGCCCGGGCCAGGAGGCACGATCGCTGCCGATCGCCCCTGCGTACGCCGCCGGGTGAGGTGAGGACACGAGAAGGAAAATGGGAATGTCCCCTTCAGGCCAGGAGGTCGGGGCCGAGGTCGGCGAGCGAGCGGCAGCCGGTCAGCGCGAGCGTACGGTCGAGTTCGTCGCGCAGGATGTCGAGGGCGCGTGTGACCCCGGCGCCACCGCCGGCCCCGAGCCCGTAGACCGGCGCGCGGCCGAGGATCACCGCCTCGGCCCCGAGCGCGACGGCCTTCGCCAGGTCCGACCCACGCCGCACGCCGCCATCGACGATGATCGATGCACGGCCGCCGATGGCGCGCACCACCTCGGGCAGCGCCTCGAGGCCGCTGATGGCGCCGTCGAGCTGCCGGCCGCCATGATTCGAGAGGATCACGCCGTCGACACCGACGGCGAGCGCCCGCTCGGCGTCGTCGGCCCTGAGCACGCCCTTCAGGTACAGCTTGCCCCGCCAGGCATCGCGGTAGTGCTTGAGGTCGTCCCAGTGGAGCGTCGGGTCGAACATGCCATGGCCGACGAACTCGTTCACGTTGCGCCCGGCCGGCAGTTCACGCTCGACATTGACGAAGCGCGGCTTGCGGGTCGCGACCGTCGCGAGCCAGCGCGGATGCCTGAGGATATCGAGTTTCGTGGCGAGCCCGAACTGCTGCTTCGGCAGGAGCCCGCTGCGGAAATCACGCTCGCGCTTGCCGGCGACCGGGAAGTCGCTCGTGATGATGAGCGCCTCGTAGCCTGCGTCGGCCGCGCGGCGCACGATCGCCTCGGTGATCGCGCGCTCCCGGAACACGTAGGCCTGCAGCCACAGGCGGCCTGGCGCCTCGCGCGCGATGTCCTCGAGGAAGCTCATCGAGACTGTCGATACCGCGAACGGCAGTCCGGCCGCCGTGGTGGCGCGCGCCAGTTCCAGGTCCCCGTCGCGCCACGACAGGCCATTGAGGCCGGTAGGTCCCACGATCGCCGGCATCGCGGCCTGCCGGCCAAGGATCGTGGCGCCGAGGTCGCGCGTCGACACATCCACCAGCGTCCGCGGCCGGAACCGCAGGCGTTCGAAGGCTGCACGGTTGCCGCCGAGGGTACGCTCGTCCTCCGCGCCGCCGTCGACGTAGTCGAACACGAAGCGCGGCAGCCGCCGCCGGGCGATCGCGCGCAGGTCGTCGATGTTGATGGCGTCGGCGATGTTCATGTCAGGCCACCTTGCCGGCTATGCGTCCGCCCAGCAGGCAGCCGCCCAGGAACGTGCCCTCGAGCCCGCGCTTGCCGTTCATGCCGCCGCCGCCGAATCCCGCCGCCTCGCCGGCCGCGAACAGCCCGGGAATCGGCCGGCCGGCGCCGTTGAGGACGCGCGATTCCAGGTCGGTCTGGATTCCGCCCATGCTCTTGCGGCTGATGATGAACTCGCGGATGGCCACCAGCGGACCGGCCTTCGGGTCCAGGATCTTCTGGAACCGGCAGGTGCGCAGCCGGTCGCCGGGCCAGCGGCGAGCGAACTCGATGCGCCGCAGCTGCTCGTCGTTGTGGAAGCGTGGCCCGAGGTCGATGCGCCGGTCGTAGCGCGTCGCCGCCTCGGTGACGGCATCGAGGTCCACCGAGTCGTCGCCGACCAGCGCGTTCATGCGCTCGACCAGTTCCGGCAGGTCCCGGCCGACGACGATGTCCTCGCAGTTCCCGGTCAGTTCGTCGTAGAGCCAGCGATTGCCGAAGACCAGGTCGCGTGCGACGGCGAGGCGCTTCTGGTCGCGGAACGCGGGATTGAACTCGGCGCCCGAGACGGCGAGCTCCTTGAGCGCGATGCGGCGATTGAGCAGTTGCCAGGAATAGGCGCGGTCCTGGCGGCAGATCTGCGCGACCAGGTCATGGGTGTCGAAACCCGTCACCTGCGGCATCGGCCCGATGCGCTCGCCGCGCCAGTTGAGCCACAGCGCGGACTTCGGCGGTACCAGCGAGAGCCCGTGGCCGGGCTTGCGCGGCCGCCAGTGGCGCACGCCGGCCGCGTAGTTCCACTGCCAGTCCAGGTGCGTGATCGCCGCGCCGTGGCGCGCCGCCGCATCGTGCAGCGTGCCGTCGGCGAACTTGTGCGAGCCGTTCAGGATGACCTCGGGCGGGTGCGACCAGTCCGCATGCCAGTGGCGCCGCACGCGGTCGATGTCGCCGTTGATGCCGCCTGCGGCGATGATCACCGCTTCACCTGCGGCCTCGAAGGGCGTCTCGGTCGTTTCATCCACGCCGCGGCAGCCGGTGATGCGCCCGCCGCTCGTGACCAGCTCGTCCACTCGATGCGTGTAGCGGCGCTCCAGCCGCGAGGCGTTGGCATGGGCGAGCAGCCGGTCGGCCAGGGTCACGGCGAGCACGTGGCCGGTGCCCCAGACGATGTGCCAGCGCGGCACGGAATTGCCTGGCACGTGCAGGCCGCGCTCGACCCACATCGGCATGGGCATGAAGTCGATGCCGAGCGCGGTGAGCCAGTCGTAGACCTCCGGGATCGAGCGCTCGACGTAGGCTTCGGCCCAGGCGCGCGGCCAATGGTCCTCCGGTCCGAGCTCCCCGAAGGACAGCCAGTCGGCGAGGCCGAGCTCCGCGCTGTCGCGGATGCCGTACCTGCGCTGCAGCGGTGTGCCGGCGAACCAGATCCCGCCGAAACTCTCCTTGGCCAGGCCGCCGAAGTTGGCCTCGATGTCGCGGTCGACGAGCAGCACCCGCCGGCCCCGGCCGAGCAGTTCGTGCGCGGCCGCGATCCCGGCGATGCCGCCGCCGATGACGATGACGTCGGTCTGAATGCGCTCCACCAGCTATGCTCCCGGTCCCGCCGCGGGACCCGGCACAATGTACACCGGCGTCCGGATTCGCGGCAGAATCGGATCACCGCAACCGGGGAGACATGGCGTGGAGACGGGACCGCGTATCGGGCTGGCGCTGGGCAGCGGGTCGGCCCGCGGCTGGGCCCATCTCGGCGTGTTGCACGCGCTGGAGGAGGCCGGCATTCGCCCGGCCGTCGTCACCGGCGCCTCCGTTGGCGCGCTGGTGGCGGCCGCGTATGCGAGTGGCCAGAGGCTGCGTCTCGAGGAATGGGTGCGCACGCTGACCCGGGTCGACGTCTGGCGCCTGCTCGACACGACCTTCCGCGGCGGCGGCGTGATGCGTGGCAACCGCCTGATGCACGCGATCGGCGAGCAGATCGAGGATCGCCGGATCGAGGACCTTCCGGTCCGTTTCGGTGCGGTCGCCGCCGATCTCAACACCGGCGAGGAGATCTGGTTGCGCTCGGGACCGATGCTTGCCGCCGTTCGTGCCTCGAGCGGCATGCCCGGCCTGTTCACGCCGATCTGGCACCAGGACCGCTGGATGATCGACGGCGGTGTCGTCAATCCGGTGCCGGTGACGCTGTGCCGGGCACTGGGCGCGGACTACGTGATCGCCGTGAACCTGAATGTCCCGGTCTCGAGCCGCTGGTCGGTGAAGCGGCAGCCGACGGCCCTGCCCGAGGTCAAGCCGGCGACCGTGGAAGAGCCTGTCACGGGCACCGCCGTGGGCTGGGCCTTCGCCGACAAGTGGAACGAGCTGCTGTCGGGACTCGTCGACACGATGAAGTCCGAGCGCGACCCGGAGCCCGGCCTGTTCGAAGTGATGGCCGCCTCGATCCACATCATGCAGGACCAGATCGCCAGGAGCAGGATGGCCGGGGATCCGCCCAACCTGACGGTCAGCCCGGACCTCTCGCACTTCCAGTTGATGGACTTCCATCGCGCCGACGAGGCGATCGCCGCGGGCCGTGCAGCGGTGGCGCCGTTCGTGCCGCAGCTCGAACGACTCGTCCTCTCCAACCCGGCCGCTCGAGCACAGTCACAGTGAACCAGGAAAACCGCGATCCGGCCGGGCAGCCCAGGGGCGGCGACCGCCGCGTCGCCGACGAGGCGCAACGCCGCCTCACACAGGGCCTGGCGCTTCACCAGGCGCGCCAGTTCGCCGAGGCGCGAGCCGTCTACGAGCAGGTCCTGGACTTGCTGCCGGATCATCCCGACGCCTTGCACCTGCTGGGCGTGGTCGCGTCCCAGACGCAGGATCACGCCCGGGCAGTCGAGTTGATCGACCGGGCCATCGGCATCAAGGCGGACGACCCGGCCTACCACTGCAATCGTGCCAATGCGCTGCGGGCCCTCGGGAGCCTCGACGCTGCGCTCGCGAGCTACGACGAGGCCATCCGGCTCAAGCCGGACTTCGTCGCAGCCCACAGCGGCCGCGGCAATGCGCTCCGGGAACTCGGACGGCCGGAGCAGGCCCTGCGCAGCTACGACGCCGCGCTCCGTTTCGGACCGGCCAGCCCCCAGGCCCTGACCAGTCGCGGCAACACGCTGAGGGAACTCGGGCGACTGGTCGACGCAGTCTCGAGCTACGACGCGGCGATCAGGCTCAGGCCCGACCACGTCAGCGCGCACAGCAATCGAGGGGTCACGCTCCACGACCTCCGGCGCTTCGAGGATGCGCTGGCGAGCCACGACGAAGCGATCCGGCTCAATCCCGCGGTTGCGGAGGCCTGGAACAACCGAGGCCTGACGCTGCTCGACCTCGGGCGCGCGGATGAAGCACTCGCAAGCTTCGACGAGGCGATCCGCCTGAGGCCCGACTACGCCAACGCGCACAGCAATCGCGGGCTCACGCTGGAGCAGCTCCAGCGCCCAATCGACGCCGTCGCGAGCTATGGCCGGGCCGTGGGACTGCGGCCCGACGACGGCTTCCTGTACGGCACCTGGCTGCACGCGCGGATGAGGCTCTGCGACTGGGATGGCCTCGACACTGCGGTCGCCGGGCTCCTCGCCAGGATCGAGCAGGGCCTCCCGGCGACACCGCCGTTCGCGGTACTCGCGATCACCGACTCGGCCGCCGTGCAGAGGAGGGCGGCGGAGATCGCCGTGGCGGCGCGTCACCCGGCCCGAGCGGACCTGCCGCCGGCCGGCCCGCGCAGCGGCGGCGACAGGATCCGCATCGGCTACTACTCCGCGGACTTCCATGAGCATGCCACCGCGTACCTGATGGCGGAGCTGTTCGAATGCCATGACCGCAAGCGGTTCGAGCTGGTGGCGTTCTCGTTCGGGCCGGACCGGCAGGACGCGATGCGCCGTCGCCTGGTCGCGAGCTTCGACCGGTTCATCGATGTCCGGGACAAGTCGGATACCGACGTCGCCCTGCTGTCGCGCAGTCTCGGCATCGACATTGCCGTGGACCTCAAGGGCTTCACGCAGGGCCACCGCCTCGGGATCTTTGCCTGCCGCGCGGCGCCGGTCCAGGTCAGCTACCTGGGGTATCCCGGCACCCTCGGTGCGCGCTACATGGACTACCTCGTCGCCGACGAGGTGCTGGTGCCTGTCGCGCACGCGCAGTATTTCTCGGAGAAGATCGCGTGGCTGCCGGGCAGCTACCAGGTCAACGACCGGCGGCGTCCAATCGCGGAGCGGTCCTTCTCGCGCGCCGAACTCGGCCTGCCGGCGGACGGCTTCGTGTTCTGCTGCTTCAACAACAATTTCAAGATCACGCCGGCGACGTTCGACGCCTGGATGCGCATCCTGGCGCGGGTCGAGGGCAGCGTGCTCTGGCTGCTCGAGGACAATCCCGTCGCGGCCGACAACCTGAGGCGCGCGGCGAGCGCGCGCGGCATGCATGCCGATCGCCTGGTGTTCGCGAGACGCATGCCGCTTGCGGAGCATCTGGCGCGGCATCGTGCCGCGGACCTGTTCCTCGACACCCTGCCATGCAATGCCCACACGACCGCGAGTGACGCCCTGTGGGCCGGCCTGCCGCTGCTGACCTGCCCGGGACAGGCCCTGGCGAGCCGCGTGGCGGCGAGCTTGCTCACCGCTGCCGACCTGTCCGATCTCATTGCCCCGACGCCCGCGGAGTACGAGGCGCTCGCGATCGACCTGGCGTCGGATCCCGGGCGGCTCGGCCGGATCCGGGCCAGGCTCGAGCACAGCCGCCTGGCCTCGGCGCTGTTCGACACGCCGCGATTCGCAAGGCATCTCGAGGCGGCGTACACGCGGATGGTGGAGCGGTGCCGGGCAGGCCTTGCGCCCGGCCACATCCGCGTCGAGCCCTAGGCGACGGCCTGGCGGGTCGTCGCGCCGTCCTCCTACACGCGCCCGCTACGGAACCCGCTGGGGCGGCCCGAGCCGCGGCCACCGAAACTGCGCGTGCCGCCGGGCCGTCCCGCCGGCTTGCGCGGCGCCTGGCCCTGGGGCGCCTTGGCGTCCTGGCGCGACTGGGCCGGACGGTCGTCGCGCCGCGCCGGCCGGGCCTGGCGGTCCTTGTGTTGCGCCTGCCCGCGGCCGGGCGCCGGCTGCCTCGCCTGCGCCGGGCGGCTCTCCGCCGCCGGCGTGTCGAACACGCGGAAGGCGGGCGGCTGGGCGATGGGCACGGCCTGCTTCATGGTGCGCTCGATGTCCTTGAGCAGGCCCGCTTCGTCCGGCGCCACCAGCGACACGGCATGCCCCGTGGCGCCCGCGCGCGCGGTGCGGCCGATGCGGTGGACGTAGTCCTCCGGCACGTTCGGCAGTTCGTAGTTCACGACCTGTGGCAGCTCCTTGATGTCGAGTCCGCGCGAGGCGACCTCGGTCGCGACCAGCGCGGTGATCCTTCCCGCCTTGAAGTCGGCGAGTGCCTTCACCCGCGCGGCCTGGCTCTTGTTGCCGTGGATGGCCGAGGAGCGGATGCCGGCGGCCTCGAGCTGCGCCGCGAGGCGATTCGCGCCGTGCTTGGTGCGCGTGAAGACGAGCGCCTGCGTCCACGGGCCCTCGTCGCCGATGCCGTGGTGGAACAGGTGGGCCAGCAGGTGCCGCTTGTGCTCCTTCAGAACCCGGTAGGCGAGCTGCTCGACGCGCTCCACCGTGCTGTTGCGCGGCGATACGTCGATGCGCACCGGGTCGTTCAGGAGGCGCGCGGCGAGCGTGCGGATGTCGTCGGAATAGGTCGCGGAGAACATCAGGTTCTGTCGCTCGCGCGGCAGCATCTGGATGACGCGGCGGATGTCGTGGATGAAGCCCATGTCCAGCATCCGGTCCGCTTCGTCGAGCACGAAGTGCCGGACCTGCGACAGGTCCGCAAGGCGGCGGTTGGCGAGGTCGAGCAACCGGCCCGGCGTGGCGACCAGGATGTCGCAGCCGTTGCGCAGGGCGTTGATCTGCGGCTGTTCGCCGACGCCGCCGAAGATCACCAGCGTGCGCAGGTTCTTTTGCGCGCCGTAGTCCCTGGCGCTCTGTGCCACCTGGGCCGCCAGCTCGCGGGTGGGGGCCAGCACCAGCACGCGTGGCGCCCGGCCCTCGGACTGGCCGAGCTTCTGCAAGAGCGGCAGCACGAAGCCGGCGGTCTTGCCGGTGCCCGTCTGGGCGCCGGCGAGCACGTCGCGGCCGGAGAGCACGGCCGGGATGGCCTGCACCTGGATGGGGGTGGGAGTGTCGTAGCCCTTGGCGGCTACGGCATGGAGCAGCTCGGGCTCGAGCCCGAGTCCTGAAAATGACATTGAGGAAATCCTTGGTACGTGACTCGCTGCACGGGGTCCTGCCCCGGGGCGGTCAGTAGCGAGAGGGTTGTTACGATCGAGTGCGCCGGCGTGGCGTCAGCTTCGAGGCAAAGGGGGCGCTGACCGCGCGACCCTGATTTGATGGCGCGCACTATACACACAAGCGACTGATCGCGCCCGGGTTTCCGTCACGGTTCGTCCGGGCGCCGGAGCAGCCCGTTGCGGCGGCCAAGGGACGGGTGATGCCGCGGCGCCCTCCAGGAGCAATGCGAAGCCCGGCCGGCTCAGCTGTACAGGTGGCAGGTCACCCGGTGCGGCCGGCCCGGCGTACCGACCTCGACGGTCGGCGGCGGCTCGCTCGAGCACTTCGCGATGGCCTGCGGGCAGCGCGGGTGGAACGGGCAGCCCGCCGGCGGGTTCATGGGCGAGGGGACGTCGCCCTGCAGCACGATGCGCTGCGACTTGCGCGCAGGATCGGGCACCGGGATCGCGGACAGCAGCGCCTGCGTGTACGGGTGGCGCGGACTGGCATAGATCTCCCGGGTCGGCGCGAGCTCGACCATGCGGCCGAGGTACATCACGCCGACGTGGTCGCTGACGTGCTGGACCACCGACAGGTCGTGCGAGATGAACAGGAACGCGATGCCGTGGTCCCGCTGCAGCTGCGCGATCAGGTTCAGCACCTGCGAGCGCACCGACACGTCGAGCGCCGACACCGGCTCGTCGGCGACGATCAGCTTCGGGTTCAGGGCCAGCGCGCGGGCGATGCCGATGCGCTGGCGCTGCCCGCCGGAGAACTCGTGCGGATAGCGATCCTTGACGCCACTGCGCATGCCGACGACGTCGAGCAGCTGGTCGACCCTGCGCTCGCGCTCCGCCGGCGTACCGATGCCGTGCACGTCGAGCGGCTCGCGGATGGTCTGCGCCACCGTGCGTCGCGGGCTCAGCGAGGCGAACGGGTCCTGGAAGATGATCTGCACCTCGCGGCGCATGGCCAGCATCTGCCGGCGGTCGAGGGTCGTGAGCTCGCGTCCCTCCAGGATGACCTTGCCCGAGGTCGGCCGCTGCAGCATCAGGATCGCGCGGCCGAGGGTCGACTTGCCGCATCCCGACTCGCCGACGAGGCCGAGCGTGCGGCCCTCCTCGAGCGTGAAGCTGACGCCGTCCACGGCCTTGACCTGGGCGACCACCCGCCTCAGCAGTCCGCCGCGCACGGGAAAATACTTGACGAGCTGCTCGACCTTGAGGAGTTCTGTCATGGGACGCTCAGCACGGGTTGAAGCAGGCGACGCGGGCCTCGCCCAAGGCTTCCGGATCGGGCATCTCGCGCTCGCAACGGCTCTCGCGGCGCGAGCAGCGGTCCGCGAAGCGGCATCCGGGCGGCAGGTGCAGCAGATCCGGCACCATGCCGGGAATCACCGCCAGCTCGTGGCGGGCGTCGCCGTCGCGCACGCCGGGAATGGAGGCGAGCAGCCCCGCCGTGTACGGATGACGCGGGCGCGCGAAAAGCCCGCCGATCGGCGCCGCCTCGGCGATCCGGCCGCAGTACATGACGATCGCCCGGTTGCAGGTCTCGGCGACGACGCCGAGGTCGTGCGTCACCAGGATCATCGACATGTGGAACTGCTGCTGGAGCCTGACGATCTGCTCCAGCACCTGTGCCTGTGTCGTCACGTCGAGCGCCGTGGTCGGCTCGTCGGCGACGATGAGCCGCGGTCCGCAGGACAGCGCCATCGCTATGACCACGCGCTGGCGCATGCCGCCGGACATCTGGTGCGGGTACTCGTCGATGCGCTGTTCGGGTGCGGGGATCCCGACCGTGGCCAGCAGCTCGATCGCCGCCGCACGCGCCTGGCGCCGCGTCAGGCCCTTGTAGCGCCTGAGCACGTCCGTCATCTGGTTGCCGACCGTGAACACGGGGTTCAACGCGGTCATCGGCTCCTGGAACACCATCGCGATGTCACGGCCGCGGATGCTGCGCATCTCCGCCTCGCTGACCTGGGTCAGGTCGCGCCCGTCGAAGGTGATGCTGCCGCCGGCGATTCGTCCGGGCGGGCTCGGGATGAGCCCGAGGATGGCGAGTCCGGTCACGGTCTTGCCGCAGCCGGACTCGCCGACGAGCCCGAGCGTCTCGTTCGGGAACACGTCGAAGCTGACGCGATCGACGGCGCGCACGACGCCATGCTCGGTCGTGAACTCGATCACGAGGTCGCGGACGCTGAGCAGCGGGGCGGCGCTCATGACACCTTCCTCGGGTCGAGCGCGTCCTGCAGCGCGTCGGAGAACATGTTGAAGGCCATGACGAGGCCGAACATCAGCACCGAGGCGGCGAGGAAGTTGTTGAAGAAGCCGGCCAGCACCTCGAGCGTGCTCTCGGAGATCATCAGGCCCCAGCTCATGCCGTCCTTCACGCCGAGGCCGAGGAAGCTCAGGATCACCTCGGACTTGATCGCCGCGACGAAGGTGATGGTCGACTGCACCAGCAGGATGTGCAGCGTGTTCGGCAGGATGTGCCGGAAGATGATCGTGTACTCGGGCACGCCGATGGCATGTGCCGCCTCGACGAACTCCAGGTTGCGCAGCTTGATGACCTCGCCACGCACCAGGCGCGCGGTCGTGATCCAGAAGGTCGCGACCATCGCCACGTGCATGGACCAGGGATTGCCCTCGAGGGCGAAGGCGATTGCGGCGACCAGCAGGTAGAACGGGATCGAGTCGAGCACGCCCATCAGCCACACGACGATCTCGTCGGTGAACCGGCCGTTGAAGAAGCCGGCCAGCGAGCCCAGCACGGCGCCGAGCAGCGTGGACAGCACGGCGACCACGAGCCCGACCTCGAAGGCGGTGGCGATGCTGTAGATGGACCGCTCGAAGATGTCCTGGCCGATCATGTTGGTGCCGAACCAGTGCGTGGCCGAGACGGGCTCCCACTTGCCGCCGGCGACCTCGGCCCAGCCGTTCGCCCACCAGCCGAGCCACACGCCGAGCGCCGCCACGAAGTAGGCGAGCACGACGGCGAGTCCCAGCATGCCGGCGCGGTCGCGCCCGAGCTTCCATGCCGCCTTGCTCCACAGTGTCTGGCGGCGCGAGCCGGCGGCGCCCGTCGGCGCCGCGGGCGCGCCCGCGGCCAGGACTTCGGCGGATCCGGTGCTCATTGGTAGGACACCCGTGGGTCGACTGCCCGGTACAGGACGTCGGTCAGGAGCTGCGCCAGCACGAACAGCACCGCCGTCAGGCCGACCACGGCCTTGAGCACCGGCTGGTCGCCCGTGGTGATGGCGTCGAACGTCACCTTGCCGACGCCCGGGATGCCGAAGTAGCTCTCGACGATCAGCGCCCCGCTGATGACGATGAGCGGGATGGAGAACACGATGCGCGTGACGATGGGGATCAGGCAGTTCTTCAGCACGTTGCGGTACAGGAGCTTCGCCGGCGGCACGCCGAAGGCCCGGGCGGTGCGCACGTGGTCGCGGGTCAGTTCCTCGACGATCACCGAACGGTAGAAGCGGGTGTTGTAGCCGAGCGAGACGAAGACCGTCGCCATCGTCGGCACGGCGATGTACTGCAGGTAGCTGCCGAGCGAGTGCACGTTCCAGCCCCGCACCGGGAAGATCCCGAGCCCGTCGCTGGAGGAAAAGATGATCTGGAACGCGATCACCACGAT
>CAZXAS010000027.1:19756-22377 GCA_964638185.1 uncultured Steroidobacteraceae bacterium | reverse complement strand
GGGTCCCACCACGGTCGCGTGCGCCGCCCCCGGGCGAGTCACGCTGAAAGACTGCCGGCACAGGTGGGCGAAGCGGATGGTCTTGGGCTGCACCAGCTTGCCGGCGACCCGCAGGGCGTCGTCCCAGGTCACGGTCGCGAAGCGCTGCGGCAGCGGTCCCGGCTGGGCCGGATCGCGCTCATACAGGCCGTCGACGTCCTTGAGCAGGATGCACGGCGCGGCCAGCCGCTGGGCGATGAACAGTGCGGTGTAGTCCGAACCGCCGCGACCGAGCAGCACGGTGCGCCGTCCGGTGTCATGGGCCACGAAGCCCGGGACCACCGCAACCGCTGCCTCCGCGAGGCTCGCGTGCAATGAGGCGACGTCGAGGTCGTAGGGCTCCGCGTCGAGCGGATCGCCCTGGGCGGCGAGCGACAGCTGCTCGGGTGGCAGGAGCTGCGCGGGCAGGCCATGGGCGGCGAGTGCGAGGGTGAGCATGGCGGCCGCCTCGGTCTCGCCGGAGCCGACCAGCGCGGCCCAGGCGTGCGCGTCGGCGCGGCCGCCGGCTTCCTGCGCGCGCGCGATCAGGCGGTCGGTGACGCCGGCAAAGGCAGAGACGACGGCAACCACGCGACGGCCATCGCGCACATGCCGGTAGATCTCGTCCACCGCGCGTGGCAGGTCCGCGGCACTCTCCAGCACGGAGCTGCCGAACTTCAACACGATGATGTCGCTCATGACCACGGGCCTCGTATCCGTCTGCATCGATGGCCCGGGTAAGGGCCGGCCGACGCCGGAGCCAATGGCTTGCGGGAGGAGCGGATACAAAAAAACCCGCTCGGCCACACGGGCGGAGCAGGTCGTGCTTCGCTCGCTTTAGCTGTATTTCTAACGCGCCCGCAAGCGGAGGCTCAAATCGGCGCTGTGGAAATGCTACCCCCCGGCCGCACGATCGTCAATCCCGGGCGGCGCGCGGTCACCCTGGTTTCGCCCAGGCTCGCCGCCCGGTTAGTCTTGCAGGATGGATCGCCGCCTCGACGAACTGCTGCACCTGCTCGACCTCGAGCGCCTCGAAGTCAACCTGTTCCGCGGTGTCAGTCGCGACATCGGCTCGCCGCAGGTATTCGGCGGGCAGGTGCTCGGCCAGGCGCTGGTCGCCGCGTCGCGCACGGTCGAGGGTCGACTCGTGCATTCCCTGCACGCGTACTTCCTGAGGCGCGGGGACTTCGACGCACCGATCGTCTACCAGGTCGAGCGCACGCGTGACGGCGGCAGCTTCACCAGCCGGCGGGTGGTGGCGATCCAGCATGGCCAGCCGATCCTGACCATGTCGTCGTCGTTCCATGCCGGGGAGTCGGGGGCGGAGCACCAGGCCACGATGCCGGAGGTTCCCCCGCCGGAGCAGCTGCGCGACATCGGCGACCTGAAGGCCGAGTTGCTCGAGCGCGTGCCGGAGAAGGTCCGGCGTTTCTTCGAGCACTACCGGCCGTTCGAGTTCCGTCACGTGCATCCGCCGGACTACCGCAGTCCGGAGAAGCGCGAGCCGGTGAAGCACGTCTGGTTCAGGCTGGTCGACACGGTGCCGGCCGACCAGGCGCTGCACCGCTGCCTGCTGGCCTACGTGTCCGATTACCATCTCCTCGATACGGCGAACCTGCCGCACGGCCAGCCGTTCTTCGAACTGCAGATGGCCAGCATCGATCACGCGATCTGGTTCCACCGCGAGGTGCGGGTCGACGACTGGCTGCTCTACTCGATCGACAGCCCGAGCCGCTCGAGCTCCCGCGGCTTCGCCCGTGGCAGCATCTTCTCGCGCGACGGCAGGCTGGTGGCGAGCGTGGCGCAGGAGGGACTCGTCCGTGAGCGCCCCGGCGGCTGGCAGGTCCCGGCACCCACCGGACCCGGCACGCAGGCCTGAGGACCGTCGTCCCGTGCAGGAGCCCCGGTGAAGGCAGCGTGGATCATCATCGGACTGGTGGCCGCCTACCTGGCCGGTCAGCTCCTCATCGTCTGGCGCTCGCGCAAGACCGGCCTGCCGCGCCCGCCCCCCGGCGGCTGGAAGAAATACGACGACGATGAGGAAGAAGACGACTGGCCCGGCGACGGCCGGAGCGGTTGACCAGGCCGTTCGCTACTTCAACGACAACGTCATGCGCACCTGGCCGGACTCGGTCGTGGCCGGGTCGCCGCGGATGACGAACACCCGCGCAGGATCGATCGCGCCATCGGCGAGCAACGCGTCGCGCACCGCCTCGGCGCGGGCTTCGGCCAGCGCCTCGATCTCCGCCGGGCCGACCGCCACCGCAGCCTTGAGCCCGGGCTCGAGGATGCCGATGGCGTACTCGGTCGGGTCGACCGGCGCCTCACCCTCGGCCGGCGCCGGCGGCTTCGGGATGTCCGGCCTGCGCCCCTGCTGCTCGCGGACCATGAGCTTCAGCCGCTTCAGGTACTCCTCGCGGTCACCACGCCAGGCGTCGCCGGCCGTGCCGTCCGCCGGTTCGTCCGCGACGGCGCGCAGCGCCGCCGACCAGCGTGCCTCGACGATCGCGGCGCCATCGGTCGCCGCGTCGGCGGTGGACGGGATGTCGAGGTTGAGCGCCGGACGCTCGGTCAGCGCCTTGCGCAGGGTCTCGACCTTCTGC
>CAZXAS010000027.1:0-19656 GCA_964638185.1 uncultured Steroidobacteraceae bacterium | reverse complement strand
AGCAATGCGATCGCGAGCTTGAGCGGCAGCGACACGGCGTCGGGCGACTCGACCTTGTCGCCGAGCTGCAACTGGTTGATCACCACGTTGTGGTTGGCATCGAGGCGGTTGTTCTCGACGCGATAGGTCGTCTCGACCGACAGCTTCCCCTTGTCGATCCGGTAGCCGGCGAACTTGCCGGAGTAGGGATTGAAGGCGGTCAGCTCGATGTTGTCGAAACTCGCCGCGATGTCGATGAAGGTCTCGGCCGAGAGCAGGTTGATCTCGCCGGCGACCTTCGCCGGCGCATAGCGGTCCACCTGTCCGGCGAGGTCGACCTTCGCGCGGGCATCCGGTGCGGAGGACAGGCCGCTGATGGAACCATTGAGGTCCTCGATCGCAATCGCGAAGTTCGGCTCGAGGGTGTAGTCCGCGAAATCGGTCCGGCCGCGCACGATCCGCACCAGGCCGATGGCGCTATTCATGGCAGGCGCCGCCGGCGCGGCGGCGGCCTCCGGCCCGGCAGCGGCGGTCTCGGCGTCATCGTCCGCGCGCGGCTCGTCGCGGGCGGCGCGCTCGGCGGCGATCGCGGCGGCCTTCGCCGCCGCCGCCTCGGGGTCGAGGACGGCCTCGATGTTGGTCACGCCGCTCGAGGACAGGATGAGGCGCACGTAGGGTTCGGTCGCCACCAGTTCACGCAGCGTGAAGGCCGCGGGTTCGCTGGTGTAGCGCAGATCGCGCAGCGCCAGCGCCTTCCAGTTGATGAAATCCTCGCCCAGCGACCGGTCGCGCGAGCGCAGGGCGTCGATGGTCGCATTCCCGGTCAGCTGCAGGCGCGGCTCGCCGTCGAGGTCCTCGACCTCCAGGCGTCCCGCGCCCGACAGGCGGCCTGCGGACAGTACGAGGTCAGTGGCCGTATCCAGGTAGGGCTGGGCCGGTGCCAGTTCCAGCGCCTCGATCGACCAGTCGGCCGCGAGGCTGGAACGGTCTGACGCAATCGTCGCCGTCGTCGAGATCGCGCCACCACTCGCCGGCTCGAGCGTTGCGCTCACGTGCAACGGGCCGGTCGCCGGCTCGGCGAAGCCCTCGATCCTGGCTTCGGGCATCAGCAGGTCGAGTGACGTCGCCGGGGAAAGCGTCCGGTCTTCGAATGGCACGCGTGCGCCGGTGATCTCGATCAGCGGCACGGAGATGGCCCAGGCCCGCTCCGTGGCTTCCCCGGCGGTGTTCGCGTCGAGTGGGGCGTCCCCGGGGGTGTCGGCCTGGCCGGCGGCCACCGGGGCGGCCGTGTCGCCTGTGCCAAGGAGCAGGCCCGGCGTGGCGATTCCCTCCGCAGTTCGCCACACCGGCAGCACCGGGTCCGCCGCTTCGATGGCCGCGATGGAGACGGTCCTGGCGACGAGATCGAGGTGGGTGCCACGCACGGCGATGGCCGGGAACTGCCAGGGCACATCCTGGCCGGGGGACAGGGTCTCGAGCCCGGTAATGGCGATCTTGTCGACGTCGATGACGGCGGTGAGCCCGGATTCCGGCAGCGCCACGTCGTACTCGAGGCCGAGGTCGATCGCACCCGCCCGAAGCGTCAGCGGCAGGAGTTCGCCGAGGTATTCGTCGATGGTGGTGGCCGGTACCCGCGCGACGTGCAGGCGGCCGCGCGAGGCCGCGGGGGAGACGGCGAAGGTGCCCTCGAAATCGAACTGCGCGCCGGTGTCCGAACCCGACACCAGCCGGAACACGTTGCCGGCACCCTCGGTGCGGAAGTCGTCGAGACCAAAGCTGATGGGCGCGAGGGTGGTGGAGAAGGGCTCGCCACGGGTGCGGTCGGTGTAGTCGAGCCGACCCCGGGCGACTTCGAGACTGCCGATGCGCAGCCGCGGCAATCCGGCCTCGGCGGCCTCGGTCTGCGTCTCAGGCACACCGTCGGGCCGGGAGAAGAGCTCCACCACATTGAGGCTGCCATCGGCACGCTGTATGAGCCGTCCGTAGGGTTCGTCCAGCTCGATGCGACCGAAAGTCCAGGCACGGTTCCACAGCGAGGCCAGCTCGAAGTCGACGTACAGGCGGCTGAAACCGAGCACCGGCTCGCCGTCGTCGCCATCGACGCCAAAGCCACGGGCCTCGAGCTCGAAGGTGAACGGATTGAAGCGCACGCTGTCGAGGCGTGCCGCGGTGGCGTACTCGCTGGCGAAGACATCCACGACACCCTGCCGGACGAGGCGCGGCACGCCGAGGAACCCGGCAAGAGCGTAGAGGGCGAGCACCGTCGTCGCGACGGCGGCAGCGATGAGCGCGGACCTGCGGGTCATGGTGTATCCCGTTGAGGGGCCGGCGGCGGCCAGCTCGTCTGTGGCATCTTCGCGGGCATTGCCGTGGACCGCAAGAATACAACGGACGGCTAGGACCGGCCGCCGAGCTGCCAGGCATCACGGTCGAGCGAGTACAGGTGCACGTCCCACCATCGGCCGCGCTCGTGGGCATGCCGGCGCACGGTGCCGTCCCAGCGCAGGCCGGCCTTCTCCAGCACGCGGATGGAGCGGCGATTGGTCACTTCGACCGTGGACACGACGCGTTCCACGCCGAGCTGCATGAAGGCCGTCGCCAGCAGTGCCTGCGCGACCTCCGTGCCGAACCCCAGGCCCCACGAGGTCCGCCCCAGCACATAGCCGACTTCTGCTTCGCGGGCTGACTGCAGGGTCAGGTCGCAGGCACCGATCACGCGACCGTCGTCCTGGCGCTCGACGGCGAGTTCCCAGGCCGAGCGACGCGGATCGCGCTGGGCGCGCAGGATGCCGGCCAGATGTTCGCGCGCCTCGGCCTCGTCGCGAGGACCGAAGGGCATGTGGCGGGTGACGCGCGGGTCGCAGCGGCAGTCGAGCACCGCCTGCAGGTCGAGGTCGCGGAAGTCGCGCAGGACCAGGCGCTGCGTCGTGACGGGCAGCGCCAGTTCCCTGCCTCGCTGCGCGCGCCGGCGCCTCGGTGCATCAGCGGGCGGCATGGGCCGTCGCCGGATCGCGCGTCGTCGCGACTGCGGACAGTTCGCCGGGGGTGTGGCAGGCGACCTGCCGGTCGCCGGGACCCGGCGCAAGCCGGGGCGCCTCGCGGCGGCAGCGCTCGCGCGCGATCGGGCAGCGCGGGTGGAATGCACAGCCCGGCGGCGGATCGAGCGGCGACGGCGGCTCGCCGGCGAGGACGATCCGCGCTCCGCCGGCGTGCTGCTCCAGCGTCGGGACCGCGGAGACCAGTGCGGCGGTGTAGGGATGCTGTGGATCGCTGATGACCGCGACGGATGGACCCTGCTCCACGACACGCCCGAGATAGAGCACCACGACGCGGTGCGCGACCTGGTGCACCAGGGCGATGTCGTGCGAGATCAGCAGCATCGCGAACCGGGTGACCCGCTGCACGTCGAGCAGCAGGTTGATGATTTGCGCCTGGATCGACACGTCGAGCGCGGACACCGGTTCGTCGGCGATGATCAGCTCGGGCGCCAGCGCCATGGCGCGGGCAATGGCAATGCGTTGCCGCTGGCCGCCTGAGAACTCGGTGGGTGGCCGCAGCGCGGCATCCTCGGGCAACGCGACCAGCCGGATGAGTTCCGCCACCCGCGCCTCGATGCGATGGCGGTCGCCCCAGCGATGGGCCACCAGCGGTTCGGCGATGATCCGGCCCACGCTCCAGCGCGGATCGAGGCTGGAGTAAGGGTCCTGCAAGACCATCTGCACGCGTCGGCGCACGGCCTTGAGCGCGGCGCCCCGCGCACCGGTCACGTCCTCTCCATCGAACAGCACGCGCCCGGATCCGGCGCGATGCACGCCCATGAGCGCCAGCGCCAGCGTCGACTTGCCCGAACCCGACTCGCCGACCAGCGCGACGGTCTCGCCGCGCGCGATGTCGACGTCGACGCCGTCTAGCGCACGTACCCGGCGGCGGCCCTGGCCGAAGCTCACGCTGAGCCCGCGTGCCTCGAGCAGGGGAGCGGGATTCATGCCTGCGGTTCCAGCGGATGCCAGCAGGCAAAGGACTGGTCCGTGTCGCCGACGAGCGCAGGTGCCGCATCGCAGCGCGCGCTGGCGCGCGCACAGCGTGGCGCGAAGCGGCAGCCGGCGACGAGGTCGCGCGGCCCGGGCGGCTGGCCCGGAATCGATTCGAGGCGCGGTCGCGCGGGGTCGATGCGCGGTGCGGCGCCTAACAGCGCGCGCGTGTAGGGATGGCGGGGACTGTCCAGGAGGCGGCGCGTCTCGCCGGTCTCGACCACGCGCCCGGCATACACCACCGCGAGGCGCTGGCAGATTCCGGCAGCCACCGCGAGGTTGTGGGTGACGAGCAGCAGTGCCGTGCTCGCAAGACTGGTGCAGAGCAGGTCGAGGATCTGGGCCTGCACCGTGGCGTCGAGGGCGGTCGTCGGCTCGTCCGCGACCAGCAGCGACGGCCCGTTGATCATCGCCAGCGCGATCATCGCCCGCTGCAGCATGCCGCCCGACAGCTGGTGCGGATAGCTGGCGGCACGTTCCGCGGGGGCCGGGATACCGACCGAGCGCAGGGCCTCGATGGCGCGCTCCGCCGCCTCCCGCCGCCCCAGACCCTGGTGGCGACGGACGGACGCGGCGAGCTGCTGGCCGATCGTGCGCACGGGATTGAAGGCCGACATCGGGTTCTGGAACACCATGCCCACGTCGCGGCCGCGAAGGCGGCAACGGGCGACTTCGTCGAGTGCCAGCAGGTCGTGTCCGTTGACCTCGAGCGTCCCGGCGCTGACCCGGCCGGGTGCAGGCACGAGGCCGAGCAGCGCCAGCGCAATCATGGTCTTGCCGGATCCGGACTCGCCGACCATGCCGAGCGCCTCTCCCGGCGCAAGTGCCAGCGACACGCCATCGACGACGCGCGCCGGGCCACGGGGCGTGGCGAACTCGACCACCAGCCCGTTCACCGACAGGGCCAGTGCTGCCCCGGCGCCGGGTGCGGTCAGCGGGACTCGAGCAGCACCCACGGGTAGCCATCCGGAGCGGTGAAGGAGAACGCGCGCCCGCCGAACTCGTCGTCGAGCAGGTCGCTCAGGCCGCTCGCACCGCCACCCGCGACGCGCCGGTGCATGGCCTCGATGCCGGTCACGCGCCAGGTGTAGAGCGAATAGCCGAGGCAGCCCGGCCGCGACTGGCCGAGCCGGTCCTCGATGCGGCTGTTGCCGGCGAAGCGAACGATCTTCAGCTTGCCGGAACGCCGCTCTGCGAGCGAATGGCCCGAGCGCGGATCGTCGAAGTCCACCATCCAGTGGGTCTCGCCCGGCTCGAGGCCGAAGATGCGGCGCGAGCCGGTGGCCTTGTCGTAGGGCACCTCGGCCTCGAACCAGCGCTTGAGACCGAGCACCTGGTCGTAGAAATCGAGCACGGTCGCGTCGTCGGTGGCGATCATCATGCCGAAATGCGTGTGCTGGCTGGTGCGGAACAGGCAGTTCGGGTTGATGCTGCCGTACAGCGGGCTCTCGTAGCCGAAGCGCTGAAAAAACACCTGGCGGTAATGCGGCTGCATCACCACCATCTCACGCACGCCGATCACCGGGTCGACGAAAGGCCGTGCGGCATGCTGGCCCGAGACCTCGCCGATGACGGCGAGCAAGGGCTCGATCATGGCGACCGGCTCGCCGAGCTCCCGTGCGCGCTCGGCGTGGTTGGCGATGTCCATGACACTCGCCGTCAGCCGCACGCCCCAGCGGCTGCCGATGCAACGCAGGCTGTCGTCCATGCCGAGACCGGCATTGAGCGGCCGTTCCCACTGCATCAGGCGGACCAGCCCGTGGTCGGCCTGCTGGTGTTCGAGCCGCACCGAACGCAGCGCCGATTCGTGACCGTAGAGGGCGCGCGCGGCAGCCGCGTCGAGTTCGCCGATGCTGCCGACGCGGCAACCAAAGCGCTCATAGAAGCGGATCGCGGCGGCCAGGTCGGGGACGCCGACGCAGGCCTCGTACAGCCCGCCGGTGCAGGCCGGTTCGGTGGTGCTCATGCGATTCCCCGATGGAGACAGCGGTCGATTGTCGCACACACCCGCGGCGCGCCGCCGGCCCGCGGCCGCGTCATTCCGCGGCCAGCACCTTGCCGGGATTCATGATGCCGGCCGGGTCGAGGGCACGCTTCACGATGCGCATCAGGTCGAGCGCCACCGGGTCCTCGTAGCGCGCCAGTTCGCCGACCTTCAGCCGGCCGATGCCGTGCTCGGCGCTGAAGCTGCCGCGATAGCGGGCGACCAGGTCATGGATGGCGTGGCGCAACTCGTCGCGCCGGGCGAGCAGGCCGGTGCCGTCGGTGCCCGGTGGCGGACTCGCGTTGAAGTGCAGGTTGCCGTCGCCGAGGTGGCCGTAGGCGACGAGCCGTGCGCCCGGCACGATGGACTCCAGCAGTCCCAGGCCCTCCTCGATGAACGCGGGCAGCAGCCGCGCGGCCACCGACACGTCGTGCTTGACGCTCGCCCCCTCGCGCGTCTGCGCCTCGGGGATGTTCTCGCGCAGCTTCCACATCGCGGCCCGCTGGGCGAGCGAACTGGCGACGGCCGCGTCACGCAGGCGGCGCGCCGCGATGCCCTCGGCCAGGGCGGTCTCGAGCCGCGCAGCGAGGTCGGAGTCGGCCTGCGGCAGGCTGGCCTCGACCAGCACGTACCAGTGATACACCGCGTCGAGCGGATCCCTGACGCCCTCGATGTGGCGGCAGGCGAGCTCGACGGCGATGCGCGGGATCAGTTCGAAGGTCGTGACGCTGTCGCCGAGCGTGCCGCGCAAATGCCCCAGCAGGTCGACTGCGGCAGCCGGCGAGTCGAGGGCCACGAAGGCGGTCGCATGCCCGCGCGGCCGCGGGAACAGCTTCAGGCAGGCGGCGGTGATGATCCCGAGCGACCCTTCGGCGCCGATGAACAGCTGCTTGAGGTCGTAGCCGGTGTTGTCCTTCCTGAGCGCGCGCAGCTGGTCGAGCACCCGGCCGTCCGGCAGCACCACCTCGAGTCCCAGCACGAGGTCGCGCATCATTCCGTAGCGCAGCACGGCGGTGCCACCGGCATTGGTGGCGAGGTTGCCGCCGATCGTGCAGGACCCCTCCGAGCCGAGCGACAGCGGGAACAGGCGGTCAACCGCGTCCGCCGCCGCCTGAGCCTCGGCAAGCACGCAGCCGGCCTCGACGGTCAGCGAGTAGTTGGCGGCGTCGACCTCGCGGACCGCACGCATGCGCCTCAACGAGACGACGATCTCGTTGCCGGCCTCGCGCGGCGTCGCGCCACCGCAATAGCTGGTGTTGCCGCCATGCGGGACGATCCCGATGCGGTGCCTCGCGCAGAGCGCTACCAGGCCGGCCACCTCGGCGGTCGACGCGGGCAAGGCCACCAGCGGCGTGGCGCCGCGGTACAGCCCACGGAAATCCGTGAGGAACGGCTCGACGTTGCCAGGCGAGTCCAGGTAGCCGCCCGGCCCCAGGAGTGTCCGCATCGACTCCAGCACGTCGCGCGGCGGGGCGTTGTCCGGCGTGTCGCTCACGGCGCGATGTTACCGCGCCCGGACCTCGTGTCGTGAGCGGCGCGACATGGCGCCGGCGACCAGTTCCGCAACGTCGCGCACGGCGACGTCGGCATCCACCCGCCTGGCCTTCAGCCCGTCCTCCATCATGGTCGCGCAGTATGGACAGGCCGTGGCGATGACCTGCGGACGGCAGGACAGCGCCTGTTCCACGCGCAGCACGTTGATTCGCGAGCCGATGTTCTCCTCCATCCACATTCGGCCGCCGCCGGCGCCGCAACACATCGCCCTCGCGCGATTGAGCGGCAGCTCGATGGCGCCACCGCCCGTGAGGCGCTCGAGCACGGCACGCGGCGCATCGTATTCGCCGTTGTGGCGACCCAGGTAGCAGGGGTCGTGATAGGCGATGCGGTCGCTGCCGGCCTGCAGCTCGATGCGACCCGCCGCAAGCAGCTCGGCAATGAGCTGGGTGTGATGGACCACCTGCCAGTGGCCACCGAACTCCGGATACTCGTTTCGAAGCGAATTGAAGGCGTGCGGGTCGCAGGTGACGATGCGGGTCACGCCCAGTCCGTTCAAGGTTTCCACCAGTACGCCGGCCAGCTGCTGGAAGAGCATCTCGTTGCCCGCGCGACGGACGCATTCACCGGTGGATCCTTCGCGCGGACCGAGGATCGCGAAGCTGACCCCTGCCTCGCGCAGGATCTCGACGAATGCGCGTGCGATCTTCTGGCCGCGCGGGTCGAATGACTGGGCGGAGCCGACATAGAACAGGTACTCGTAAGCCGCCATGTCCGTCGCGCTGTCGACGACCGGGACCTCGAGTGCGCGCGCCCAGTCGCCGCGGGTGTCGGCGGGCAGACCCCATGCATTGCCCTGCACCTCGTAGGCGTGGAACACGTTCTTCAGTTCGTGCGGGAACTCGCCTTCCATCATCACCTGGTGCTGGCGCAGGCGGTAGAACTTCGGCAGGTGCTCGAGCTCGATGGGGCAGGCCGCTTCGCAGTAGCCACAGGTGGTGCAGGCCCAAAGGGTGTCCGCACTGATGACCTCGCCGACGAGTGGCGGCAGTGCTGCCGCCTTCTCCCCGCCGGCGACGATGGCCTCGCGCTCGGCGAGCAGGTGCTGCTTCAGGCTGTCGTTCACCCACTTGAGCGACAGCGGCTTGCCGGTCAGGAACGTCGGACAGGCATCCTTGCAGCGTCCGCACTCGGTGCAGGTGAAGGCGTCCAGCGCGTCCTTCCATGACAGGTCGGCAGCGCTCCGGGCGCCGACGCGCATCTCCCCGGCGTCCGGGTCGTCCGCCATCAAGGCCTCGAGGTCGACCTTCGGCACCACGTTGGCCGGCCGTCCCCGGCGCAGGTACAGCGCCGGCAGCGCGGTGACGATGTGGAAGTGCTCGCCGGTGGGCAGCAGCACCAGGAACGAGAACACCGTCAGCATCTGGACCCAGTACGAGGAGACATAGCCCGCCTCGAGCGATCCGGCCGACCAGGACGAGAACAGTCCGGCGAGCGCACTGCCTATCGGGGCGAAGTCGCGCTCATGGGCAATGGCCGGATGATCGGCGGCGAGCAGCGCGAACCGGAAGCCGTCGAACAGCAGGTCCGTGACCATGATGGTCGCGATCAGCGACAGCACCACGATCCCCTCGCGGTTGGGCTCGAGCCTCGCGGGCTTCAATGCCAGCCGGCGATAGAACGCGTAGCCCACCGCGACCAGTACCGCGACCTCGGCCAGGTCCTTGAACGTGGCGAAGGCACCGCCCAGCGGGCCGGTCACCGCGAAGGTCTCGTCGTAGCCGATGGCGATGAGTTGCAGCTTGCGCAGCAGCAGCGACACGAAGCCCAGGAAGATCACGGTGTGCATCACGCCGGGCTTCCACTCGAAGCGGATCATGCGCCGCTGCAGCAACCCGTCGACGAGCACGCTTCTCAGGCGTGCAGCCGGGTGGTCCCAGCGGATTTCCGGCTGCAGGTGGGTGACGATCGCGAGCTTGCGCATGGCCAGGAGGCCAAAGGCCGCGAACGAAAGCAGCATCAGGAGCGTGATTCCGGCCGGGCTCATGGGTCGATTTCCGGCGCCGCGATGCGGCAAGGCCTGAGGTGAACACGGGACTGTAGAAGCCGGCGGACCGTTATACAATTTCGGTCTTCGCAGCCCGCGCGGCTGCGGCAGCCCGGCAGAGGACAGGCACCGTGGAACGTGAATCGATGGAGTTCGACGTCGTCATCGTGGGCGCGGGTCCGGCCGGGCTCGCGGCGGCGATCCGCCTCAAGCAGCTGGCGGCGGAGCGTGGCGGCGAGATCAGCGTCTGCGTGCTGGAGAAGGGCTCGGAGGTCGGCGCCCACATCGTTTCCGGTGCCGTCATCGACCCGATCGCGCTGACCGAGCTGTTTCCGGACTGGAAGGCGCGTGGAGCTCCGCTCGACACGCCTGTGACCGAGGACCGTTTCATGGTCCTGACTCCCGACAAGGCGCTCAGGATCCCGAACTGGGCCCTGCCGCGGCTGATGAGCAACCACGGCATGTACATCGCGAGCCTCGGTGACGTCTGCCGCTGGCTGGCGCGCCAGGCCGAGGAACTCGGCGTCGACGTCTACCCGGGGTTCGCTGCGGCCGAGGTCCTTTACACCGACACGGGCGCGGTGCGCGGCGTGGCGACCGGCGACATGGGCATCGATCGCAATGGCGAACGCAAGCCGGGCTGGCAGCCGGGGATGGAGCTGCATGCGCGCTACACGTTCTTCGCCGAGGGCTGCCGCGGCTCGCTGTCGCAGGAACTGATGGCGAAGTTCAACCTGCGCGACGGGGTCGATCCGCAGCAGTACGGCATCGGCGTCAAGGAAGTGTGGCAGGTGCCGGCGGCGCAGCACCGGCGCGGACTCGTGATCCACAGCCAGGGCTGGCCGCTCGATGCGCGCACCGGTGGTGGCTCGTTCCTGTATCACTTCGGCGAAGACCTGGTCTCCGTCGGCTTCGTGGTGCACCTGAACTACGAGAACCCGCATCTCTCGCCCTTCGAGGAGATGCAGCGCTTCAAGACCCATCGGGAGATCCGCGGTTACTTCGAGGGCGGCAAGCGCATCGGCTACGCCGCGCGCGCCATCAACGAGGGCGGCCTGCAGTCGATCCCGAAACTCGCCTTCCCGGGCGGCGCCCTGGTCGGTTGCAGCGCCGGCTTCGTCAACCTGCCACGCATCAAGGGTTCGCACAACGCGATGAAGACCGGGATGCTGGCGGCCGAGGCCGCCTGCGACGCCATCCTGGCGGACCGGCGCAACGACGAGCTCGCCGCCTATCCGGAGGCTTTCCGCAGGTCCTGGGTGTACCGGGACCTGCACAAGGTCCGGAACGTCAAGCCGGGCCTCAAGTGGGGCCTTTGGCCCGGCACGGTCCACGGCGGCCTGCACATGTGGCTGAACGACCTCGGTCTCGGCGCGCTGGCCGGCTGGACGCTCCGGCACACCCGCGGCGACCACGAGTCGCTGAAGCCGGCCGCCGGGATGCCGCGCATCGAGTACCCGAAGCCGGACGGACGGCTGACGTTCGACCGCCTGTCGTCGGTGTTCCTCTCGGGCACCAACCACGAGGAGGACCAGCCGGTCCACCTGACGCTACGGGATCCGCAGGTACCGGTGGCGCACAACCTCGCCGTCTACGACGGCCCGGAGGCGCGTTACTGCCCGGCCGGCGTCTATGAGTTCGTCGAGGCCGAGGGCGGCGGCCGCCGGCTGCAGATCAACGCCCAGAACTGCGTGCACTGCAAGACCTGCGACATCAAGGACCCGCGGCAGAACATCCGCTGGGTCACGCCCGAGGGTGGCGGCGGGCCGAACTACACCTCGATGTGACGGCGCTCCCGTCGCGCCGTCAGGCCGGACGAACGGTGGCGAGCGGTGGCCTGCGACATCCGGGCTTCGTGAACAGCAGGTGCACGTCGCCGAGCTGGCGCTCGAGGAAGCCGCCCTCGCAGTAGCAGAGATAGAACTCCCACATGCGGATGAACTGGTCCGTATAGCCGAGCGCGCGTACTTCCGGCAGGCGTGCCATGAACCGCTCGCGCCAGTGCCTGAGCGTCGTCGCGTAGTGCGGGCCGATGTCCTCCATGTGGAACAGCTTCATGTCCGACGAGCGCCGGGCCGAGTCGACGATGGCGGTCACGGACGGAATGAAGCTGCCGGGGAAGATGAACCGCTGGATGAAGTCGACGGACTTCAGTGCGTCCTCGTAGAACTGGTCCTGCAGGGTGATCGCCTGGATCAGCGCCGCACCATGCGGCTCGAGCAGCCGGCCGATGCGCCCCATGTAGGTGTCCAGGTAGCGCGCGCCGACCGCTTCGATCATCTCGATCGACACCAGCTTGTCGTAGCGGCCGCCGAGGTCGCGGTAGTCGTCGAGCAGCAGCGTCACCCGGTCGGTGAGCCCCTCGCGGGCGAAGAGCGCCGCGGCATGGTCGTGCTGCTCGCGCGAGATGGTGGTCGTCGTGACCTGGCAGCCATAGTGCTTCGCGGCGTGTGCGGCAAGGCCGCCCCAGCCGGTGCCGATCTCGAGCAGGCGCTCGCCGGGGCGCAGGTCCAGCTTGCGGCAGACTGCGTCGAACTTGGCGATCGAGGCCTGTTCGAGCGTCGTCTGCGGGGTCTCGAAGATGGCGCAGGAGTAGGACATCGTCGGGTCGAGAAACAGCCGGAACAGGTCGTTGCCGAGATCGTAGTGCGCCGCGATGTTCCGGCGGCTGCCCTCCGGGCTGTTGCGATTGAGCCAGTGCAGGGTGCGTCGCAGCGGTGCGCTGACGACGGCGAGGCCCGAGTCGATGGCCTCCATCAGGTCGCGGTTGGCGACCATGATGCGCACCAGCGACACCAGGTCGTGGCAGCGCCAGTCGCCGCGGATGAAGGACTCACCGGCGCCGACCGTGCCGCCGAAGGCGGCATCGGCCCAGAACTGCGGATGGTCCACCTCGAGGGTCACGGCCAGGTCGCAGGCGGCCTGGCGCCGCCCGAAGCTGTGCGACCTGCCCTGCTCGTCGACGATGGTGAGCAGGCCGCGCTCGAGGCGTCCGAGCCTCGACAGCATCGCGCGTCGCCCGAGGGCCTGGATCGGACCTGCAGCGACGACGGTGCGGCTCGCCGTGCCGGCGAGAGGGACGATGGTCGGTTTCATCTCGGCGTCCTCAGGGCGCATTGGGCGGCCCGCTCGAGGCGAGCTTCGCGGGGTGGGTGAAGAACGGCGTCCGCTTGATCAGGAGCTTGAGGGCCTGCCAGTAGATCAGGAACGCGACCTTGGCGGTCATGAACGGATGCGCCAGCAACGCACGGTTGAGCGCAGCCGCGGTGGCTGGCTCGCGCACGAGCTCCAGTGTCGCGTCGAACACCCGCTTGCCCTCGCGGAAGTTCTCCATGTGCACCTGCAGGCGCGCGCCCGGCGCGGTGAAGCGCCAGTCGTAGTCCATGTCCATGGGCAGGAAGGGCGAAACGTGGAACGACTTGCCGAAGCGCCAGCGGCGCGTCGCCTGGACCGCCTCCGCGGCATCCATCGGCAGCACGTAGGCGTGGCGCTCGTCCCAGGGCGTGTTGTTGATCTCCGCGACGATGTGCGTGATCTCGCTGCCCGCGGCGTCGAAGCAGTAGTAGAAGGTGACCGGATTCATGCAGTAGCCGAAATAGCGCAGGTGCGTGAGCATGCGGATCGGCCCGGCCGGTCGCTCGCCGGTCTGTGCCTGCACCTTGCCGCGCACCGCCTCGTCGAGTGGCAGCGTGGCGGGACCGAGGTAGTCGGCCCTGCGGAACCACGCCAGCGCGGGGCGTCGCGCCGACCACAACGGGGTCGAATCGAAGGCGCCCGGCAGTTCGGCGAGGTCGACGTACACCATGAACAGCCGGTAGCGGAAGCTGTTCGCGGTCGGACCGTGCCGGCGGTGCCTAACCCACCCTTTGTAGAGGCTCGTCTGCATCTGCCTTCCAGCGTTCGAACTGCTCCAGGACCGTCAGTGCGCTCACGACGCCGTCTTCGTGGAACCCGTAACGCCAGTAGGCGCCGCAATAGAAGCTGCGTCGCACACCGCTGATCTCGCCGTGGCGCTTCTGTGCCGCGACGCCGGCCGGTGTGTAGACGGGATGACTGTAGTTGAAGCGCGCGATGATGCTCCGCGGGTCGATGCGATCCGCGAGGTTGAGCGACACCAGGTAGCGCCGCCGCGTATCGAGCGACTGCAGCACGTTCATGTCGTAGGTCAGGGCGACGCCCTGGCCGTCACCTTGGCGCAGGTGGTAGTTCCAGGCCGCACGGGCGAGCGGCCGGCGCGGCAGCAGCGATGCATCCGCGTGCAGGATGGCGTCGTTGGCCGCGTACGGCAGTGCGCCGAGCACCGCACGCTCCGCCGGGCTCGGATCGTCGAGCATCGCCAGCGCCTCGTCGCTGTGGCAGGCGAACACGACCGCGTCGAAGTGCTGAATCTCGCCGTCCGCCGTGCGCAGCATCACCTCGTGGGGCAGCCGGGTCACCGAGCGCACGGCCGTGGCAGTCCTGATGGACGACGCGAACGGCCGCGTCAGGGCGCGCACGTACTCCCTCGAGCCGCCGCGCACCACCTGCCAGACCGGCCGGTCGTCGATGGACAGGAAGCCGTGGCGCTTGAAGAAGTCGATGAAGAAGTGCGCCGGGAATGCCAGCATCGCGGCTGCCTCGGCCGACCAGATTGCACGGCCCATCGGTACGATGTAGTGCTCGACGAAGGTGCCGCCAAAGCCGCGCTCCGCCAGCCAGTCGCCGAGCGTGGTGGTTTCGTCGCCGGAGCCGAGGAATCGTGGCGCCTCGCGGTTGAAGCGCAGGATCTCGCGGATCATGTTGAGGAACGACGGCCGGAACAGGTTGCGCCGTTGCGCGAACAGCGCGTTGACCGAGGTGCCGTTGTATTCGAGCCCGGTGCGTTCGCACTGCAGGCTGAAGCTCATGTTCGAAGGCTGCCAGGCCACCCCCAGGCGCTCGAGCATCGCGATGAAGTTCGGGTAGGTCCAGTCGTTGAAGACGATGAAGCCGGTGTCGACCGCGATCGCGCGGCCGTCCTCGTCGACGTCGACCGTGTGGGTGTGGCCGCCGACCCAGTCGGCCGCCTCGAACACGGTGACCTGGTGGCGCCCGGCGAGGCCGGCGGCAACCGTGAGCCCGGAGATGCCCGCGCCGACGACAGCGACCCTCATGGCCTGGCCCCCGGGCGCGCGTCGCGCACCTCGACCGGGATCGGCTTCAGGTCCCAGATGATGCCGAGCCAGGACAGCAGCTTGAGCCCGTAGTACGTCAGGTCCAGCTCCCACCAGTAGAAACCCTGGCGGACCGAGCTCGGATAGTAGTGGTGGTTGTTGTGCCAGCCTTCGCCGAGCGTGATCAGCGCGAGCCACGGGTTGTTGCGGCTGTCATCACCGGTCGGATAGCGCCGCTGTCCGAAGACGTGCGACAGCGAATTGATCGTGTAGGTCGCGTGGTAGACGGCCACGGTGGAGATGAAGAAGCCCCATACCAGCAGTTGCCCGCCGTCGGTGCCGAGCTCGGGCCGGTAGTGGGCCAGCGCCTCGCCGGCCCCGAACAGCCCCGCGGCGAGCAGGGCCGGGACGGCAATGTCGTAGCGGTCCAGCCAGCGCAGCTCCGGGAACTGCAGCAGGTCGCGCACGCGCCGCAGGTCGGGACGGAAACCGCCCTTGGTGAGGAACCAGCCCATGTGGCTCACCAGGAAGCCCTTGTGCCTGGGCGAATGCGGGTCCTCGGGCCGGTCGGACCAGGCATGGTGATGACGGTGGTGCGCAGCCCACCAGACGGGCCCGCGCTGCACCGCGGAGGCGCCGAGGAGCCCGAACAGGAACTGGCCGGCGCGTGAGGTCTTGAAGCTGCGGTGCGCGAAATAGCGGTGGTAGAAACCGGTGATGGCGAACATGCGCAGCAGGTAGAGCGCCACCGCGACGCCGACCGCGAGCGGGCTCGCCCCGACCCAGATGACGCCGAGGCAGGCGACGTGCATGCCGATGAATGGCACGATCCGCGCCCATTCAATGCTGTCCGGGTCTGCGGGTGCAGGCTGTTCGGCGTGATCGGCGGCAAACCAGCGCGTGAAGGCGCCCCGCCAGCGTGACTGGCTCAACGTGCCCCCGTACTGCCGAGCAGGGCGACGCGCAGGTCCTTCACCGCGCTGCGCGAGTCCAGCCAGATCCGCAGGTATGCCGGCCCGAAGGCGGGATCGTCGATGCTGCCCACCCGCCGCCGGGCGTCGTAGAAGTCCGTGCCGCGCCCCGGCACCACGATGGCGGTCATGTTGTCGCCCTTGCCCACGTCGTCCCAGATTCGCTCGAGTTCCGCCGCCCAGCGGGCACGCTCGGCGACGGTGCCGAGGGCGAGCCGGTCCCACTCGCCGGTGGTGATGTCGATCAGGTCCTGGCGCGTGAATCCGCGCTCGTACCACAGCGACAGGGCGACCGGTTCACCCTCGCGGAACTGATCGAAATCGCCACTGGGCGTCCACAGGCTCGCCTCGTAGATGCCGAAGCCGAGCCAGGTCAGGCGTCCCTTGCCGACCTGCGTCAGGGACGGCTCGCTGGCCCGTGCCGCGGATGGCAGCTCGGCCGCGGCCGCGGACCCGGAGGCCAGGGTGGCGAGCGCAACGAGTGCCGGCAGTCTTGCCCTGAATTCCATCGCCCCAACTCCCATCAGCAGACTTCGGTCGGCGCCCCGGGGGTGCGCCGTACTGGACCGTTCGCCGGGACAGGCGGAGCGGATTCGCTGGCCATCATGCCTGCTTCAGCCCGGCGAAGCGCGCGAGCGCGAGGTCGCGTCCCGCGCGGGGGTCGACCACTGGATGCGGGTAGTCGCGGCCGAGGCGCACGCCAGCTTCCTCCAGGACGGCTTCCGGCGCCTGCCAGGGCTGGTGGACGAAACGGTCGGGCAGCCGGGCCAGCTCCGGCACCCAGCGGCGGATATAGGACCGGTCGACATCGAACTTCTCGGCCTGCAGCACCGGGTTGAAGATGCGGAAGTAGGGCGCTGCATCGGCGCCGCAGCCGGCCACCCACTGCCACCCGAGGGTGTTGTTGGCGAGGTCGGCGTCCACCAGCGTATCCCAGAACCAGCGCGCTCCCTCGCGCCAGTGCATGAACAGGTTCTTGGTCAGGAGCGAGGCGGCGATCATGCGCACGCGATTGTGCATCCAGCCCGTGCGCCACAGTTCCCGCATGCCGGCGTCGATGATCGGATAGCCGGTGAGGCCACGCTGCCAGGCGCGTAGCTGCCCGGCGTCCTCGCGCCAGTCCAGCCGGTCGAATCTCGCATCGAGCGGCGCTTCGGCGGTGTGCGGGTAGTGATACAGCAGGTGATGCGCGAACTCCCGCCAGCCCAGTTCCCGGACGAACGACACCACGCCCGGCAGGTCGGGGGCGAGGCCGGCATGCGCCACGGCCAACGCCTGGCGTGGCGAGATCTCGCCGAAATGCAGGTGCGGCGACAGGCGCGAACTGCCGCTGACGCCCGGCCGGTCGCGGGCATCGTGATACTGGGCGAGTGCCTCGCCGGCGAAGGCCGCGAGCCGGGCCTCCGCGCCGGCCTCGCCCGGTTGCCAGGACGCGGCAAGGCCGCCCGCCCAGTCGAGTCCGGGCAGCAGTCCGAGCGCATCGAGCGCGACACTATCGAGCGCCCGGGGCGGCGGCGCCAGCCGGTCGGGCGCAGGCAGGGGTCGTGGGAGCGCCTGTAGCCCCGGTGCGCAGGCCCGCCAGAATGGCGTGAACACGCGAAACGGATCGCCCTTGCCGGTCCTGACGGTCCACGGCTCGATCAGCAGGTGGCCGGCCGACGACGACGCGTCGAGGCCACGCTCGCGCAGCTCACGCTTGACGGCCGTGTCGCGGGCAATGGCGTCCGGCTCATAGAGCCGGTTCCAGTGCACCGACTTCGCGCCGCTCTCCTTGGCGAGGGTCGCGAGCGCGGCCGCGGCCGGCCCACGACGGACGATGAGGCGGCTGCCACGCCTGTGAAGCTCGCGCTCGAGCGCCGCGAGGCTGTGGTGCAGCCACCAGCGGCTGGCCGCCCCCGGCGGCCAGGCGCCTTCTTCCTCCGGGGCATGCACATAGACGGGCACGACCGTGTCGGCCGTGGCGAGCGCCGCCGCCAGTGCCGCATTGTCGGCCAGCCGCAGGTCCCGGCGGAACCACATGATGGCGGTCGACAATTGCGTCTCCTGTCAGCTTGCGCGGGACCGGCCGGCTGCCAGCTCGAGCCTGAGCCTATGCGCCTGTTCGCGGATGGCGCCGAGCGCGGATTCATCGAGGCGGTCGAGGTTCCTGACCTGCAGCCCGAGCCGCGCGTGGCCGCGGAAACGCTCCTGGTGACGCGCCAGGAAGTCCCAGTACAGCGTGGTGAACGGACAGGCGCGCGGTCCACTGCCGAGGGCCGGGTCGTAGCGGCAGCCGTCACAGTAGTTGCTCATGCGCTCGATGTACCGGCCGGTGGCGACGTAGGGCTTCGACGCCATGATGCCGCCGTCCGCATACTGCGACATGCCCAGGGTATTGGGCAGCTCGACCCACTCGACCGCATCGACGTAGATCGCCAGGTACCACTCGTGCACCCGGCGGGGCTCCACGCCGACGAGCAGCGCGAACAGGCCCGTGACCATCAGCCGCTGGATGTGGTGGGCGTAGCCGAACTCCAGGGTCTGGCGCAGGGTGTCGGCCAGGCAGGCCATGTCGGTATCGCCGGTCCAGTAGAAATCGGGCAGTGGCGCGCTGGCCCCGAGATGGTTCTGCGACGCGTACCGCGGCATGTGGCGCCAGTAGATGCCGCGTACGTATTCGCGCCAGCCGAGCACCTGGCGTATGAAGCCCTCGGCCGAGGCAAGCGGCACGCGGCCGGTCGCCCAGGCGCGTTCCGCCGCCTGGCAGGCCTCGAGCGGCGAGAGCAGCTTGAGGTTGAGTGCCACGGACAGTCGGCTGTGGTGAAGCCAGGGCTCGCCCGCCCACAGCGCATCCTGGAATGGCCCGAAGGTGGCGAGTCTCGTCGTGACGAAGTCGTCGAGCGCCGCCAGCGCGTCGGCACGCGTGACCGGCCAGTCGAAGTGCGCGAGCGAGCCCGGGTGGGTGGGGAAACGCGCCTCGACCAGCTCGAGCACTGCGCGTGTCGTGGGATCCGGTGCAAAGCGTCGTGGTGGTGCGAGCAGGCCGGGCCCCGCCTTGCCGAAGCTGGCGCGGTTGTCCCGGTCGAAGTTCCAGGCCCCGCCGGCAGGCTGCCCATCGATCATGAGCAGGCCCGTTCGGCGGCGCATCCAGCGGTAGAAGTACTCGAGCCTGAGTTCCTTGCGCCGCGCGGCCCAGCCGTCGAACTCCTCGAGCGAGCACAGGAAGTGCCGGTCCGGTCGGATCTCGAGCAGGGCGCCGGCTTCGCCTGCCGCGGACACGAGCGACTCGCGGACTCGCCAGTCGCCCGGCTCGACCAGGATCAGGCGCGCCGGCCGCAGCCGGGCGAGGTCCTCGCCCAGCGCCACGGCCAGGGTCGGTGCCGCATGCCGGTCGATCTCACGGTAATGCACCGTGCGGCCGGCGGCCTCGAGGCTTGCGCGGAAATGCCGCATCGCCGCCAGGAAGACGGCGATGCGGGCCTTGTGCGACCAGACGTGGGTGCTTTCCGCCGCGGCTTCGGCCATCCACACCGCGTCCTGCGCCGGGTCGAAGCCGTCGAATGCGGCCGACGTCGCGTCGAGCTGGTCGCCCAGGACCAGCACGAGGTGGCGCGTCACGTACCCGCGCGCAGCGCCGCGATCCGCTCGTCGAGCGGCGGGTGGCTCATGAACAGCTTCTTCAGCCCCTGGCCGAGGCCGCCGGCAATGCCGAACGCGGCCATCTGGTCGGGCAGGGCATGCGGCTGCGAGCGCTTGAGCGCCTCGAGTGCGCCGATCATGTTCTGGCGACCGGCGAGCGTGGCGCCGCCATGGTCTGCGCGGAACTCCCGCTGGCGCGAGAACCACATGACCACCATCGTGGCGAGGAAGGCGAGCACCAGCTCGGCGACGATGGTGGTGATCCAGAACGCGGGGCCATGGCCGTTCTCGTTGCGGAACACGACCCGGTCGACGACGCTGCCGATCACGCGCGAGAACACGAACACGAAGGTGTTCACCACGCCCTGGATCAGGGTCAGCGTGACCATGTCGCCGTTCG
>CAZXAS010000026.1:7472-22507 GCA_964638185.1 uncultured Steroidobacteraceae bacterium | reverse complement strand
GTTTTCCGACTCTTCCGAACTCGCAGAGGACCATACAGGAGTAGGCCGCGCGCCCTGCCTCTCCCGTCCTCACCCCCGAATCGCGCTCAGCCAGGACCCGTCGACGCCAGGACGGGCACCAACCGTGATCACCCCCGAATCGCGCTCAGCCAGGACCCGTCGACGCCAGGACAGGCACCAACCGTAATCGCCCCCGAATCGACATCGTGGGCGAATCATGTCGGTACCGCGAGGACTAGAACCAGCCGGAGACGAAGAACTGGACGACGTTGGCGTTGAAGTCGTAGAGCGGCTCGGTGCCGGGCGGGACCCCGGTCACCCGCAGGTCGCGGAAGTCGTCGTACTGGAAGATGATGAAGTCGTACTTGAAGTTGACCGTGCTCTTCTTGAAGAACCTGAGCCACGGCGCCTCGAACTCATAGCTCGCGGCGACGCCGATGGTGTGGCTCACCATGGTCGACAGTTCCTTGTCGCGCGCCAGGAAGTTCTGGAAGTTCGGGCGCGGGAACAGGTCGCTGTAGAAATCCGCCGCCTCCTGGGTGTAGTAGCGGTAGTGGGCGTCGAAGACCCACTTGTCGCCCCAGGGGTGGGTGTAGCTCACCTCGCCAGTGTGCGCGAGGATGCCCCAGGTGTCGGTGTAGAAGCGGTACTCGCCCTGCAGCGCCGCCCGGTACGGCAGGTAGTAGCGGCCGCGGACGGCGAACGCGTTGCCGGTGCGGGTACGCGGGTAGCGCTCAGGCTCGTAAAGGTAGGAGGCCGGGTCCTCGGGATTGACGTACCGGACCGAGCGGTAGGGGTTGTTGAGGAAACCTTCCTCGGCGACCGTCTCCCACGAGAACCCGAGCACCAGGTCCTTGGTCGCCACCTGCGTCACGTTGACGCCGTAGACGTGGCGGTCGAGCTTGTCGGCGAACAGGTCGTCGTTGCGGCGGAAGACCTTGTCCCAGCCGCGCGCGAACGACAGGCTCACCGTGGTCAGGTCGCCGAACATGTCCTGGCTGATCGAGATGCTGGCCGTGTTGGCCTCGTAGTCGTTCTCCTTGCTGTTGGAGAACGCCGCGCTGTAGGTGATCTTTCCGCGCAGGTAGTCGAAGCCGAGCCCGTACTGCGTGCGCTCCTCCTCGTACGGGCTGGCCGTGGTCACCACGTCGATCGATGCGCTCGACACCATGTCGATGTAGTAGCTGGCGCTGACGGCGTACTTCTCGTCGAACTTCTTCAGCACCAGCAGCGAAGGCCCGTCGATGGTGACGCCGCCGCCGTCGTAGAGGTGGTACATCACGTCGGCACGGTCGTCCGGCAGCACGGCGCCGAGCGCCGTGGCCGGCCCGAGCCCGGCAAGCACGATGGCGAGTGCGCGCAGGGCCCGCATGGCGTCAGTTGCAGCCACAGCCGCCGCCGGCCCCGCCCATCGCGCCGCGAGCGCCCTCGCGCGACTCGTAGACGTGCTTCACGTAGGAGGAGGAGACCGGGTCGCGGTCCCAGGCCATGATCGGGTCCGCCAGCCGCTCGCGTTCGTACGGCTTGACCCACGGCTCGATCCGGCCACAACCGGAAGCGAGGATCGCGGCACCGAGCAGCAGGGACGCGCGCACGAGCTTCATGTTCATTCCCTCAGCATGGCCCGGATCTGGTTGAGATACTCGTTCTCGTCGCCGGGCTTGTAGGCACGGTGCAGCCAGCGCACGTTGCCCTTGCGGTCAACGATCAGGGTCGTGGGCATGGCCGAGACACCATACGCGCCGCTCACCTCGTTGGCCGCGTCATAGGCGATCGGGAACGACACGGGAAACTTCGACAGGAAACGCTCGGCGTCGGCCGGGTCGCTCTCGACGTTCACGCCCAGGAGCGTGAAGCCCATCGGCTTGTACTTGCGGTACATGTCGTCGAGGATCGGGAACTCGGCACGGCACGGCCCGCACCAGCTTGCCCAGAAGTTGATCATCACGACCTGGCCCTTGAGCGAGCCGAGGTTGACCGAGCCGCCTTCGCGCATCGGCAGGGTAAAGTCGGGCGCGGGCGTGGAGCCGCTGCCGGCCGCCGCGGGCAGTGAAAGGGCCGCGATCCCCGTCACCAGGGCTGCCATGGTCGTCACGATTCGGTTGGCGCGCATCGGTTCCTCCACTCGGGTCTAGAAAAACACCGTCAGGGAGACCGTCGCCTCGTAATTGTGCGTCTGCTTGTTCACGCCGAGCACGTCCACCTCGAGGATGTGGTCCCTGATGTCGAGGTGCGCCGCCAACCAGTCCTTGATCAGCACCCGGGCGCCGGCGCCCAGGGTCAACGTGAACCGGTCGTCGCCGGCGAAGGACGTGCTGCCCGCACCCACGGTGAGATACACCGCGCTGTTCAGCGCACGCTTGCCGCCGAGGAACACCTCTCCAGGCAACACATTCCATCCGAAACCGAGGCTGTAGTACTTGAACCTCCTCTCACTATCGGTCAACAGCGGCGAGGAGCCGCTCAGGCGCTCGAAACTGCTGAGTCCGGCGTCCGCGTTGCCATAGATGGCCTCGGCGAAGAAGTCCTCGCTGATGTGGTAGGCGGCGCGGGCGCCGTACAGGACATTGACCTCGAAGTCCTCGATCGAGATCGAGCCGATATAGCCGCCGAGTTCCCAGTTCTCGGTATCGATCTTCGCCTCGCGCACCTCGCGGCGCTCGACCTCCGGGGTGATCACGGAGGCGGACTCGACCGGACCGTCGGCCGGTACCGCGGCCTCGGCGGGCGCCACGGGCTGCTCGGCCGTGCGGAACATGCCGCACCCGGACAGGAGGCCGACGGCCGCCGTCAGAAAAAGAACGCGAAGCCGACCTTCCATTCGTTGGCATCCTCGTTTTCGTCCCGGTCCGTGAAGACCAGGTACTTGTTGTATTCGGCCCGCAGGATGAAGCGCCGCGACAGATAGGCCTTGAAGCCGCCGCCGACGTAAGCGAGCTGATCGTCACGGTCCAGCGTCTGGACCAGCGTGGCCTTCGGCTCGATGTGAATGAGGCCGGTGCCCAGCGACACGAACGGCGCCACGCGCCAGTCCGGCCGGAACACGTGCGACAGGCCCGCGGCCACGATGTACCCGTTCGAAGAGTTGCCGAGCAGCTGCGACAGGCGCAGCTCCACGTTCAGGTAAGGATTCAGGGTGTAGGCGCCGTAGGCGGTGATGACGTTCGCGCCCTCGAAGTCGCCGGCCAGGACCCCGAGTTCCCGGCGGTGCAGGCCGAAGTCCTCGCGGCGCGGATCGTTGATCGGCAGCGGCTCGCCGAGCGCGGTCAGGGTCTCGGCCATCTGTACCCGGTCGACCCAGCCCTCGAAGCCGCCATCGACGCGCACCTTGAACCAGTCGGTGCGGCGCTTGAGCACCTCGACCTTGTCGCCACGCTCGACCACGAAGGTGACCGGGAAGCCGCGGCCCGGGCCGGTGTGCAGCTCGAGGTAGGGCTCGACGACCGTCACCTGCGGCGGCGGATCGTCCGCCGCACGGGCCACGAGCGGCGCGAGGCCGAGCAGGAGGATTGCGAGAAGCCGCATCGGCTCAGTCTTCGGGCGCCGCAAACGGGTCGTTGTAATACTGTCCACCGATGTCCAGCCACTCGGCGATGAGCCGCAGCTCGGCCCCGCTCAGGTACCCGAAGTGGGACCCACCCGCATCGAACCGGCTGAAGAACCGGGCCGAAGCGCGCGCCCCGGCAGGGCTCATCGAGGGTGGGACGGGTACCGTGACGAAGGTCGGGTCACCCGTCACCGGATCCGGCGGTCCCGGGACCAGGATGTCCTGCAGCGCGCCCATGTTAACTTCCTGGGCGGCGTCAGTGAACATAAGTTCGCGGAACGAGACGAAGTGGTCGGTCTCGTCCGGGGAGGGCTCGCCGGTGAGGTCGAGCTGGCCCGCCGGGACCCGCAGGGCGTCCGCCGCATCGCGCGGGGTGTGGCAGCTCAGGCAGGAGCGGTCCTCGAGGACGGTGACGCCGTCGACATCGAGGATCTGCCGTGTCAGGTTCCACAGCGGCTGGATGTGATCCGGGTAGTGGATGGTGATGCGGCACACCGACGACCAGGTCGTCTGGCAGGCTGAGCTGGTCGGCGCCGGGGACTGCAGGTCCATGTAGCGATAGCTGATCGACGGGTCCGGCGCGCGAACCGCCGGATCGGTCCAGACGTCGTCGAAGTGCACGTCGACGCTCGGCGACAGCGCGGCACAGTCCGTCTGGCAGCTGATGCGCATGCGGGTCTCGGCCATGGTCTCGCCCTGGTCGGCGAACAGGGCCGGATCGGTATTGGGAAACGGCACGCCCGTGGTCGGCGCGCCCGGGTTGGCGGAAGCGAACAGCCCGCTGCGCCCGTGGGACAGCGGCGGCTGGCCCTGTGGCTGGGCGCCCGGGGGAACGTGGCAGCCGTTGCAGCTCAGCACCTCGCCGGCGCGCACCTGCAGCCAGTTCTGGTGGCGGGTCGAGATGCGCCGGCCGTCCCGGTCGAGCATGGTGATGCCGAAGGCCACGCCCGCCGGGACCTTGACCATCACCGAACCGTCCGGCTCCACCGGAGCGTAGCCGAGGATCTCGCGCATCACGTTGCTGCGGCCGAACGCGGTGTTGACGAAGTCGCGCACCTCGTCGTCGGGCAGGCTCACCGCCTTCTCGATGCGCACGAACCGTGCCGGACGCTGGTCGGCGGTGGTCAGGCCAGGGTCGCGCACGACCGTGATGCCGCCGGGCGCCGTATCGGCGCCGTCGAAGTCGTAAATGCTCCTGATGTGCACGATGCCGACGTTCTCGGTGGCGAGCTGGGCGTCGTAGTCCACCCCGGCGACCGCGTCGAGGACGACCGGCGGCAGCGGCGTGCGCGGCTGCATCGCGACGACGTCCGTGTACATCACGCCTTCCTCGGGCTGGAACACCGGCCGCTGGGTCACGTCCCGCGGATCGTACATATAGACGCCGTAGAGCGGCGGCGCCGGCAGGACCGCCGGGTCGGCGAGGTTGTCGTCGGTGCAGGGCAGGGTCCGGGTGCCTGCGGCATCCAGCACCCGGCAGATCGACCAGCTGACGAGCAGCCGGTCGGTGCCGTCCCACAGCGGGTAGACCGAGGCGAAGCGTCCGCCGGGTGATGGTCCCTCGACGGTCCGCACGTCGTTCGACGTGAGCTTGCGCTGGGCGGGACCCGCCAGGCCGGCATTGGCCAGGGTCGCCTGGGTGTTCTCGACATAGGTCCCGGCGTCGATCTCGACGATGTCGCCGCCGACCTCCGTGTCCTCGAACGGGCGCACCAGCGCGACGACGCTGCCGTCGGGCCGCGTCCGGGGCGAGAGGAACTGGATGGTCGTGTCCTGCGGCCCGGTGTCGTGGCTGTTCGCGCCGTAGAGCAGCTCCAGGCCGCTGCCGTCGGGGTTGACCGTATACAGATGTATCCCGCTCGGGCCGGCGTTGTCCCAGCGCGCGAACATGATGCGGCCGTCATTCAGCACCGCCGGGTCGAGGTCGTGGCTCTGGTTGAACGAGATCTGGCGAATGCCGCTGCCGTCCGCGCCCATGACGTGCAGCACGAAGCCCCACTCGTTGCGGTCCTCGTCGACCGCGGCGAACTGCGGCTTGCCCTCGTCGATGAGTGCCGCCTTCGACTGCCGCTGGCGCGTCGAGGAGAACACGATGCGACCGTCGGGCAGGTAGTGCGGCGCGACGTCGTGGCCTTCCTCGGCCACCAGGTCGGAGGAGATCACCCGCCGGAGGGTGTCGGTGGTGCGGTCGTACTCCCACACGTTCCAGGTGGGCTGCTCGCTCTCGTCGGCGTTCTCGATCAGCGGCGGGCGCATGGCGAAGACCAGCTTCTCGCCATCGAAGGACACGTCGACGTCGCGCACGTCCCACTCGCCGTTGGTCACCGCGCCGGTGATGTTGCGCTCGATCGCCGCGGGCGAGGCGCGATCGCGCAGGAACAGGTCGGCGCCGGCCTGGAAGGTGCGCAGCTCGCGCACGTCCTCGTCGCCGGTGGGCACGGCACGGCGGACGTAGGCGACCGGGAAGTCGAGCACCACCGGGTCGGCCGCCTGGCCGCTGCCGATGTTGACGCCACCGTCGCTGCCGCTCTGGCAGCCGGTGATCGCCGCGACCGCCAGCAGGACGCCGCCGATTGACGATTTCGTGACACGCATCTCAAGTCGCTCCTCGCCCGTCCCGGGCGCTGCTGCAACCACCCCGCACCTCGTGAGCAAAGTCACGAAATTCGCGCCCAAAGGACCCTTACGACTACCCACGGCGCGGCGCGTGTGCGTGTTGCGACGTGGTGCAGACTAGCCTGAAGCGCGATGCAGTGGAATGTCGCCGTTCGGAGACATTACCTGCACGGAATCACGTCGATATAGTCGGCCGCAACTCGCGAAGGCTGCGCGTGAGTGGAGCACAGAAATGCAATTCGATCGACGCAAGGAAGTTTCAGGTGCCGTTCGCGGCACGGTGGTGGCGCTGGTTGCGCTGCTTGCTGTGGGCATCGCCGAGGCGGGCCCGCGGGAGCAGGCCAAGCGCATGCATGACCGCATTGCCGGCGTGCCGCCGGATGCCACGGTACTGGCCGCCATGGAGGCGGAGATCGCGGCCGGACGCCCGCAACAGGCGGCGTTCATGGCGATGGAGCATCCCGACTTCTACTCGGTGACGCTCAAGAACCTGGCGATGCCGTGGACCAACGAGGACCGCACGGTGTTCGCGCCGCTGAACGACTATGTCGCGACCTTCGTCGGCATGGTGCGCGACGACGTACCGATGAACGAGTTGCTTTCGGCCGACATCCTCTACGCCGGACGCAGCGGGCTCGGACTGCCGGCCGTGTCGGCGACGAGCAACGATCACTACGAGCAGATGGAGCAGCGGAACGTCGATCTCAAGGACGGGCTCGAGCGCCGTACGCAGTCGTCCACCTACGGGCTGCCGCCCGCGGCGACCGCCGGCGTGATGACGACGCGCGCAGCGGCCGAGGCGTTCTTCATCGACGGCACCAACCGGGCGATGTTCCGCTTCACGTTCATCAACCACATGTGCCACGACCTCGAGGAGCTGCAGGACAACTCGCGCCCGCCGGACCGCGTGCGCCGCGACGTGAGCCGGAGCCCAGGTGGCGACAGCCGCATCTTCCTCAACAACTGCGTCGGCTGCCATTCGGGCATGGATCCGATGGCCCAGGCCTTCGCCTTCTACGACTTCGACGAGACGGCCGGCCGCCTGGTGTACACCCCGGGCCAGCCCCAGCCGAAGTACTCGATCAACGCCGAGACGTTTTCGACCGGCTTCAACACTCCCGACGACCGGTGGGACAACTACTGGCGCAAGGGCCAGAACGCATTGCTCGGCTGGGATCCTGCACGCCCCGGCAGCGGCGTGGGCGCCAAGTCGCTGGGCGAGGAATTCGCCAACAGCAATGCGTTCGCGTCCTGCCAGGTCGAGAAGGTGTTCCGCGCCGTGTGCCTGCGGCCACCGAACGACTCGGGCGACCGCGCCCAGGTGACCTCCATGGTCTCGTCCTTCCGTAACAGCAATTACAACCTGAAGCAGGTGTTCGCGGACAGCGCCACCTACTGCATGGGCCAGTGAGGATTCGGCCATGAACGGACTCGCAACCCGCACCCTCCGTCGCGCCCGCACGGCGCTCGTCGTCGCCGGGCTCGGCCTCCTGGCCACCGCCTGCGGTGGTGGCGCCCCGACCGTCGAGAATCCGGTGACGGCGCCGCCGACCCCGGCAGGCTACAAGGGCCCGCCGCCGGCCAGCCAGGACGTGCAGGCGTTCAAGCTGAACGTCTGGGACAACCTGATGGCCGCGAACCGCTGTGGCCAGTGCCACGTCGAGGGCGAGCAGTCGCCGATGTTCGTGCGCTCGGACGACGTGAACCTCGCCTATGCCGAGGCCAACGCCATCGTCGACCTCAACAACCCGGCGGCCTCGCTGATGGTGACCAAGGTCGCCGGCGGCCACAATTGCTGGCTGGCCAACGACTCGGCCTGCGGCGACCAGCTCACGGTCTGGATCCGCAACTGGGCGAGCGCGACGGTCGGCGGTACGCGCCAGATCGTGCTGCAGGCGCCGCCGCTGCGTGACGTGGGCGCCAGCAAGTCGTTCCCGGCCGACTCGGCGCTGTTCGCGTCGACCATCCACCCGGTGCTGACCGAGTACTGCACGCGCTGCCACGTGTCGGGTTCGACGACACCGCAGTCGCCGTTCTTCGCCGAGGGCGACGTCGACATCGCCTATGCGGCGGCGCGATCCAAGATCAACCTGGACACGCCGGCGGATTCGCGCCTGGTGGTCCGGCTGCGCGACGAGTTCCACAACTGCTGGAGCAACTGCGCCCAGGACGCCGCGGAGATGCAGGCCGCCGTCCAGGCCTTCTCGGACGGCATCCCGCTCACCGAGGTGGACCCGAGCCTGGTCCTGTCCAAGGCGCTGACGCTCTACGACGGCACCGTCGCAAGCGGCGGCAACCGCTACGACAGCAATCTGGTCGCGCTCTACGAGTTCAAGACCGGCACCGGTACGGTGACCTACGACACCTCCGGCGTGGAGCCCGCCATCAACCTCAACTTCTCCGGTGACGTCACCTGGGTCGGCGGCTGGGGCGTCAAGGTCGGTGCGGGCGGCAAGCTGCAGGGCTCGACGGCGTCGAGCGCCAAGCTCAATACGCTGATCCAGGCCACCGGCGAGTACACGATCGAGGCCTGGGTCGCGCCGGCCAACGTGGTACAGGAGAACTCGCACATCGTCGGCTACTCCGGCGGCACGATGGCCCGCAACTTCACGCTCGGCCAGACGATGTACGACTACGACTTCTTCAACCGCTCGGCATCGACCGACGCCAATGGCGACCCGGCCCTGTCGACGCCGTCGGCGGACGAGGTCCTGCAGGCGACCCTGCAGCACGTGGTCGCGACCTACAGCCCGGTCGACGGGCGGCGCATCTACGTCAATGGCGAGCTCGTCACCGGTGCCGATCCGCAGCCGCCAGGCACGCTGGCGGACTGGAACGACACCTTCGCGCTGGTGCTCGGCAACGAGGTGTCCGGGGACCGCCAGTGGACGGGCGTCATGCGCCTGGTCGGCATCCACAACCGGGCGCTCAACCAGGAGCAGATCCAGCAGAACTTCGAGGCTGGCGTCGGCGAGCGCTTCTACCTGCTGTTCAACGTCGAGGACATCACCGGCGTTCCGGACGGCTACGTCATGTTCGAGGTGAGCCAGTTCGACAGCTACGCCTACCTGTTCAACAAGCCGGCGTTCATCAGCCTCGACGGCACCGCGAGCCCCGACAACGTGGTCGTCCGCGGCATGCGGATCGGCATCAACGGCAGCGAGGCCCGGGTCGGCCAGGCCTATGCGAACCTCGATGCCGTCGTGAACGCCGCGGGCTACGACCCGGCCGCGGGCTTCCCGCTGTCCGAGATCGGCACGGTCATCGCACTCGACAAGGGCCCGGCCTACGACCTGTTCTTCCTGACCTTCGAACAGCTCGGCGACCAGACCAACGTGCACACCGAGCCGGTGCCGCTGGCGCCGCCGCCGCCGCCTGACGGCGTGCCGATGTCGGAGATCGGGCTCAGGACCTTCGAGGAGCTCTCGGCGACGATGTCGCTGATGACCGGGGTGTCGCGCAGCAACGCGGCGGTGGCGGACACCTATGGACGCGTCCGCCAGCAGCTGCCGACGCTCGAGAACATCGAGGGCTTCGTGTCCGCCCACCAGGTCGGACTGGCGCAGCTCGCGATCGAGTACTGCAACGAGCTGGTCGAGGACAACGTCTTGCGGTCGTCGTTCTTCCCCGGCATGAACTTCGGCGCCCCGGCGGGGCAGGCGTTCGATACCCAGGCCGAGCGCGATCTGGTCATCAACCCGCTGGTCGCCCGCGCCGTCGGTACCGGGATCCAGAGCCAGCCCGACCAGGCGGAGGTCCAGGCGGAGCTCAACGGACTGATCACGCGCCTCGCATCCTGCGGCGGCAGCTGCGCGGCGGACCGTACGGAAACGATCGTGAAGGCGAGCTGCGCGGCGGTGCTGGGCGGAGCCAGCACGCTGGTGCAGTAATCGCAGGGACATGGAACCAGGATCAAGAGGCAACTGAAATGCTCAGGAAGAAAAGGCGCGGACCTCTCCACCCGGATGAGCCCCTGCGGCACCCGGATCACCCCATGCCCGTCACGCGGCGGCAGTTCATCGCCCAGGGCCTGGCCGGTGGCTTCGGGACCGTCATAGCGCCGACCGTCTTCAGCCTGTTCGCGAATCCGCGGGCGGCCGAGGCGGCGCTCTCGCCGGACCTGCTGGCCCTGAAGCAGAGTTGCGGCATCGCGGTGCAGGGCGCCGGAAAGATCCCGTTCATCTGCATCGACCTCGCGGGCGGCGCCAACATGGCCGGCTCCAATGCGCTGGTCGGCGGTCGCGGCGGGCAGCTCGACTTCCTGACAGCGGCCGGCTACGCGCGGCTCGGACTGCCGGGCGACATGGTGCCCAACGCCCCGAATGCGGCGCGTATCACCAACGACTGGATCGACGACACGCTGGGACTGCGCTTCCACTCCGACAGCGCGTTCCTGCGCGGCATGCTCGACCGCCTGAACCCGACGACGACGGCCTCGATCAGCGGCGCGGTGATTCCCGCCCGGTCGGAGAACGACACGGGCAACAACCCGCACAACCCGATGTACGGGATCTACAAGGCCGGGGCAGACGGCGAGCTGCTCACGCTCATCGGCTCGCGGGCCTCGGAGTCGGGCGGCAATTCCATGGCGCCGCTCGGCCTGATCGATCCGTCCGTCGGCCCGACCAAGGTGGACCGCACCAGCGACGTGACCGGCCTCGTCGACACCGGCAAGCTGGTCGGCCTGCTGAACCAGGACGATGCGGTCGCGGTGATGGAGTCCATCCAGCGCCTCTCGGACCGCAAGCTCGAGCGCGTCACCACGGGCATCACCCGCGACGACGTCATCAAGGAGCTGGTCCGCTGCAACTACGTCAAGGCGGCCGACCTGACCGACCGCTACGGCGACCCGTCGGCGCTCAACCCGGAGCTCGACGCCGACATCGTCGGGCCGGGCGGCATCTTCAGTCGCGCCGAGTTCGACGGCGACGCCGAGTTCCGCAAGACCGCGGCGGTGATGAAGCTCGTGGTCAACGGCTATGCCGGGGCGGGCACCATCACCATGGGCGGCTACGACTACCACGGCCAGGGCCGGGCCACGGGCGAGCTGCGCGATTTCCGCGCCGGGCGCTGCATGGGGGCCTGCCTCGAGTACGCTGCGCGTCGCGGCGTGCCGCTCATGCTGTACGTCTTCAGCGACGGCTCTCTCTCCGCCAACGGCCAGGTCGACAACACGGTCGATGGGCGCGGCAAGTTCATGTGGAGCAGCGACAACCAGCAGACCGCGGCGTCGTTCTTCATGGTCTACAGCCCGACCGGCAGGCCGCAGCTCTATACCGGCGGCCCCGGCACCGCCGAGCAGCACATGCAGCTCGGCTGGTTCCGCCCGGACGGGTCGGTCGAGACCTCGTCCACCCCGGCGGCCAACAACGTCAACCTGCTGGTCGAGACGGTCGTGCTCAACTACCTCGCGCTGCACGGCGAACAGGGACGGTTCGCCTCGGTCCTGCCCCAGAACGGCCTCGGCTCGACCGCGTTGCAGGACAGCCTGATCGCGTTCAACCCGATCGTGAACGGCACGATTGCCTGACGCGCCGTCGCTGAACTGCGACGTGGCTCGCAGCCGCTGCCACACAGGGTGTGTCAGCGTTATGTAACATCTAGGTATCTGGCCGTGCCGGCGCCGCCCCCAGGAGGGGGCGGTGCCGGTTTCGGCGCAATGGAGAGGCGCGTTGGGCCGGTCGTTCATGCAGGGCAGTGTTCGCGGATGGGCGCGGCGACGCGGAGTGATCGCCGCCTGCGCGGCGTCGATCCTGGCGTCCATGCCGGCGGCAGTGCCATGCGCCGCTGCCTCCGAGCCGGTCGCGGACTTCGCGCTGAAGGCGCTCGACGGGCGCAACTACCGGCTCTCCGAGTATCGCAGCGAAGTCGTTGCGCTCGTCTTCTGGGCCAGCTGGTGCGGCGGCTGCCGGGCCGAGATGCAGCGCTTCGATACCCTGCACGCGACCTACGCCGACGCCGGCCTGGTCGTGCTCGGCATCAACGTCGACGACGACCGGGCGCGGGCACAGGCGATCGCCGCCGCCACCGGGACCCGGTATCCGCAGCTCCTCGATGCCGACAAGCGCCTCGGCAGGGCATTCGGGCTCGAACGCCTGCCCATGGCCGTGCTGATCGACCGCAACGGTGTCGCCCGCTTCGAGTACGGCGAGCTGGATGCGCGCGGCGAACGACAGATGCTCGGCGAGCTTCGGATGCTGCTCGACGAATAGCGACGATCCAGAGGGACATTGCCCATGCCTATCGACAGCCCTGGAATTGCACAGGCCTACCTGACCAGCAGCGACCGTCGCCGGCGTCGCCCGGACGCCGCGGCGCCGCGCCCGGCCATGCGCGCCGGATGGCCCGCATGGGTCCTGGCCGTGGCACTGCTCGTGGCGGCCTTCGGGGCCTTCGCCGAGGAGGATGCCGCGCCGGACTTCAAGGGACTCGATACCGAGGTCCAGGAGCTGAAGCAGCAGGTGATCGACCTCAATCGCGACCTGTTCATGCTCGAGGAGGAACTGCTGTTTCCCGCCAACACCCAGGTAGCGGTGTTCGTGTCCATGGACGTCGGGACCTTCTTCGCGCTCGACTCGGTGCAGATCGAGCTGGATGGCAAGGAGGTGGCCAACTACCTGTACACGGCGCGCGAGGTCGACGCGCTGGTACGCGGTGGCGTGCATCGGGTCTGGCTCGGCAACCTCAAGGCGGGCAAGCACGAGCTGACTGCGTTCTTCACCGGGATCGGTACGCACGAGCGCGACTACAAGCGCGGCGCCACCCTCGAGATCGACAAGGGTGTCGGCGCCAAGTACGTGGAGCTCAAGATCAGCGATCGCGGACGGAAGCTGCAGCCGGAGTTCGTCGTCAAGGAGTGGGAGTAGCGGCGTGACGGCGAGTCGGCTCCTGCTCCTGGCGATGGTCTTCGCCACCGCCCCCTGGGCGGTGGCCGACCAGGCCGCGTCCGGCGCGGGCGACCGGCTGGCGCCGGTACGCGTGGCCGACCTGCACTACGGCGACACCCTGTTCCACTTCTTCCAGGATCATTACTTCGAGGCGATCGTGCGTGCGGAGGCCTATCGCGCGCAGGGACGGCTGGTGCCGCATGCCGACGACGCGGAGCTGCTGCTCGGCGGCCTGTACCTGTCCTTCGGCCAGCACACCCGTGCCGCCGGCATCTTCGAGCGCCTGCTCGCGCGCGAGGGCACGCCGCAGGGCGTGCGCGACCGCGCCTGGTTCCACCTCGGCAAGGTGATGTACGCGCGCAGCTATTTCGCCGAGTCGGAGCGCGCCCTGCGCAACGCCGGCGGCAGCCTGCCGCCTGGTCTCGAGGCGGAGCGCCGGCTGCTGCTGGCGCAGGGGCTCATGTATCGCGGCGAGTACCAGGCGGCCGCCGCCGAGCTCGCCGGCTGGGACGGACCGCCGGAGTGGCGCGCCTACGCCCAGTTCAACCTCGGTGTCGCCTTCTTCCGGGCCGGCCTGACCGAGCAGGGCCTGGGACTGCTCGACGCCGCAGGCCAGGTCGAGGCCGACCGCGAGGAAGTCAAGGCGCTCAGGGACAAGGCCAACGTTGCGCTCGGCTATGCCTACCTCCAGTCCGGCAAGCCGGGCGCGGCGCGGGCAGTCCTCGAGCGCGTGCGACTGTCCGGCCCGCAGTCGAACAAGGCGCTCCTCGGTGCCGGCTGGGCCGACGCTGCCGAGGAACGCTACGCGGACGCGTTGCTGCCGTGGCAGGAACTGCACGGGCGCGGCCTGCTCGATGCCGCCGTGCAGGAGTCGTACCTGGCGCTGCCCTACGCCTACGCCAGGCTCGACGCCAACCGGCAGGCTGCGGAGTACTACGAGCAAGCCGTCGAGGCCTACGATGCGGAGTCCCGGCGGCTCGGCGAGTCCATCCGCGCGATCGAAGGCGGCCGGATGCTGGCCGCGGTGCTGGCCGCGGACCAGGAAGGTCGCCAGGGCTGGTTCTGGCAGCTGGCCGAACTGCCGGACGCACCCGAATCGCGCTACCTGTACCACCTGCTCGCCGGCAACGAGTTCCAGGAGGCGCTGAAGCACTACCGCGCCCTGGATTTCGCAGAGAAGAACCTCGCCGCCTGGACGGCGAGCCTCGGTGCTTTCGAAGACATGGTCGCGACCCGCGACCGCGCCTTCGCCGAGCGCCTGCCGATGGCCACCGAGCGGATCGCCGCGGTGGACGTCGAGAGCCTCGACGCGCGTCGCGACGCCCTGCAGGCGCGCCTCGATGCGGCGGTGCGCGATGCAGACCCGGCGACGCTGGCATCGGCCGACGAGCAGCGCCTGCTGGCGATGCTCGACGGCGTCGACGCCGAACTCGCGGCCCGCGGTGACGATCCGGCGCTGGCTGAGGCCCGCGACAAGGCCCGGCTTGCGCGGGGCGTGCTCACCTGGCGCCTCGAGGAGTCCTTCAAGGTCCGTGCCTGGCAGGCCCGGCGGGAGTTGCGCGAGCTCGACAGCGTGTTGTTCGACGCGCGTACGCAGTTCCGCTCGGTCGAGGAGGCGATGGCGGCGATGCCGGCGCGCAACGCGGCCTACGCCGAGCGCATCGCCGAGCTCAAGCCCAGGCTTGCCGACCTCGACCGGCGCGTGGCGGCGATGCGGGAACGCCAGGGCCGCTACCTGGCCGACCTCGCGATCGGCGAGCTGCGCGGCCAGCAGGCGCGCCTGCGCGAGTATTCGGTGCAGGCGCGCTATGCCCTGGCGACGCTCTACGATCGCGCCAGCATGGCGGCGCAGGAATCTGCCCCGGTGACCGGAGCCACGCCATGAACGCGTCCCGGCTGCTCCTGGTCGCCCTGATCGCGGTCGCCACGCTGGCCCAGGCCGCGGAGCGGGAGCCCACGCTCAAGGACCTCAACAGGGCGCCGCC
>CAZXAS010000026.1:0-7372 GCA_964638185.1 uncultured Steroidobacteraceae bacterium | reverse complement strand
TGGCGGCAGGCCGAGCGCGCCTACGCCGCGGTCATCGCCTTCGGCGACCGCTCGGAGTTCTACGAGCAGTCGCTCTACAAGCATGGCTGGGCGATGTTCAAGCAGTCCGACACCGACGCCAGCGCCGCCTCTTTCCTGGCGCTGATGGACCGCAAGCTGGTCGACCCGGGCGACCCGACGAGGGCCCGCGAGCCCTCCGCGCTCGCCCGCGCCGACCGCGAGATCGTGCTGGATTCGTTCCGCGCGCTCGCCATCCAGTTCGCTGCCCTGGAGGGTGCGGAAACGCTGGAAGCCGCGCTCGACCGCCATGGGCCCGCCCCGTACGAATGGCTGCTCTACTCGGCGCTCGGCGACCTGATGGTCGAGAAGGAACGCTACACCGATGCGGCCGACACCTATCGCGCGTTCGCCGCGGGTGATCCGGACAATGAGCATGCGCCCGTGCTGCAGGCGCGTGCGATCGACGCCTACCTCAAGGGCGGGTTCGGCGACCTCGCTCTGCAGGGCAAGCGCGAGTTTGTCGAACGCTACGCATTCTCCGGGACGTTCTGGCTCAACCGTACCCGCGACAGCCATCCGGAGGTGGCGGCGCAGCTCAAGTCCAACCTCAAGGACGTGGCGCAGCACTACCATGCGACGGCACAGGCGAGCGGCAAGCCCGCCGACTACCAGCAGGCGGCGCGCTGGTACCGCGACTACCTCGGTTCGTTCCCGGACGACCCGGACTCCGCGGAGACGAACTACCTGCTCGCCGACACCCTGTACGAGAGCAACAACTTCGGCGACGCGGCGCTCGAATACGAGCGGACGGCCTACGACTACCCGGTCAACGAGCGCTCGGCCAAGGCCGGCTACGCGGCCCTCGTGTCCTACGAGAAGCACGAGGCGAAGCTCGCCGGCCAGGAGCGCGAGCAGTGGCACCGCGCCGGCATCGAGAGCGCGCTCGCCTTCGCCGGCAAGTTCCCGGAGCATCCGGAGGCAGGCCGCATGCTGCTGCGCTCCGCGCAGCAGCTGTTCAACCTGAAGGAACTGGAGCGGGCCGCGGCAGTCGCGGCGCAGGCCGTCGTGCACATGCCGGTGCTGTCGCCGGACGAGCTGCGCACCGCCTGGAACGTGGCGGCGGACGCGGAGTTCGAACTCGGCCGCTACCAGCAGGCGGAGGGGGCGTACTCCGAGGTGCTGGCGCGCATGCCACCGGCCGACCCTGAGCGCGCGACGATCTCCGAGCGGCTCGCAGCCGCCGTGTACAAGCAGGGCGAGGCCAAGCAGGTGGCCGGCGACGCGGGCGGCGCGATCGAGGACTTCCTGCGCATCGGGGTACTCGCGCCGGGCTCGACGATACAGGCCAACGCGCAGTACGACGCGGCCGCGCTGCTGGTGCAGGCCGGCCAGTGGGAGCGGGCCATTCCGGTGCTCGAGGCCTTCCGCCGCGACTACCCCGACAATCCGCTGGCGGCCAACGTGCCGGGCAACCTCGCGGTGGCCTACACCGAGGCCGGACGGCCGATCGAGGCGGCCAACGAGTTCGCCCGCATCGCGGACACCGCCTCCGAGACCGCGGAAGTGCGCCGGGCCGCGCTCCTGCAGGCGGCCGACCTGTACGAGCGCGGTGGAGACACGGCGCGGACGGCGGCGATGTGGACGCAGTTCGTCGAGCGCTACCCGGCGCCGCTCGACGATGCCATGGCGGCGCGCCAGAAGCTGGCCGACCTCGCGCGCGCGCGCGGCGACACCAGCGGCCGCAACGACTGGCTCAGGGCCATCGTCGCGGCGGACGGCGCCGCCGGCGCGCTGCGCAGCGATTCGAGCCGCCTCATGGCGGCGCGCGCTGCACTCGAGCTGGCCGCACCGAAGAAGGCAGCCTTCGAGGCAGTGGCCCTCAAGGCGCCGCTGGCCAAGTCGCTGAAGGCCAAGCGCACCGCGATGGAGGAGGCGCTGAAGGCCTACCAGGCGGCTGCGGACTACGGGGTCGCGGACGTGGTAACGGCGTCGACCTATGCGACGGCCGAGATGTACCGGCGCCTGGCGCGGGACCTGATGGAGTCGGAGCGGCCGAAGAACCTCGGTGCGGACGAGATCGAGCAGTACGACGTGCTGCTGGAGGAGCAGGCCTATCCGTTCGAGGAGCGCGCCATCGAACTGCACGAGGCGAATGCCGCACGCACCGTCGACGGGGTGTACGACGAGGCGGTGCGCGCGAGCCTCGATGCGCTCGCGACGCTCAAGCCCGCACGCTACGCCAAGCAGGAACTGCCTGCCGCGTCGGCCGCGGACGGTACGCTCGGCGAGGCGCTGGCGGCGGCCGATGCCGGGCAGTGGGAGGCGGCGGAAGCGGCATTCGCAGCGGCGGTCGCCGAGGGGGTCGGTGCGCCCGGCCTGACCGGACTCGGCCTCGCCTACCGGCACACCGGCAGGTTCCCGCTGGCCGAGCAGGCCTACCGCAGCGCGCTCGCGGCCGATCCTCTGTATGGCCCGGCGCTGCTCAATCTCGGCGTGCTGCTCGACATCTACCTGCAGCAGCCGGGCCAGGCGCTCGCCCAGTACGAAACCTACCAGTCCACGCTCGTCGAGCCCGATCCCGGCGTGGCGCGGTGGATCATCGAAGTGCGCACGCGCGCCGGCAGTCCGGCGCAGAGCGCGGGAGCAGGCGAATGAGGACTCTGGCTTTCGTGATTCTGCTCGGCATCGCGTCAGCGGCGCTGGCCGAGGACCCGCCGACCACACCTGCCGCACCGGCCGCGACCGAGCCGCCGCCGGCGGCATCGCCACCGGCAGCGCCGCCCCCCGTCGCGCGCACCGGCACGATGGACCGGCTCGAGCTCGGCACCACGGCCATCACCGGCAACCGCGAGCTGCCCAAGGTGATGTACGTCGTGCCGTGGAAGAAGGCCGACCTCGGCGATCTGGCCGGCCGTCCGGCCAACAGCCTGCTCGACGAGGTCCTGAGCCCGGTCGATCGCGACGTGTTCCGGCGCGAGGTCACGTATTTCGAGGCTGTCGACGCGCCCACGGGCCCGCCGCCGGCACAGGGCGAGACGCCGGTCACGGCGCCGCCATCGCAGGAGTAGACAATTGTCAAACCGACGTTCCCAGGCACGGAGCTACGAATGAACACCTTCGGCACCATCGTGAAGTTCTTCCAGGAGGGCGGGCTGTTCATGTACCCGATCGCCCTCGTCGCGGCGCTCGGCATCGCCGTCGCCATCGAGCGCTACGTCTACCTCTCGAGGACCGCGCTCGGCAACCGCAAGCTGTGGGGCGACGTGGCCCCGTTCCTGTCGCGCGGCGACTTCAAGGGCGCCATGGGCGTCGCCGGCAAGTCGGGCGCGGCGATCGGCCAGATCCTCAACTACGGGCTGGCCCGCGTGGCCGCGGCGCGCCGGCGCGACGACGTCGAGAAGGCCATGGAGGAGAGCATGATGGAGGTCGTGCCGAGGCTCGAGAAGCGCACGCACTACCTGTCCAGCTTCGCCAACATCGCGACCCTGCTCGGCCTGCTCGGCACCATCATCGGCCTGATCCAGGCATTCCAGGCGGTCGCCAATGCCAATCCGGCGGAGAAGGCCGACCTGCTGTCGGCGTCGATCTCGGTGGCCATGAACACGACCGCCTTCGGGCTGATCGTTGCCATCCCGCTCCTGCTGATGCACTCGATCCTGCAGGCGAAGACCACGCAGATCGTCGACAGCCTGGAGATGGCGTCGGTCAAGTTCCTGAACACGGTCGTCGAGCGCAGGCAGGAACCCGCGTGAGCCTCACCACCCGCGCCGCGCGCCGGCACCGCCGCGTCGACGCCGCGGACCTCAACATCACGGCGTTCATGAACCTGATGGTCGTGCTGGTGCCGTTCCTGCTGATCACGGCGGTGTTCTCGCGCCTCACGATCCTCGAGCTCAACCTGCCGAGTTCCACCGAGGCCGTGCCGGAAGTGAAGCAGGTGCTGAACCTCGAGGTGGTGGTCCGCGACGACACCATCCAGGTCGCCGACCGTGGAACAGGCCTGCTCCGTGCCTTCCCCAAGACCGGCGACCAGCATGACCTCGAGGGACTGGCCAAGTTCCTGTACGGGGACATCAAGCCACGTTTCCCGGAACTGACCGACGTGACCATCCTGCTCGAGCCCGACGTGCCCTACGACGTGGTGGTGCAGGTGATGGACACGGTGCGGGTCCACACCGAGATCCAGGGGACGCAGCTGCTGCAGACCGAACTGTTCCCGGACATTTCCATCGGGGATGCGCCGACATGAGCCAGTCCAGCCGCGCCAAGCGCATGGCGCGCCATCACGCGCGCAAGAAGCCGGCGACGCTGAGCCTGGTGTCGCTGATGGACATCTTCACCATCCTGGTGTTCTTCCTGCTGGTCAACTCGGCCGAGGTCCAGTCGCTGGAGCCGCCGAAGTCGCTGGAACTGCCGGAGTCGATGGCGCTCGAGAAGCCGCGCGAGACGGTCGTGGTGATGGTGTCGCGCGATCAGGTGATGGTGCAGGGGACCCCGGTGGTGAGCGTCGCGGACGTCGATGCGCACGAGGGCGTGATCATCGAGCCGCTGCGCGACGCCCTCAAGCAGCAGACCGACCGCATCCTGTTGAAGGCGGCGGCCACGGACCTGAGCGCGCGGGAGATCACCATCCTCGGGGACAAGGAAGTGCCTTACCGGGTGCTGAAGAAGGTCATGGCGACCTGCACCGAGGCCGATTTCGGCAAGCTGTCGCTCGCGGTGCTGCAGAAGGCCGAGGCGATGGGCGCCACGCCGGCCGGGGCCTGAAGGGAGAAGTGTAGTGACGGCCACCGCCGCCTATTTCTATCGACGCTTCGAGCTGCCATGGGACACCGCTCCCGAGGAGCGCGAGCGTCTCAAGCGGATCCTCTCGATCTGCCTCGGCATCGTCGTGGTGCTGTCCGTGCTGATGCCCTTCCTGCCGGTCCCGGAGCGACCGCTCGACGTGCCTCCGGCGGTACCGCCGCGGCTCGCCAAGCTGGTGCTGGAGCGGGCGACCCCGCCACCGCCACCACCGCCACCGGTGGTGGAACAACTGCCGGAGCAGCCGCCGGAACCGGTGCCCGACCAGGCGAAGAAGGTGCAGGAGAAGCCAAAGCCGGAACCGGAGATCGACCGGACCCAGGCGGCCCGCAAGAAGGCGGCGCAGGCCGGGCTCCTGCCGTTCGTCGACGAATTGTCGGACCTGCGCGAGCAATTCGAGGTCACGCCGGACAAGCTGAAGCCGGCCGCCAACGCGAGCGGCACGGCCGAGGGGCCGCCGCGCGCCGAGCGCTCGCTCGTGACGTCCAAGGCAGGGACCCTGTCCGGCGGCATCAATACGGCTGCCGTGAGCCAGGGCTTCGGCTACGGCACCGGCACGCTCGACGGTCATGGCACGACCCAGATGCAGGTTCCCTTCGGCGGTTCCGGCAGCGGATCCGCAGTGAGCGGCTCCGGGGTCGCGGACGGCGTGTCGCGCTCCGGCAGCGGCAAGCGGCCGTCGCGCACGCAGGAGGAGATCGAGCTGGTCTTCGACCGCAACAAGGCCGCCATCTACGCCCTGTACAACCGCGCGCTGCGCGACAACCCGGCGCTGATGGGCAAGGTCGTCGTTTCGCTGACGATCTCACCGTCCGGGCAGGTCACGGACTGCCAGGTGTTGTCGAGCGAGCTCAAGGACGCCGAACTCGAGCGCAAGCTGGTGGCCCGGATCAAGCTGTTCCGCTTCGAGGACAAGGACGTCGAGGCGATCACCACGACCAAGCCGATCGAGTTTTTCCCGGCCTGACCTGGCAAGTATCCTGCGGCCCGCGGCGCCCGATTTAGCGTCGCGGGCCGTTTGCGTTAGCATTGGGGACCTCGCCAGCCTATTTCCAGGAAAACCGACATGAAGATTGCGGAGCAGAAGGTCGTCAGCATCCACTACACGCTCACCGACGAGTCCGGCACGGTGCTCGATTCGTCCTCGGGCGGCGACCCGCTCGCCTATCTGCACGGCTTCGGCAACATCGTGCCGGGCCTCGAGAACGCCCTGTCCGGCAAGGCGCAGGGCGAGAAGATGAAGGTGACCGTTGCGCCCGAGGACGGCTACGGCGCGCGCGACGACCGCCTGGTGCAGGAGGTGCCGAAGAGCGCGTTCCAGGGCGTGCCGGACGTCGCCCCGGGGATGCAGTTCCAGGCGCAGGGGCCGCAGGGAGCCCGCCTGGTGGTGGTCACGGCAGTGGCAGGGGATACCGTCACGGTGGATGCGAACCATCCGCTGGCGGGTCAGACGCTGCATTTCGATGTCGAGATCGCCGGGGTGCGCGATGCCACCGAGGAAGAACTCGAGCACGGCCACGTGCACGGGGCGGGCGGCCACCACCACGGCCACTGAGGCCTGCCGGGCGCGTACGCCGGCTTGGCCGGTCAGTGCGTCGCAAGGCGTCCCAGGAATCCCCAGGGGCTCTTGGTGACCGCGACTGATGCGATCCAGCCGATCGTGGCGAGGGCGGCCGCGAATGCAGTCAGCCGGAAGGGACGGCTGCGCCCGGGACGCAGCGCCAGGCTCCCGAGCACCACGTAGGCCACGAGTCCGAGCACCTTGGCCGCGAGCCACGCATCGCGGAACGGGGACATGTACAGGATCGATGCCAGCCACAGCGCGCTCGTCAGCAGCAGCGTGTCGACGGCATGTGGCAGCACCCGGAGGACGGGTGCCCGCTGGTACGTGGAACCGGCGATCATGAGCGCGCCGCGCAGCGCGAACAGCAGCACCGAGATCACCACACAGGCGACGTGCAGGTGATGCGCGACCAGGTATTGCATCGGGACTCCGCAGGGTCGCTCGTGGATCGCGCGTCGTGCCTGCGTAGTGGGCCGGTTCAGCCCGGCCGGCCGTCGATGCGCGGCAGCAGGCACATGCTGCCATAGCGCCAGGACCAGGCGCTCATGGCGCCGAGCCAGCTCACCGTGCTCGCGGCAATCAGCGGCAGCGCGAGCGCCGGCGAGGCCGGTACCACCAGTTCGCTCCCGACCCGAAACAGCGCCGCGGCCTGCAGTACCAGGAAACAGGCCAGCGTGTAGCGGTCCATCCACAGCCTGCGTCCGGAGTGGCCGAGCGTCACGCGGCTCGCCATGGCGACCACCAGGCTCGCCAGGAAGCCGATCCCGAGCGCGTGCAGCGGAGCGCGGCCCAGCGGCCAGTCGCCGCTCATCGCATAGGCGATGTCCGCGGCGAGTTGCAGGCCTAGTCCGAGGGGCAGCCACAGGTAGGCGACGTACAGGGTCCACAACAGCGCGTTGCCGCGCGTCCGCCACGGCTGCCAGCGCAGGCCCCCGTACAGCGTCAGCGCGGCGAGCGGCGCATCGGCGAGCCACAGCCAGCCCAGCGCGCCGGCTACCGCCAGGG
>CAZXAS010000025.1:0-22523 GCA_964638185.1 uncultured Steroidobacteraceae bacterium | reverse complement strand
AGGTAGCCCGCGAGCGGCAGCAGCATCGATCCGGCTGCAATCACCACCACGGACCACAGCATCGCCCGGACGCGCCTCGAACGGCTGCCGGTCCCTGCCTGTGACTCACTCATTGCGTCTCTCCTGCTCGGCGCGCGGCGTTCAACGATCCGACTGGCCCATCGTGAAGCGCTCCTGCAACGCCTCCTTCCGGCCCGCCGTCGCATGCTGCTTGAGCAGCGGATCCGCGGCACCCTTGTATTCACCCGGCTCGTAGACGGTCACGGACACCGGCTCGTGGCAGGCGGCCAGGACCGTCATCAGGCCCGCGACGCATGCCGCGACCAGCGTTCTGTCGACGTTGCTCATTCGGCTTGCTCCCCGGCGTCTCAGACGTCTTCCTTGTACGCCGTCTCCCAGCCCCAGGACTGCGGCCTGCCGCTGCGCTTCATCACGCGTTCGCGGTAGATGTCGGCCACCATGTCGCCGTCGCCGGCGAGCAGCGCCTTGGTCGAGCACATCTCGGCGCACAACGGCAGCTTGCCCTCGGCAATGCGGTTGCGGCCGTACTTCTCGCGCTCGGCCTCCGAGTTGTCCTCGCCGGGTCCGCCCGCGCAGAAGGTGCACTTGTCCATCTTGCCGCGCACGCCGAAGGCCTCCTTCTGCGGGTACTGCGGCGCGCCGAAGGGACAGGCGTAGAAGCAGTAGCCACAGCCGATGCAGAGGTCCTTGTCGTGCAGGACGATGCCGTCGTCGGTGGTGTAGAAGCAGTCCACCGGGCAGACCGCCGCACAGGGCGCGTCGGTGCAGTGCATGCAGGCGACCGAGATCGACTTCTCGCCCGGAACGCCGTCGTCGAGGGTGACCACGCGGCGACGGTTCACGCCCCATGGCACCTCGTGCTCGTTCTTGCACGCGGTTACGCAGCCGTTGCACTCGATGCAGCGGTCGGAGTCACACAGGAATTTCATGCGAGCCATGATCGATGTTCTCCTAGGCTGCCGTGATCTTGCACAACGACGCCTTCGTCTCCTGCATCGCGGTCACCGAGTCATAGCCGTAGGTGAACGCGGTGTTGGCGGCGTCGCCGCGCACGTAGGGCGCGGTGCCATCCGGGTACTTCGCCAGCAGGTCCTGGCCCTGGAACCATCCGCCGAAATGGTACGGCGTGAACACCACGCCGCGGCCGACGCGCTCGGTGACCATGGCGCGGATCTTGATGCGTCCGCCCTCCGGGCCTTCGAGCCAGACCCACTGCCCGTCCTTGATGCCGATGTTGTTGGCATCCGCCGGGTTGATCTCGGCGAACATGTGCTGCTGCAGCTCCGCGAGCCAGGGATTGGAGCGGGTCTCCTCGCCGCCACCCTCGTACTCGACCAGGCGCCCGCTGGTGTGGATCAACGGGTAGTCGCCCGAGTAGTCCTTGGCCTGGATCGACATGTAGCGCGTCGGCAGCCGCCAGAACGACTTGCGGTCCTCGTAGGTCGGGTACTTCTCGACCAGGTCGCGGCGGCTGGTGTACAGCGGCTCACGGTGGATGGGCACATGATCCGGGAAGTTCCAGACGACGCAGCGGGCCTTGCCGTTCCCGAACGGGGCGCAGCCGTGCTTGATGACGACACGCTGGATGCCGCCCGACAGGTCGGTCTTCCAGTTCTTGCCCTCGGCCGCCTGTTTCTCGTCGGCGGTGAGGTCGTTCCACCAGCCGAGCTGCTTCAGCAGGTCCGCGGTGAACTCCGGATATCCGTCCTCGAGTTCCGAGCCCTTGCTGTAGGAGCCGTCCGACAACAGGCTCTGGCCCTTGTACTCGACGCCGAAGTTGGCGCGGAACGTCAGGCCACCCTGCGCGACCGGCATGCTGGTGTCGTACAGGTTGGCGGTGCCCGGGTGCTTCATCTCCGGCGTGCCCCAGCATGGCCACGGCAAGCCGTAGTACTCGCCGTCGCAGGGGCCACCCTCGGCCCGCAATGTCGTCGTGTTGAAGGTGTGCTTGTTCTCGAGGTGCAGTTTCAGGCGTTCCGGGCTCTGGCCGGTGTAGCCGATGGTCCACATGCCGCGGTTGATCTCGCGCAGGATGTCCTCGATCAGCGGTTCCTCGCCGTTCACCTCGATGTGCTTGGTCAGCTGCTCCGCGAAGCCGAGCTTCTTCGCGAACTTGTACATGATGGTCTGGTCGGGCAGCGACTCGAACAGCGGCTCGATGATCTTCTCGCGCCACTGCATGGAGCGATTGGACGCGGTGACCGAGCCGTAGGTCTCGTACTGGGTGCAGGCGGGCAGCAGGTAGATGCCGTCGTCCCGGTCCGGGAGCACTGCGGAATGGGTCGGATACGGGTCGACGATGACGAACAACTCGAGCGTCTCCATCGCCTTCTTCATTTCCGGGCCGCGCGTCTGGCTGTTGGGCGCATGGCCCCACATGAACATCGCCTTGATGGACTCCTTCTGTGCGATGTTCTCGGCCGGCTCCAGCACGCCATCGATCCAGCGCGACACGGTGATGCCGTTGGTGTTCATCACCGGCACGGGCTTTTCGCCGCCCTCGTAGCTGCCCTGGTCGAAGCGGGACTTGACCCATTCGAAGTCGAGATCCCACACGCGGCACCAGTGCTTCCACGACCCCTCCGCCAGGCCGTAGTAGCCGGGCAGGCTGTCCGCCAGCACGCCGAAGTCCGTGGCGCCCTGCACGTTGTCGTGGCCACGGAAGATGTTGGCGCCGCCGCCGGCCACGCCGACGTTGCCGAGTACCAGCTGCAGGATGCAGTACGCGCGGGTGTTGTTGTTGCCGACCGTGTGCTGGGTGCCGCCCATGCACCAGACGATCGTCCCGGGCTTGTTCTCGGCCATGGTCTGCGCGGCGCGCTTGACCTGGTCGCCGGGGATCCCGGTCACGTTCTCGACCACGTCAGGCGGCCACTTGGCGACTTCCTTGCGCACGTCCTCGACACCGTACACTCGCTGACGGATGAACTCGTCGTCCTGCCAGTTGTTCTCGAAGATGTGCCACAGCACGCCCCAGATCAGCGGCACGTCGGTGCCGGGGCGCAGCCGCAGGTACTGGTCCGCGTGCGCCGCGGTACGCGTGAAGCGCGGATCGACGACGATGAGCTTGGCACCGTTCTCCTTGCCGCGCAGCACGTGCTGCATGGCCACCGGATGCGCTTCGGCGGCATTGCTGCCGATGAAGAACATGGCCTTGCACAGGTGCATGTCGTTGTAGGAGTTCGTCATCGCGCCGTAGCCCCAGGTATTCGCCACGCCCGCGACCGTAGTCGAGTGGCAGATGCGCGCCTGGTGATCGACGTTGTTGGTGCCCCACATCGCGGCGAACTTGCGGTACAGGTAGGCCTGTTCGTTGCTGAACTTGGCCGAGCCGAGCCAGTACACCGAGTCCGGGCCCGCCCGTTCGCGAATCTCGAGGATCTTGTCGCCGATCTCGTCGATGGCCTGGTCCCAGGACACGCGCTCCCACTTTCCGCCGACCTTCTTCATCGGGTACTTGAGGCGCTTCTCGCCGTGGCCGTGCTCGCGCACCGATGCGCCCTTGGCGCAGTGGGCGCCGAGATTGAACGGCGAGTCGAAATCCGGTTCCTGCCCGGTCCACACTCCGTTCTGGACCTCGGCGACGATGCCGCAGCCCACCGAGCAGTGCGTGCACACGGAGCGCTTGATGACGGTGTCGCCATCAGCCGCCTCGGCGGCCGCCTCGGCACGCTTCATCATGCGCATCGGCAGCCCGACCGCGACCGCGGCGCCGCCGGCGGCGAGCCCGGTGCGGCGCAGGAACGCGCGGCGGTCGATCGTCCGTCCGAGGAACCCGGTGCTGTTGGACGTGGAACCCTGGCTGCCGGGACCTGCTTTCTTGACCAGCTTCATCGCTGCGTCTCCTGTTGCGAATGGCGTGGCGCGGTCGCGCCGGAAATTCAGAAACGGGCCTTGTCGTAGTACTTGGCGACGTGCGGTGTCACGCGATAGCCCTTCGGGGCCGTCCTGGGCGCCGCGCTGCCCGCCGTGGCCTGGCCACTGACGGCCGTGGTCGCGACCGCGGCGACGCCGCCCATGGCCGCAAGATCACGCAGGAATGCGCGCCGGCTGGTCTTGGTCTTGCCCTGTTCGCTGCTCATTGTGTCTGCTACCTCTGTCTTCGCCGGCGGCCCGTCGCGCCGGACAGTGCTGAAATCGGTTGTGGTCAGGCGTCGCTCCGGTCGCCGCCGGCCGCCGGTATGGCGATGCCGAAGGCACGGTTCTCGACCTCCATGAACTGCTCGCCCACCTGCCCGACGGCGCGATAGAAGCGCGCCGAAGCGGCCTGCTGCAGGTCGCGGAAGAACCGCCCCATCCAGGGATCCATGTGGGTGGCGAAGAAACGCGCCTGCGCCTCGAGCGGCGCCGGGTCGTCGCCCCCGATCATGAGCGCCATCGAATCGCAGAGCGCCCCGGCATGGTCCTCCGGCTCGCGCACGCCCGCCTGCCGTTCGATGCCGAGCGCAGCCAGGTCGGAGCGCAGCCGGGCGAGTGGCTGCTCCATCAGGAAGCCGGTCAGGTACCAGGACCCGTAGGGCACGACCTCGCCGCGCCCGAGGCCGATGAAGACCGCCTGGTACTCGGCGCTGAGTTGTTGCGGGGTGGCCCGGCCTGCGGCTTCGCCGAGCATGGTCCAGGCGGCGGTCAGCAGGTCGCGCTCGGCGGGAGCCGGTGCGATGGCCGCGAGCGTCGCCAGGATGCCGTCGTCCGGTGGGGCTGCCAGGAGATTGCCGAGGAGCGCATAGACATTGCTGCGCAGGCGGTCCTCGTCCGCAAGGACGGCGCTCACGGCGCTCGACCTGTCGGTGCTATGGCCTCGAGCCGGCTCGGGCACGCCCAATTCCTTCCCCCAGAGCGTATGACGCAATAAGACAAAGCAAGAACCGGGCCGCCCATACCGGCGTCGTAACACCCGTCCATCCACGAAAATCTGCTCAAATCAGGAGATTCGATCTTGTCTAGAGACATTTTGTCCAATCCGCTTCGGTAGGTGCGCCATTCTGGCGCTATTGCCGGGAACCGCGCGCCTCGTCGGCGAACAGGTGGCGAACCCTGCAGTCCTCGCACATCAACAGGCGCCGGCGCGCCTCTTCGGTCTGGAACATCCAGTGACCGGCGAGCTTGCGGCTCATGACGTCGAGCATGGACTGCGTCGCAAACGGCTTGCCGCAGGAGACGCAGCACACCGGCTGCTCTTCGTGCAGGACCCGCGGTCGTTCCCGCGCCTCGACGTCGAACAGGAACCGGGGGGTGATCGTGACCACGCTCTCGGGACAGGCCCGGACACACAGTCCGCACTGCACGCAGTTCCATTCACGGAAGTTGAGCTGGGGCAGGCCGCGACCGTCCTGCAGGGCGTGGGTCGGGCAGACCGACACGCAGCTCATGCACAGCGTGCAGCCACGGGTGTCGACGCGGACCTCGCCGAAAGGGGCGCCGGCCGGAAGCGGGATGACGCGCTTGGGTGCCGGCGCCTGCGCGTGCAGGTGCTCGATCGCGAAACGCAACCGTGCGCGCTTGTCCTCCGGGCCCGCGAAGGTCGCCGGACGCCGCATGCCTGACGCCGGCAGGCCAGCAAGAGCGGCAAGCGTCGCAGCCGGCTGCCCGGCGTTGTGCAACTGGATCGCCGCCGGTTCGTAGCCCATGCCCTCGAGCAGCGCATGGGCCGTCAACAGCTGGTCCTGGGTCGCCTCGACCACCTGCGCAGGCGTGCGCTCCGACGCCAGCACCACCACCGCCTCCGCGCCGTAGGCCAGTCCCGCGAGCCAGGCGTCGAGGCCGATGGAACCCACCTCCTCGACCTGCACCGGCAGCACGCGCTCCGGCATGCCGGCGAGCGGTCCGGCCAGTGCCTCGAGTGACGACTCGTCGTGGAACAAGAGCGCCGGTGCCACGCCGCCGGCATCGCGATACGCCGTGAGCGCCTGGCGCAGCCCGTTCAACAGGTCGGCGGCCGGCGGGTAGGCATAGGTGATCGCACCGGTCGGGCAGGCGGTCGCGCAGGCACCGCCACCCTGGCAGAGGTAGGGATTGACCTCGATGGTCTCGCCCCTCGACACGATCGCTTCGGCCGGGCAGGCGTCGATGCAGCGTGTACAGCCGCGCTTGCCGCTGCGGCCGTGGGCGCAGATGTCCGGGTCGTAGTCGAAGTACTTGGGCTTTTCGAACTCGCCACGCATGTCAGCGAGCGCAGGCACGAGTTCGTCGAACGCGGCGTCGTCGTTCCCCGGCGCGTAGTACCCGAGCGGCAGCATGGCGCGCACGATGAGCGGCTCCGGCGACAGGTCGACCACCAGGTCGAAGCGAGCGACCGGCGGCGACAGCAATGCGCCCAGGTCGCTGCCTTCGCCGCCCTCGGCGAACCAGGCCTTGAAGTCGCCGAGCGCGCCCCGGAGGCGCAGCTGCCCGCCCCGCACGACCGGGATGGCGTCCACGGCACGCGCCACCGGCGCAGCATCGGCGGGCACGGCGACCACGCAGTCGAGCGCCGGCATGAGCCTGCGGGCAGCGGCCAGCGAGCGGGCCTCGTCGCCCACGATGAGGCACCGCCCCTGCGAGACGAATCCGACCGTTGCACTCGGCGTCACGTCCTCGCGACCGAGGCGCGCGAGCGCCACCGCGCGCGCGCGGCCGTCGGGCGTCGTCTCAGGCAGCGGGAGGCTTTCGATCATCGGGCATGGCTCCAGTGTTCGTATCCGTCCGGGTATCGGCTTCTGTCTCCGCACTCGCAAGTGCATCGGTGCCGGCAGGCGGGTCCGAGGCGGCGGCCGGTGGCGTGACGGACGCACTGGCGGGTTGCCCGGGCGCCTCGGCTGTGTCCAGCGCCTCGGCAAGCCGTTTCGCGGTGCGCTCGAGCTGGTAGCGCATGTCGGCGGTGACCAGGCTGCCGAGCGGCTCGAAGGAGGTGTAGTCGCCCATGTAGTCGTCGAGGCCGTCGAGCACGTTGAACTTCGGACTCTGGAACAGCTTTCTCAGCGCGGTGCGACGCAGCCCGGCATCGACGCCTTGGGCCAGGAAGGCGCTGTAGTCCGAATCCTCGCCGAGCGTGTCGAGATCCGGCAGCGGCACCGCTGGGGCCGCTGCTGCCGCACTGTCCGCCTGCGCCGCGTCTGGTTTTTCCCCGCCGGGTGCAGCCGGGTCGGGTGCCTGCACGCCATGCTCGCCGGAACCGCTGCGCGCCTCCGCCTTGCGCCGTGACCAGCGTTCGAGGAAGTCCTCGTCCCCGGAGCCGGGTGCCGCGGCGGGGCGACCGTCGTTCGGGCTCATGATGATTCGCCTGCGGACCAGTCGGAGCGCTTGCGCTTGCGCTTTTCCTGCGGGAGGTGATGCTCGACGACGAAGTGCTCCAGATGCTGGTAGACCTCGGGCGGAATCGGCACGGAGAAGACCCGGTCGTCGCCTTCCACGCCCGAGCCCGCTTCATGCGCGTCGGCGGTGACGCTCTGCGGTTCGAGCATGCCGTCCTCATTCTCGTTGCACAGGATGAAAAGGGACGGCTGCTGGCCGATGAGATTGGACCAATAGCTCTCCGCCGCGTCGCGGTACAGTTCGAGCCTGAGCCCGCCCCACAGGAACTGCTCCTCCTCGCCGTCGCAGCGCACCGGCGCCGCCCGTGTCTCTCCGCCCGGGACGTTCTCGCCCGCCACTACGCCGACCACCCACCAGCTCGGCACGCGCCAACGTGCCCGACCGACCATGCGCCGGCCCATGATCACCGCTACTGGAATGCTCAGCCTGGGCCCGGGGGCCATGTCCGCTCGCCTCGCCGATCGCCGGATCGATCGGGGCATTCTGCACTACCCGCCAGTGATCGGTGCAAGTGAAGGCCGCAGCTGCGGACAATGGGAACGGATCTTGCAGCCTTGCGCGTGGTGCGCCGCAAGGTCGCGGCGCCTGTCCGCGGACGAGGGAGTGGCCGATGACAAGCAAGAGTGCGCAAGGTGTCGGGGCCGCCACCGGCGCGCCGGCCGCGCCGATGGCGGCTGAGCCACCGCGTTTCATGAACGTGCGTGAGGTGGCGCAATACCTGCAGGTCAACGAGAAGAAAGTCTATGCCCTGGTCAACGAGGGCCGCATCCCGGCGACCCGGCTGACCGGCAAGTGGCTGTTCCCGCGCGACCTGGTCGACCAGTGGTTGCTCGAGTCGAGTCATGGCGGATTGCTGACCGACCGCATGGTGATCGCCGGCAGCGACGATCCGCTCCTGTATCGCGCGGTCATGCTGCTCGCGGCAGAGCTGCGCGGCCAGGCCTCGGTGAGCCATGCCGCGACCGGTACCCAGCTCGGGCTCGCGCTGCTGGCCGGCCGGCGCGCCGACCTGTGCGCCCTGCACTGGGGACCGGATTCCGAGAGCGGCCAGCGCCACCCCGCCCTCCTGCGCCAGTACCCGCAGCACAAGGAATGGGTGCTGGTGCGTCTGTTCCGCCGCGAACAGGGACTGATCATGGCGCCGGGGCTGTGGGCAGCGCGCGGACGCTTCGAGCAGCTGTTCGCGAGCGACGTCCGCTGGGCTGCCCGCCAGGAAGGGGCCGGATCGCAGCGCTTCCTGCAGGAGATCTTCGCCGAGCACCGCGTCGATCCGGCGAGCCGGCGCATCACCGCCCGCAGCTACTCCGAACGCGACGCGGCGGCGGCGATCGCCATGGGCCAGGCGGACGTGGCGCCCGGGATCCGCGCCGCGGCCACCGAGTTCGGGCTCGAGTTCCAGCCGATCGGCTGGGAGGCGTTCGACCTCGCGCTGTCCCGCAGCATCTTTTTCCGCACCCTGTTCCGTCGCCTGCTCGACGAACTGCGCGGCGCGGAATGCCAGCGCCTGGCGCAGCTGCTCGGCGGCTACGACCTTGGCGCGCTCGGGACGCTGGTCTGGTCCGTCAACTGAGCGGCAGCTCGTGCTCGACCTCGTGGCGCAGGTTGAGGCCCGGCACCTCCAGCACCATGCGCGCCTTGAGGGGCCGGCCCGGATCGATCGTGCCGGCGGCAATGGCCGCGCGCGCGGAATTCTCGATCTCGATCTGCGAGGTGATGCCCACCTTCTTCAGGAACTTGCGGATCTCGCCATTCAGTTTCTCGGCGTCGAAAGCCTGCTCGCTCATCGTTCGTACCCCTGCTTGTGCCCGTGACTAGTCTGCATCTTCATCCTGCGCGCCGCCGAGCTTGCGCTCGAGGGTCTTGCGCGACACCCCGAGCCTGCGCGCGGCGGCCGACTTGTTGCCGGCCTCCGCATCGAGGACCCGCTGCATGTGCGCCTGCTTGACGCGTTCGAGCGTCCAGTCCAGTGGATACGCGATATCGGCCACCGGCTCCGCCGCTGGCGCCTCGAGCCCCGGCAGCTCGCCCATCAGCACGGCCCGCTCGATCACGTTCCTGAGCTCACGCACGTTGCCCGGCCAGGGTCGGGCGCACAGCCAGCGCAGGCGGGCGGCGTCGAGTTCAACGGCTGGCATGTCGAACTCGCGCGCGATGCGCGCCATGAAATGCGCCGCCAGCGCCTCAATGTCCTCGGGCCGCTCCCGAAGTGGCGGCAGCAGGATGTGGGCGACGTTCAGGCGGTAGTACAGGTCCTCACGGAACTCGCCGTCGGCGACGCGCCCGGCGAGGCCGGGCTGCACCGAAGCGACGATCCGCGTGTCGACGGGAAGCTCGCGATCGGCGCCGACCGGGCGGATGGCACCCTCCTCGAGGGCGCGCAACAGCTTCACCTGCAGGTCGCGGCGCATGGCGGCGATCTCGTCGAGGAACAGCGTGCCGCCGTGGGCGGCCAGGAACAGGCCCTCGCGGACCTGGTGCGCGCCGGTGAACGCGCCCCGGGCGTGACCGAAGAGCTCGCTTTCCATCAGCTCGGGTGCGATGGCCCCGCAGTTGACCGGGACGAACGGACCGGACCTGCGACTGTGGTGATGCAGGAGGCGTGCGACGAGTTCCTTGCCGGTACCGGTCTCGCCCTCGATGAGCACGGTGGCCGGGGTCGGCGCAATGCGCCCCACCAGTTGCCGCACGCTACGGATCGCCGCACTCGTGCCGACGAACTCGATGCCGTGGACCAGCGTTTCGGCGGCGGACGCAGGTACGACCCGGCCCGGCGCCGGGGCGCGATTGAGCGCCGCGGCGAGGGCCGCGGGCTCGAGCGGCTGCGACACGCAGCCACTCGCCCCGGCATGGCGGGCCGCGGCCGCGAGCGTGGCATTCATGGCCCCGGCGACGAGGATGACCTGTGCCGGACCGGCCTCACGCCTGAGTTTCGCGACCCAGTCGAGTGCGGGATCGGCGGCGGAGGCAACCTGCACGACAATGCAGTCGAAGTGGCATCGTGGCAGCAGGCGCTCGGCGTCGGACGTCCCGGCGGTCCACTCGACCAGCGCGAACTGGCGCGACAGCGCCCTGCGTACCCGCTCCGCCGGCTGTGCGGCGGCACCGGTGACCAGGATTGAGCGCTGGACCTGTACCAAGCCTCGACCCCCGGAATGCTTCTGGAAGTGCCCTGCGGGCTGCGCCGGAAACTGCGACAAGATGACACGGATCACCCGCCGATGCGTCAATTTGTACCACTTCTGGGCCCCTCGGATGGTACCTATGGGATTCTGGCGGCCGCAGGGAACCGCTTGCGACCCAGGGCCTGTGGACCGATGATGCACGCCACCGGCGCATCCACCGCGCCCCGCGAATCGCCCGCCGATGCAAGCCGTCGCCTCCAGCCCACCGACCACGGGTCTCGTCCTCGCCGGCGGCCTGGCCCGACGCATGGGGGGCCAGGACAAGGGCCTGATCGACCTCGCCGGCCGGCCGATGATCGAGCATGTCCTCGATGCGCTCGGCCCACAGGTCGACCGGCTGCTGATCAACGCGAACCGCAACCTCGAGCAGTATGCCCGCTACGGACACCCGGTCCTGCCGGACACGCTCGCGGGCTTTGCCGGCCCGCTCGCCGGCGTGCTGAGCGCGCTCAAGGCCATCGAGACTGAGTACCTGCTTACCGCGCCCTGCGATTGCCCCCTGCTGGCACCGGACCTGGCCGCGTGCATGCACGCGGCCCTCGCCGCGGCAGGCGCCGACATGGCGGTCGCCCATGACGGCGCGCGCCAGCAACCGGTGTTCCTGCTGCTTAACCGCGGGCTCGCTGCCGACCTCGAAGAGTATCTCGGCGATGGCGACCGGAAGATCGACCTGTGGTTTGCCCGGCACCGGCTGGTCGAGGCCGACCTGAGCCACCGGCCGGAGAGCTTCATCAACGTCAACGACCCCGATGAACGACGACGGGTCGAGGACATGCTTTCACCGACAGCCTGATGCTCGGTAGCATGTCGACCTGCACCCGGGAGCCGACCTGATCGTGACACCGACCCATGTCCTGCCCGCCGATGTCGACCCCTGCGACGACGCCGGGCACGGCCACAAGAGCCTCGAACTGGCCGAGGCGCGCGCGCGCATCCTGGCGGCCGTGCGCCCGGTCGAGGGCACGGAGACGCTGGATCTGCGCCAGGCGCTCGGGCGCGTGCTGGCGGAGCCGGTCGTGTCGACCATCGACGTTCCGCCCTCCGCCAACTCCGCCATGGACGGCTTCGCGCTCGCCGGCGACGAGCTGCCCGCTTCCGGCGAGAAGTCGTTCCAGGTGATCGGTACGTCCTGGGCCGGACGACCATACGAGGGCGCGGTCGCGCGCGGCCAGTGCGTGCGCATCATGACCGGCGCCACGTTGCCGGCGGGGACGGACACCGTGGTGATGCAGGAGCATGTGCGCCACGACGGCGACGTCGCGACGATCGCGGCCGGGCACCGGCCGGGCCAGCACCGCCGCCAGGCGGGCGAGGACATCCGTGCCGGCGCCGAGGCGCTGGCTGCCGGTACACGCCTCGACCCGGCGCATCTCGGCCTGATCGCGTCGATCGGTGTCGGCCGGGTGCCGGTGTTCAGGCGGGCGCGCGTGGCCATCTTCTCCACCGGCGACGAATTGCGCTCGATCGGCGAGCCACTCGCCGCGGGACAGATCTACGACAGCAATCGCTACACCATGCACGGCATGCTGACGCGCCTCGGCCTCGAGGTGCTCGATCTCGGCGTGGTCCGCGACCTGCGCGAGGATACGGCGCGCGCCTTCGAGACTGCGGCCGCTGAGGCCGACGCCATCGTCACCTCCGGCGGCGTGTCGGTCGGCGAGGCCGACTACGTCGTCGAGACGCTGCGCGGATACGGCGAGGTTGGCTTCTGGAAGGTGGCCATGAAGCCGGGCAAGCCGATCGCCTTCGGCCAGGTCGGACGCGCACTGTTCTTCGGCCTCCCGGGCAACCCGGTATCGGTGATGGCCACGTTCTACCAGCTGGTGCAACCGGCGCTGGTGAAGCTCTCAGGCGCCACCGCGGGCGACCCGCCAATCCTGCTGCGCGCCACCTGCACCACCAGGCTCAAGAAGAAGGCCGGGCGGCTGGAGTTCCAGCGCGGCATCCTCGAGCGCGATCCCGCGGGCCATTACCAGGTGCGCGGCGCCAGCCACCAGGGGGCCGGCGTGCTCCGCTCGATGACCGAGGCCAACTGTTTCATCGTCCTGCCGCTCGACCAGGAGACCGTGCAACCCGGCGAGCAGGTGGACGTGCAGCCCTTCGCCGGGCTGGTCTAGAGTACGCGACGCAAAGGAATCCAGATGACGCATGCGCATGGCGGTGGCGAGCGCGAGTTCAAGCCGATCAACATCGCGGTGCTGACCGTGTCGGACTCGCGCGACGAAGCCACCGACAAGTCCGGACGCCTGCTGGCCGACCGCCTCACGCAGGCCGGGCACTCGCTCGCCGACAAGGTCATCGTCCCGGACGACATCTACCAGATCCGCGCGATCGTCTCGCGCTGGATCGCCGATGCCGCGGTCGACGCGGTCATCACCACCGGCGGGACCGGTGTCACCGGCCGCGACGGCACGCCCGAGGCGATCCTGCCGCTGCTCGACAAGGTGATCGACGGGTTTGGTGAGATGTTCCGGTCGATTTCCTTCGGGCAGATCAAGACCTCCACCATGCAGTCGCGGGCACTGGCAGGTGTCGCCAATGGCACCTACGTCTTCTGCGTACCTGGCTCGTCCGGCGCCTGCGCGACGGCCTGGGACGACCTCATCGCCGGCCAGCTCGACTACCGCACGCGCCCGTGCAATCTCGTCGAGCTGATCCCCCGCCTGCTGGAGAAGTGATCCTGTCGTCCGCCGTGCAAGCGGGTGCCGCGGTCCTGTTCGTCGGCACGGACAAGGGCCTCTTCGTTGCGCGCCAGGCGACCGCGGCAGAACCGTGGCGACTCGACGGACCACACCTGCCTGGCCATTCGATCCTGAAGATCGTGGCGACACCGGGCCGTCCCGCTGAACTGCTCGCTGCCGCGCGCCACACGGTCTGGGGCGCGCACCTGTATCGCAGCATCGATGGCGGCAGGAGCTGGTCGAGCCTCGACGCCGTACCGCACCATCCCGCCGGGCGCCATGACCGGTCGCTGAAGGCGGTCTGGGATCTCGCCTGGTCACCGGATGGCACGCGCCTGTACGCCGGCATCGATCCGGCGGGCCTGTTCGTGAGCGACGATGCCGGCGCAAGCTGGCGCAGTGTGGAGGCCCTGAACGAGCACCCGACGCGTTCGGCCTGGGAGCCGTCGCGGGGAATCTTCGCCGTGCACTCGATCTGCATCGACGGCGCAGATCCGGCGCACGTCGTGGTATCGGTCTCGGCCGGTGGCAGTTACCTGACCGAGGACGGCGGCGCGACGTGGTCGCCCGCCAATGTCGGTGTGCGTGCCGAGAACCTCCCGGAACGCCATCCCGTGGCCGGCCACAATGTCCATCGTGTCGTGATGCACCCGCGCGACGGACAGCGGCTCTACCGGCAGTGCTACAACGGCACCTATCGCAGCGATGACGGCGGCCGCCACTGGGTCGAGATCACGGCCGGCCTGCCGAGCGACTTCGGCTATGCCCTCGCCTGCGATCCTGCCGACCCGGACACGGTGTTCCAGATCCCGGAGTCCGGCGCGGAGCTCAGGATCACGACCGATGCGCGCCTGCGCGTCTACCGCAGCCGCGACGGCGGGCGCAGCTGGGCATCGGCCTCGGACGGATTGCCGCAGCAGGACATCTACGTGACCGTACTGCGCGAAGCGATGAACACGGACGGCGGCACGCCCTGCGGCGTCTACTTCGGAACCTCCAGCGGACACCTGTTCGCGAGCCGCGACGGGGCCGCGAGCTGGCAACTCACGGCGGCGTTCCTGCCGCGCATCCTCTGTGTCCTGGCGAGCCAGGAGCCGGCGGCATGAACGCACACGTTTCCCTGCACGACCTGCTCGATGCACGGAGTGGCATCGTCTGCGCCGTCGGCGCCGGCGGCAAGAAGAGCGTGCTCGGCTGGCTGGCCGCCCACCATCCGGGGCGCGTCGCCCTGACCGCGACCGTGGTGACGACGCATTTCCCCGAGTCGCTCGGGTTCGCGATCGCGATCGACGAACCGGAGCGCCTGGCCGGCCGCATCGCCGCGCTGGGCGCGGAGGGCGGCGTCGCCTATGCCTGCCCGAGCGGCAAACCCGGGCGGCATGGAGGTGTGCCCGGCGAGGTCATCGAACGGATTCACGAAGCGCAGGCCTTCGCGGCCACGTACGTGAAGGCGGATGGCGCGCGCATGCGCTGGGTGAAGGCACCGGCAGCCGACGAGCCGGTGTTGCCTGCCACCTGTCGCAGCGTCATCGCGGTGCTCTCGGCCCGCGCGCTCGGCGAGCCGTTCGATGCGCGCGTGGCACACCGGCTCGATGAGGTGGCCAGGATCACCGGCCTGACCCCGGGCGAGCGGATCACGCCATTGCACCTCGGGCAGCTCATCGCCCACCCCGACGGACCCGGCCGCGCGGGCAACGGCCGGCGTGTCGTGCCCCTCATCAACATGGTCGACGACTCCGCCCGCGAGTCGCTGGCCCGCGAGGCCGCCCTGGCCGCGCTCGAACTCAACCCGGCGATCCCGCACGTGGTTCTCACCAGCCTGAGGAATGCCGCTGACCCACTGGTCGCCGTCGTCCGCCGCTGAAGGGCGCCGCGGGCTGACCGCGCGTGCCGCGTGGTCCTACAATCGACGGATGCAGGAGGTCACCGTACGCATCCCGGCGCCGCTGCGCCCCTTCGCCGACGGGCAGGCCGAGCTCAGTGTCGCGGTGGGCACGGTCGGTGAACTGATCGACAGCATCGGCGAGCGCCATCCGCAGCTGCCGCCACGACTGCTGACCCCCGAGGGCGAGTTGCGCCCCTACGTGAATGTCTTCATCGACAAGGCGAACATCCGCGGGCTCGAGGGACTGGCGACGCCGGTCAGCGCCGGCAGCGTGGTGAGGATCATCCCTGCGGTCGGCGGCGGCTGAGACGCCGGCCCGGGAAAGAAAACGGGGCCCATGGAGGGCCCCGTTGCGGTAGTGGCGGAGAGGGTGGGATTCGAACCCACGTGGAGCGTTATGCCCCCAACCGATTTCGAGTCGGTGCCGTTGTGACCGCTTCGGTACCTCTCCAGTAAACCTTGACCCCACCCACCGTGGCCGTGTCCTCACGACCGGGTGGGATTGCTCGGGCGCTTCGGTACCTCTCCGGGTTCCGTGATGACCTGCCCGTCCGGGCCGGCGCGGAGCGCGGTATTCTACACAAATGCGGCCGGGACTGGTGCAGCTCAGGAGGCAGCTGACGGACGCCCGGTGGCCCTTCCAGGTCGCGGGCGTGATGGCGCTCGCGTCGTTGCTGGCCACCTGCAGCACGCCGCCGCCGATCCTGGAGCAGGTCCGCCATCTCGGCTATCTCGCCGTGGCGACCCGCAACAGCCCGACCGCGTATTACCTCGGTGTCGACGGCCCGGAAGGTCCCGAGTTCGACCTGGTCACCCGTTTCGCCACCAGCATCGGCCTGCCGGTCAACTGGACGATCGTACGCTCGAGCGCCGAGGCCCTGGACGCGGTAGCGCGCAACCGGGCGCACCTCGCCGCGGCCGGCATCATCGCCAGCGAAGCACGGCGTGACCAGGTCACGTTCGGCCCGGCCTATCAGCACATCACCCAGCATGTCGTCTACCGGCTCGGCGGGCGCATGCCAGGCGGTCCCCACGAACTGGCCGACAGCCGCATCGAAGTGGTCGCCGGCTCGACCCACGCCCAGCAGCTGGCCAGCCTCGCCGCGGACGTCCCCGGCCTGGTGTACCGCGAAGTCTCCGGTGCCGACGAACTGGAACTGCTGGCGCGGGTCTCGACCGGGGCCATCGACTTCACGATCGCGGACTCGACCGAGTTCTCGATAGGCCGGCACTTCCACCCCGACCTGCGAATCGGATTCGACCTGCCCGGGACGCAGCCCGTGGCCTGGGCGCTGGCGCAGCGCGACCCGTCGCTGCTGGCACCGGTGCGTCGATTCTTCGGACAGCTCGCGGCGAACGACGAGCTCGAGCCGATCCTCGCCCGCTACTACCAGCCGGCCGCGGGTTTCGACTATGTCTACTCGCTCAACTTCGTGCGTCACGTGCAGGAGCGCCTGCCGGCACTGCGGCCACACTTCGAGGCCGCGGCCCACGCGACCGGCTTCGACTGGCGGCTGCTCGCCGCGGTCGGCTACCAGGAATCCAAGTGGGACCCGGATGCTGTATCGCGCACCGGCGTGCGCGGCGTGATGATGCTCACCCGCGATACCGCCGCACGCGTCGGCGTCGACAACCGTCGCGATGCCGAGGCCAGCATCCGGGGCGGCGCGGATTACCTGCGCGAGGTGCACAGCAAGATCCCGCCGCGCATCGCCGAACCCGATCGCACCTGGCTCGCGCTTGCCGCCTACAACGTCGGCTTCGGCCACCTCGAGGATGCGCGCATCCTCACCCAGCGGCACGGCGGCAACGCCGATGCCTGGGTCGACGTGCGTCGCTACCTGCCGCTGCTCGCGCAGGAGCGCTGGTACACGGAACTGCGGCGCGGCTATGCCCGCGGCTGGGAACCCGTGCACTTCGTGCGTAACGTGCGGCGTTACCTGGACGTGCTGGTGTGGATGACCGGCGCGCCCGACAGCGCGCTGCGTGGCGCCGCGGAAGCCGCGGAAGCGGCGGAGGTCGAAGCGCCCGGCTGATCGTCAGCGGCGCGCGGCAAAGAAACGCTTGAGCAGCGCGCCGCATTCCTCGGCCAGCACGCCGCCGTAGCAATCGACCTGGTGGTTCATCGCGCGCGAGGTGACCAGGTTGAAGGCGCTGCCCGCCGCGCCCTGGCGCGGATCCCAGGCGCCGTAGACGAGCCGCGCGACCCGTGCATGCACCAGGGCCGCGGCGCACATCGGGCAGGGTTCGAGCGTGACGTAGAGCGTCGTGCCGCCGAGGCGGTAGTCGTCGAGCGCCCGCGCCGCCGCCCTGAGCGCGATCATCTCCGCGTGGGCGGTCGGATCCTTGAGCGTGATCGGCTGGTTGAAGCCCTCGCCGACGATCTCGTCGCCGCGCACGACGAGGGCGCCCACCGGCACCTCGCCCCGCGCCTCGGCACACGCCGCGAGCTCGAGCGCACGGCGCATGAAGTCGGCGTCGGTCATGACCGGCACGGTGGCGATCCCATGCTCGAACGCTAGCACGACCGGCCGCGCCGGAGCACCCGGCCAACCCGGGGCTCCGGCAGCGACTTGACCGGCGGTCACGGACTGGACGCGACCTGTCCCGCCGACGGCGGCAGGGGTTCGGGGACGCGGTTCTTCACGGCGGGAATCGACTGCAGATAGCCGTAGATCGCCTCGAGGTCGGCGTCGGTGAAATGCTTGTACATCGGGATCGGCATCGGCGGCAGGACCTGCCGGCCGCGACCCATGTGGCGCCCGGTGCGGATGGTCTCGACGAAGTTGCGCAGGGTCCATTGGCCGAGGCCGGTCTCGGCGTCGGGCGTCAAGTTCGCGGTGAAGCTCACGCCCCATGGGCCCGACCAGGCGGTATTGGTCGCGGCGGCGGCAACGATCCAGGGACCGGCGGGCCCGGGCGCCGGAGGCAGCGCTACGTCCTCGGGGTGCCCGGACAGCATGCGGGTCATGTCCGGCTCCGGGCCCTTCTCGCCCATCCGCCACGGCGTATGGCAGTCGTTGCAGCCGGCCACGGTGACGAGGTACTTGCCGCGGGCGAGCGTGTCGGTAGCGGGTGCCGCCGCGGCTGGTCCCGCGTCCTGGGCAAGCGCGGCCGTCGAGGCCAGGGCCGCGATCGCGGCGGTGAGCGTGATTTTCATTGAGCGTGTCATGGTCGATCTCCTGGTGATTGCAGTTCATGGGTGATCCATCGTTCGACGAGGTCCGCACCCTCGTCGTCGACGACCTGGACGCCGAGCGGCGGCATGCGCGCGAGCGGATTGGCGCTGCGCATGCGCAGCGTCAGCATGTTGGTCCCGGCGCCGTCGTGCGCGACGCGCGCGGAGTCCCGGGCGCCGTGCGGACGGAACCGGCTCGCCTGGCCGAGCAGGGTCTCGATGACCCGCGCGGCGCCGTGCGCGCCATCCGCCGTCCGTTGCGACAGGACCATCTCGAGCCCGACGAGGGCACCGGCGTCGTTGTGGCAGTGGCCACAATTGCCGTGCAGGTAGCCGAGCGCGGCGCGCGCCGTGGGCGTCGGGGCCTGGATGCGCGGTGGCGCCGCGAGGAGCGCCGCGGGCAGGTTGACGATGAGGCCACGCGCCACGAGGTTCCGCAGGTTCGCCTGGGTGGACCCCACGCGCTCTGCATGCGGCGCCAGAGGGTCGCGATCGGGCGACAGCTGCAGCGCGCTGAAGCCGAGCACTGGAACGGCTCCACCCTCGTGGCATGCGAGGCAGTCGCTGCGACCGGGCACCAGGTAGCGACCACCCGGCGCGCCGGGCGCCGCGACCACGGCGCCGTCCTCCGGCGCCAGCACCGCCTCGGTCTCATCCGGGTTCCACACATAGGTGGCGAAGCGCCACGAGCCGTTGTCGAGTCGCTCGACGTAGCGGGTCTCGATCCGGCGGCCGACACTGAACTCCTTCCACAGTCGCGTACCCACCGGGAAGACCCACGCATCCGGGTCCGTGGCGTCGATCGCGCTGCCCGCCGGCAGCTGGATCCAGCGACGCTTGCCCGATCCGTCGGACCACAGCGGGTACTGCGGCGCGAACGGCAGCTTGTCGGCGCGCACCTCGGTCGTCGAGCCGGGCCGGTACAGGCCGGTGTCGCTCAGGGTCGGCGGCAGCGGCGACGCATCGTCCGTCGCCCGGGCAGTCGGCGCTGCGGCAAGCGACGACGCCAGGATGCAAGCCAGCCGCAATGCGCTCGTGAGGTATCGCATCACTGCACCGGCAGCCGTGTGCGGTTGTGGCCCAGCCAGCGGGCGAAGGTCTGCATGCCCGGGTGCAGTTCGCGCGCACAGGCCGGATCGCGAAGCGCGCGATACTGGTGCTCGAACTCCATCTTGAACTGGAACATGTTGGCCAGGTCGTCCGCGCCTGCGAAACCGAGCGCGGCGTACTCGCGCGGGCTCATGCTGAGGTGGTCGACCGGCTCGCCGAGGGCGAGAGAGAGCTGTTCGGCCATCTGGGCGCCGCTCAGGTGCTCGCCGGCGATACCGATGGACTTGCCCACCAGTTCCTGGCCACGGGCCAGGACGCCGAAGGCGCAGGCGCCGATGTCGGCCGCCGCGACGCCGGGCAGACGGGCCTCGCCCATGGGCAGCAGGAAGCCGAGTCTCCCGTCGGCAAGGCGCCGGGGCTCCATGCCGAAGTCCACGAGGTTGTCCCAGTGGAACGAGGCATAGAGCAGCGTCGTCGGCACGCCGCGGGACAGGAACTCGTGGTTCGCCTGGCCCTTCGCGTCGTAGTGCGGCACGTTGAAGCGGCCCTGCAACAGCGGCATGCGGCTGCCGGGGGCGACATACGCGCGCGTGTCCTCGAGCGTCGACCACACGACGTGGGGGACCCCGGCCTCGCGTGCGGCCTCGGCCATGTTGGCCGCCTGCGACAGTTCCTTGTCTGGCGCGCGGTGCTCCCAGTAGCCGGTCACGCAGAATGCGCCGTGCGCGCCCCGCATCGCGCGGTACACACTCCCTCGATCGTCGAGGTCGGCGGCAACGACCTCGGCACCGGACAGCCGCAGCGCCTGGGCCGCTGGCGAGCATGGCCGGCGGGTGACGGCGCGCACCCTGAATCGGCGCCCGGGGTCGGCCAGGATCGACCGCACCAGGCCGCCACCCTGCCTGCCGGTCGCGCCGAATACCGTGATCACTTGCGTCATGCGGGACTCCATCCATCCCGGCCCGAGTCAGCCGGTGTCGATGGAGGGGAGTGTCGATGTCGACAAGTGGCGGGACATCGACCGGGCGCGGCCACGGGGAGCCATGCCGGAGGGCCATGGGCGGTCGGCGCGGGAGTAATCCCGTGGCTCTGGGTGGGGGCTAGGGCGGGGTCCGGTAGAGATCGGAGGCCTGGCGACGGCTGTCGACGCCGAGCTTGCCCAGGATGTTGGCGACGTGGCGCTTCACCGTGTGCAGGCTGAGATCGAGTGCGCGCGCGATATGCTTGTTGCTGTCCCCGGCCGCGATTCGCGCCAGCACCTCGAGTTCGCGCGGTGTCAGCCGCCCGGCGAGCGCCACGCCTGCTCCGGCCGCGGCCACGCCGTGCCCATCGGCCGATCCATGGGCGGCTGCGGCCTTCCAGCGCGCGCGTTCGGCGGCGACGATGCCACTCCACTCACGCAACGTCGCCTGCTCCGGCGCGCCCAGGAGATCCCCCCATGACGCGCCCGCGAGTTCGGCCAGGGCCGTGCCCGCCAGCAGGGCACCGCCCGGTCCCGGATCGGTTCGGCCGCGCTCGAACACGGGCGTGAGCCATCGTGCGGCGGCGGCCGCCTCGCCCTGGCCGAACAGCGCCCGCGCCAGGCGCAGGCGAACCTCCACGGCCTGGCCGAGCAGGTCGATGGCGTCCTCGTTCTCGAGCGCCCGCGACCAGGCCGCGACGGCCTGCGGCCCCCGCCCTTCGAGCCATGCGAGCTGCGCCTCGATCGCGAGTTCCCGCGGCTCGGTGACCGCGGAGGTCGCGGAGACACCAAGCAAAGCACGTGCGACCTCCACCTGCTGCCACGCGGCGCGCAATGCACGGGCGTCCTCGCCGCTCGCCGCGATGCGGGCCACGAACAGGCTGAGCAGGTAGCTGTGCCACTCGCTTGCCTCGGCGGCGAAGGTGTGCAGGCGACCACGCGCAGCCGCCAGTGCGCCGTCCAGGTCGCCGTTCACGACTCCGGTCACCGCCTGAAGGGCCAGAAGGTGGGCACGCACGGCGCCCGTCTCGCCGCTCCACTGTGCATCCCCGCACGCCGCTTCCACCAGGTCGCGTGCCTCGTCGAGGCGGCCCCTCCACAGCGCACACCATGCCTGCGACAGGAGGCCAAGCGCCCGCAACGGCGACGGCGAGTCGCCCGCCGCAAGGAGCAGCAGATCGGCATGACGGGCCAGCACCGGCGTAATGCCAGGCAGGCCCGGCATCCGCAGCGGCGGGGTCGTCTGGAACCACAGGTCGAAGCGATCGACCTGCTCCAGCAGGTCGAGCATTTCGCTCACCAGCGGCGCCACCGCGCCGTGGCGGCAGGTATCGATCGCGAGCCAGCACTCGGCGTTGAGCACCAGGACCCGCGTATCCACGGGCAGCTCCATGGCGCCGAGCTGCGCGAGGCGCCCGGCCGCCTCGTCGAGCCGGCCGAGCGCGATCAACGCCATCGTGCTCTCGGCCAGGGCCAGTTGCTCCGAGCGCCGGTCGCCGCGCGCCGCGAATCCGCGCGCCGCACGCTCGAGTTGCACGAGCATCGCCCGGAAGTCCCAGTCCGCCCAGTGCGCCAGCGCGCGCACGAACGCGATCTCGGGGGAACGCTCGCGGGCGCTTGCAGGGAAGCGGCCGACGAGATTGAGGACGCTTCCACTGCCCTGGGTGACGATCAGCGACGGCAGGTGATCGAACACGAGCGCCGCCGCCGCGTCCTCGTCCCCGGCATCGAGCAAGAGCGCGATGCGCCGCACCGGATCGGGCTCCGTCGCTGCCGCCCGGCGGCGCAGCTCATCCAGCCGCGCGGGATCGCTGCGCCGAAGATGCTGCTGCAGGGCGTCGCGGAACAGTGCGTGCAGCCGCAGGCTGCGCGGCGGCGCCTCCAGCACGTCGACGAACAGGCCGAGACGCTCGATTTCATCCAGCATGAACGCCGCCTGCACGTCGCCGGTCACGGCTTCGCAGCGCGCGGCGTCGAGTTCCGGCAACACGCTGGCCGCGAGCAGGAAGTCCGCCAGCCCGGGTTCGAGCTGCTCGAGTACCTCGGTCACGAGGAACTCGAACAGCGGGCGCTCGCCGCCGCGGGGCCCGCCGCCCTCGGCGCCGCGAGCCGCGCCGATCGCGATACGCATGCCGGCGGGCCAGCCCTGGGTGCGATCGAACAGCCGGTCCGCAAGCCCCGGGTCGATCCCGGTCGCCTGCGCCAGCTGCAATGCCTCGTCGCGCGCGAACTGCAGGTCCAGCCGCCGGAACTCGGCGAGCTCGCCGGCGCCGCG
>CAZXAS010000024.1:0-22634 GCA_964638185.1 uncultured Steroidobacteraceae bacterium | reverse complement strand
CGATCGTAGATGCGGGTGCTCGCGCCGATGTAGACCCCCATCGAGATCACCGCGCCGGTCTCGACGATCACGCCCTCGACGATCTCGGAACGCGCGCCGATGAAGCAGTCGTCCTCGATGATGGTGGGGCTCGCCTGCAGCGGCTCGAGCACGCCGCCGATGCCGACACCGCCGGAAAGGTGCACGTTGCGGCCGATCTGCGCGCAGGAGCCGACGGTCGCCCAGGTGTCGACCATGGTGCCGGTATCGACGTAGGCGCCGATGTTCACGTAGCTCGGCATCAGCACCACGTTGGGAGCGATGTAGGCGCCCTTGCGCGCCAGCGCGTTCGGTACCACCCGCGTGCCGCCGGCGCGGAACTGCTCGACATCCCTGCCGGCGTACTTGAGCGGCACCTTGTCGAAATAACGGGTGTGCGCGCCGTCGATCACCTGGTTGTCGTGGGTGCGGAAGTACAGCAGCACGGCCTTCTTCAGCCATTCGTTCACGACCCAGCCGCCGGCCTGCTTTTCCGCGACGCGGGCCCGGCCGGAGTCGAGGAGTTCCAGGCATTCGTCGAGCGCCACCGCGAGTTCGTGCTCGACACGCGCCGGGTCGATGCTGGCACGACGCTCGAAGGCGTCGTCGATCAGTGTTCGCAGGTGGTCCATGGTCATCCCTTGTCGATGAATTCGCGGATACGGGCGGCGGCGCTCTGGCACTGCGCCGCGCCGGCGACGAGCGAGATGCGCACGTGGCCGCGACCGGGGTTGCCGCCACCGGTGTCGCGGCCGAGGTAGGACCCCGGCAGCACCAGCACGTTGGTCGCGGCGTAGAGCTCGCGGGCGAAGCGCTCGTCGTCGCCGCCTGGAACCTCGGGCCACAGGTAGAACGCGCCGGCAGGCCTCGCGGTGTCGAGCACCGGCGTGAGGAGCGACAGCACGGCGTCGAAGGACGCACGGTACTGGTCACGGTTGGCCACCACGTGCGCCTCGTCCGACCACGCCGCCACGCTCGCCGCCTGCACGTGTTCCGGCATCGCCGAGCCGTGGTAGGTGCGGTAGCGCAGGTAGCCGGCGAGCAGCGCCGGGTCGCCGGCGACGAACCCGGAACGCAGCCCGGGCAGGTTGGAGCGCTTCGACAGGCTGTGGAACACGACGCAACGCTCGAACTGCGTCCGGCCGCGCCGCGCGGCGGCGGCCAGGAGGCCAGTCGGCGGTGCCGCCTCGTCCGGGTAGATCTCGGAGTAGCACTCGTCGGAGGCCACGATGAACCCGTGGCGGTCGGCGAGTTCCAGCACGCGTCCGAGGTAGGCGTCGTCCATCACCGCACCGGTCGGGTTCCCCGGTGTGCACAGGAACAGGAGCTGGCAGCGTTGCCACAGGCCGGCGGGCACCGCATCGAGGTCGGGCAGCCAGCCGCTCGACGCGGCCGTCGGCAGGTAGGCGGGCTCGGCCCCGGCGAGGAGCGCCGCGCCCTCGTAGATCTGGTAGAACGGGTTCGGCATCGCGACCACGCCGCCTGCCGTCCGGTCGACCGCCGCCTGCACGAACGAGAACAGCGCCTCGCGCGTGCCGTTCACCGGGATCACCATGCGTTCCGGATCGACGCTCCCCGCCGCGAGGCCGAAGCGGCGCTCGAGCCAGCCGGCGGCGGCCTGGCGCACGGGCGGCAGCCCGGCGGTCAGCGGATAGTTGGCCAGCCCGTCGAGGGCCGCGACCAGCCGCTCGCGCACGAACGCGGGCGGGGCGTGGCGCGGCTCGCCGATCGTGAGGCGAATGGGCGTGAGGCCCGCCGGTGGCTCGACCCCCGCGATCAGCCGCGCCAGTCGTTCGAACGGGTAGGGCTGGAGGCGCTCGATGTCGCGGTTCATGCGTCAGGCAGCCGCGTCGCGGCGGTCGAGCGCATGCATCAAGGCCTGGGACAGCGCCGCCTGGCGCGCCTCGTCGAGCGGACGGCCACTCTCGTCGGTCAGGTAGAACACGTCCTCGGCCCGCTCGCCGACGGTCATGACCTTCGCGCCGTGCAGTTCGACGCGCTCTGCCCACAGCACCTTGCCGATCTCGCACAGGAGACCCGGCCGGTCGGCGGCCACCAGCTCGAGGATGGTGCGGTGGTTGGGCGGATCGTCGCTCAACGCGACCTGCGTGGCGGTCGTGAACATGCGCACTTGGCGCGGGGCGCGCCGCGTGACGGTCGGTGTCGGCGCCTCGCGCTCGGTCACCACGCGTTCCAGGGTGGCGACGATGCTCGCCAGGCGCTCGGGATCGGTGATGGCGAGGCCGTTGTCCTCGAGCACGAAATAGGTGTCGATGCTGGCGCCTTCCAGGTTCGGCGTGATGCGCGCATCGACGATGTTGAGGCCCATCTGGTCGAGCGCCGCGGTCGCACGCGCGAAGCTGTGGCGGCGACGGTGGGTATAGACCAGGAGCGCCGTGGCGCCGGCACGCCCCGGCTCGGAGGACACCGCCACCAGCGGCCGGCGGTCCTCCGCATCGCGCGCGGCGAGGAGTGCCGTGTGCCAGGCGACCTCCGCGGGCGTGTGCCGGAGGAAGTACTGCTCGGTGAAGGCCGCCCACACGCGCTCGACCTCGCCGACCGACACGCCGGACTCGGCCAGGCGCTCGCGCGCCTGCGACTGGGTCTCGGCGACCAGCTGCTCCTGGTCGATGGGGCTCTCGAGGCCGCGGCGCAGCGCCTTCTTGACCCGCTCGTAGAAGTCGTCGAACAGCGAGGCCTTCCACGAGTTCCACAGCTTCGGGTTGGTGCCGCGCACGTCGGCGACCGTCAGCACGTAGAGGTAGTCGAGGTGCAGCTGGTCGCCCACCACGCGCGCGAACTCGTTGATGACCTGCGGGTCGGCGATGTCCTTCTTCTGCGCGGTGATGGACAGGAACAGGTGATGGCGCACCAGCCAGGACACGACGCGCGCGTCGTAGCGCGACAGTCCCTGCTCCAGGCAGAAGGACTCGGCGTCGACCGCGCCGAGCTCGGAGTGATCGCCGCCGCGGCCCTTGGCGATGTCGTGGAACAGCGCCGCGAGGTAGGCGAGCTCGGGCTTGGGCAGGCTCCTGAAGATATCGGAGAGCTTGGGGAACTCGTGCGCGTAGCGCTCGAGCGCGAAGCGCCGCAGGTTCGACAGGACGAACAGCGTGTGCGCGTCGACGGTGTAGGCGTGGAACAGGTCGTACTGCATCCGGCCGACGATGCGGCCGAAGGCGGGGATGTACCGGCCGAGCACACCGTAGAGGTTCATGCGCCGCAGTTCATGGGTGACGCCCGCGGGTGCGCGCAGGATGTCGAGGAACAGGCGGTGGTTGCGCGGGTTCTGGCGGAACTCCTCGTCGATGAGCCACAGGTGGCGCGTGACCAGGCGGATGGTCTCGGCGCGCACGCCCTTCAGGTGCGGGTTCGACTGCAGCACCACGAACAGCTCGAGCAGGGCCGAGGGATTGCGGACGAACAGGTCCTGCGAATTGACCTCGAGGTACTCCTCGCGCTCCTGGAAGCCGGGGGCGAGCGGCACCGGCCGAGCGTCGTTCGAGGACAGGATCGCCTCGCGGAAATGCTGCAGCAGGAGCTCGTTGGTGAGGCTGACCACCATCACGGTGCGGTAGTAGCGCTGCATGAACTGCTCGACCGCGAGCGTGAAGGTGGCGTCCTCGTAGCCGAACAGCCGCGCGATCTTGATCTGGTGGTCGAACAGCAGCCGGTCCTCGCGCCGCCCGGTCACGTCGTGCAGCGCGAAGCGCACCTTCCACAGGAAGGCCTGCGCCGCCTTGAGCTGCGCCAGCTCGCGCTGGGTCAGGAAGCCGTGGCCGAGGAGTTCGTCGAGGGTCTCGGCGTCGAAGTGCCGCTTCGCCACCCAGGCGATGGTCTGGATGTCGCGCAGCCCGCCGGGGCTCTGCTTGACGTTCGGTTCGAGGTTGTAGGCCGTGTCGTGGTAGCGATGGTGGCGTTCGCGCTGCTCGCGCACCTTGGCCTCGAAGAAGTCCTCCGACGACCAGATGCGGTCCGGCCCCAGCGCGCGGCGCATCGCGGCGAGGAGCGGCTCCGGTCCGGCGAGCAGGCGCGCCTCGATCAGCGTGGTCGCCACGCTGACGTCCGAGAGTGCCTCGCGCTGGCAGTCGTCGATGGTGCGCACGCTGTGGCCGACCTCGAGCCCAATGTCCCACAGGAAGGTCAGGAAGCGCTCCAGGGCCGGCGTCCAGGGCGTGGCCTCCGTCTTCGGCAGCAGGATCATGATGTCGATGTCGGAGCAGGGCAGCAGCTCGCCGCGCCCGTAGCCGCCGACGGCGATCAGCGCGAGGTCGGCAGCATGCTGGTCGATGTGGCGCTGCCAGGCGCGGACCAGCAGCCGGTCGACGAGTTGCGCACGATCGCGGACCAGTGCCTCCACTGGCTCCCCGGCGGCGAAGCGCTGCTTGAGGGACTGGCTGCCCTCGGCCAGGGCCGCACGGAAGGCACCGATCGGATCGCCGGGCGCGTCGAGCATGTTGCCCAGGCGCTCGAGGTATTCCCAGGGCGGCGTGGACGGCTCGGCGCTGGTGAACAGGTCCGGGGCGTCGAGCGGCAGGTCGGCGCGCATCGTCAGGCCGGCGCGCGGTCGGCCGCGCCCAGGGTCAGCACCTCCACGCCGTCGGCGGTGACGAGCACGGTGTGCTCCCACTGGGCCGACAGGGAATGATCCTTGGTCACGACCGTCCATCCATCCGGCAGGAGTTTCACGTGACGCTTGCCCGCGTTGACCATGGGCTCGATGGTAAACGTCATTCCTTCCTCGAGCATGAGACCCGTGCCGGGCTCGCCGTAATGGAGCACCTGGGGGTCCTCGTGGAAGACCCGGCCGATGCCGTGGCCACAGTATTCGCGCACGATGGAGTAGCCGTGCGACTCGACGTAGGCCTGGATGGCATGGCCGATGTCGCCGAGGCGGGTGCCCGGACGGACCCGCCGGATACCCTCCCACATGCCGTCATGGGCGACCCGGCACAGGCGCTCCGCCTGCACCGAGGGCTTGCCGAGCAGGAACATCCGGCTGGTGTCGCCGTGGTAGCCGTCCTTGATGACGGTGATGTCCACGTTGACGATGTCGCCGGCCCTGAGGGTACGGTCGCCCGGGATGCCGTGGCAGACCACGTGGTTCACCGACGTGCAGATGGACTTGGGAAAGCCCTTGTAATTCAAGGGCGCAGGGATCGCGCCTTGCTGGCCCACGATGTAGTCGTGGCAGATCCGGTCGAGTTCGTCCGTGGTGACGCCCGGCTGCACCCGGGGGGTGATCATGTCGAGGACCTCGGCCGCCAGGCGGCCGGCGACACGCATGAGCCCCTGTTCCTCGGGGGTCTTGATGGAAACGTGGGTCTCGCGGGCCATCAGCACGGTTACGGGTACTCCTGCGTCAGAAAGGCGGACACGGCCGGTGCCAGGCACACCCCTGGCCCCGCTCAGGGGTCAGGGGTGTGCCTGGCACCTCCGGGTGAGGGGCCAAGGGTGTGCCTGGCACTACCCATAAGACATTGTTTCGGCGCGGATAAGATGGTATAAAGCGCGGCGTTTTTTCTCAACCAAATCCACACGCGTACCGTCACGTGCGGCCGGGTGCCGGGCCTCGAGCCTGGTTGCCGCATGCGGGTACGCGGAGGCTACAACCCGACAAGGAGTTTCATCATGGCCAGCGTGTCCATGCGACAGATGCTGGAAGCGGGTGTCCATTTCGGCCACCAGACCCGCTTCTGGAACCCGAAGATGGCCCCCTTCATCTTCGGCGAGCGCAACAAGATCCACATCATCAACCTCGAGAAGTCCCTGCCCCTGTTCATCGAGGCGGCGACCTTCGTGAGGAACGTGGTGTCCGACAACGGCAAGGTGCTGTTCGTCGGCACCAAGCGCAGCGCCCGCGACGCCATCCAGGCGGAGGCCACGCGCTGCGGCATGCCCTACGTGAACCAGCGCTGGCTCGGCGGCATGCTCACCAACTTCAAGACCATCCGCCAGTCGATCCGCCGCCTGCAGGACATCGAGGAGATGCAGGACACCGGCGCGCTGGAGCGTCGTGGCAAGAAGGAAGCGCAGATGCTGCGCCGCGAGCTCGAGAAGCTGCGCCGCAGCCTCGGCGGCATCAAGGACATGAACGGCCTGCCGGATGCGCTGTTCGTGGTCGACGTCGGCCATGAGCAGATCGCCATCCACGAAGCCAGGAAGCTCGGCATCCCGGTCGTGGCGGTGGTCGACACCAACTGCTCGCCCGAGGGCGTGGACTACATGGTCCCGGGCAACGACGACGCCATGCGCGCCATCCAGCTCTACGCCGGCGGCATCGCCGACGCCGTGCTCGACGGGCGTTCGGCCGTGCCGTCCATGCCGGCCGGCGAGGACGAGTTCGTCGAACTCGACGAGGAAGGCAACCCGCGGCGCAAGTCCGGCGCCCAGCGCCCGCAGCAGGCGCGCCGTCCTGCGGCATCGGCCCGGCGCAAGCCGGCACGCGCCCCGCGTGCGGCTGCCCCGGCCGCGTCTGCCGCCGAGGCGGACGATGGCGGCGACGTGTCCGAGGTCGCCGAGGTGGCCGAGGCCGCCGTGGAAGTGGCCGCGACCAAGGCCAAGGCCAAGCCGGCCCGTGCCGCGCGCCCGGCGGCCGACGCCGAGTGAGGTGACAGCATGACGACTATCACTGCAGAAGCCGTCAAGACCCTGCGCGAGCGTACCGGCGCGGGGATGATGGAGTGCAAGCGCGCGCTGGTCGAGACCGGCGGCGATCTCGACGCGGCCGCCGAGCTCATGCGCAAGGCGGGGCTCGCCAAGGCGGACAAGAAGGCCGGCCGCATCGCCGCCGAGGGCGCCATCGTCACGGCGCGCGGCGCCGACGGGCGGACCGCGGTCATCGTCGAGGCCAACTGCGAGACCGACTTCGTGGCGCGCCAGGACGACTTCCAGTCCTTCGCGAGCGGCGTGGCCGCGGCGGCGCTTGCCGCCGGGGCGCAGTCGCTCGAAGCGGTGCTCGAATTGCCGCTCGCGGCCGGCGAGTCGGTCGAGCAGACGCGGCGCGCCCTGGTATCGCGCATCGGCGAGAACATCACCGTGCGCCGGGTGGCGTCCCTGTCCGCGCCGACGGTGGTCGGCGCCTACGTCCACGGCCTGAAGATCGGCGTACTGGTCGGTCTCGAGGGCGGCGACGAGGCACTCGCGCGCGACCTCGCCATGCACGTGGCGGCCTCGAACCCGCAGTACGCGACGCCTGCCGAGGTGCCCGCGGAGCTCGTCGACAAGGAGCGCGAGATCCTCTCCGCCCAGGCGGCGCAGGAAGGCAAGCCGGCCGAGATCGTCGCCAAGATGGTCGAGGGCCGCATCCGCAAGTTCCTGGCGGAGATCTGCCTGGTGGGCCAGCCCTTCGTGAAGGACCCGGACGTCACGGTGGAGAAGCTCCTGAAGGGCGCCGGGGCCCGGGTCAGCGGCTTCATCCGCTTCGAGGTGGGCGAGGGCATCGAGAAGAAGCAGGAAAACTTCGCCGACGAGGTGATGGCGCAGGTCAAGGCCGCGGAAGCCCGTGGCTGAGGCGGGCCCGGATCGATCAAGCCACTCCGAGGAACCCCGCGCACGCGGGGTTCTTCTTTATAATCCCGGCCGTTTGACCCCTTGCAGATGACGACCGGGGGCGCAATGACCGAGCAGGCCCAGTTACCGTTCAAGCGCATACTCCTCAAGCTGAGCGGCGAAGCCCTGCTCGGCGAGCACGACTACGGCATCGACCCGGCGGTCCTGAAGCGCATCGCCTCCGAGATCAAGGACGTGATGGCGCGCGGCATCCAGGTCGCGGTGGTGATCGGCGGCGGCAACCTGTTCCGCGGCGCCGGCCTCGCGCGCAAGGGCATGGATCGCGTCACCGCGGACCACATGGGCATGCTGGCGACGGTCATGAACGCGCTGGCGCTGCAGGACGCCTTCGAGCAGATCGGTCAGGACTGCCGGGTGTGCTCGGCGCTCAGGGTGCAGCAGGTGTGCGAGGACTACATCCGCCGCCGCGCCATGCGTCACCTGGAGAAGGGCCGCTGCGTGATCCTCGCCGCCGGCACCGGCAACCCCTTCTTCACCACCGACACGGCGGCGTCGCTGCGCGCCATCGAGATCGGCGCCGACCTGCTGCTCAAGGCCACCAAGGTCAACGGCGTCTACACCGACGACCCGATGCGCAATCCGAAGGCGGAGCGCTACCGCCAGCTGTCCTACGACAAGGTGCTGACGGACCGTCTCGGGGTGATGGACGCGACCGCGATCGTCATGTGCCGCGACAACGGCATCCCGCTTCGGGTATTCAACCTGTTCAACGCCGGCGACCTGATCCGCATCGTCGACGGCGAGGACGTCGGTACGCTGGTGGCCAACGGCCTGTAGGCCGTCGCCGGCCCGGGAGAGAGGAATCATGCTGGAAGACATCAGGAAGGACGCCAACGAGCGCATGACCAAGTGCGTCGCGAGCCTGCAGGAACACTACAAGCGCATGCGCACCGGCCGTGCCAACGTCGGCCTGCTCGACGCGATCCGGGTCGAGTACTACGGCGCCGAGATGCCGCTCAACCAGGTGGCCAACGTCACCGTCGAGGACGCGCGCACGCTCGCCATCACGCCCTGGGACAAGAGCATGGTGCAGGCGATCGAGAAGGCGATCATGAAGTCCGACCTCGGGCTCACGCCCAACACCGCCGGCCTGGTGATCCGCCTGCCGTTGCCGCCGATGACCGAGGAGCGGCGCCGCGAGCTCGGCAAGGTCGCGCGCCACGAGGCCGAGAACGCCCGGGTCGCGGTGCGCGCCGTGCGCCGCGACCTGATGAACGACCTCAAGGAGATGCTCAAGGAGAAGCTCCTGTCCGAGGATGACGACCGCAAGGCCCAGGACGAGGTGCAGAAGCTGACCGACCACTACGTGGCCGAGGTGGACGCCGTGCTGGCCGAGAAGGAAAAGGAGTTGATGCAGGTCTGAGGACCTGGGCGTCACTCCCCGATGCAGCCGAGCACCGAACCTGGTTCCACCGTCGTTCCCCGCCATGTCGCGGTGATCATGGACGGCAACGGCCGTTGGGCCAGGAAGCGCCACCTGCCGCGCACGGCCGGACATCGCGCCGGCATCAAGTCGGTGCGCGGCATCATCGAGCATTCCGTCCGGCGCGGGGTCGGCGCGCTCACGCTGTTCGCCTTCTCGAGCGAGAACTGGCAGCGCCCGCCCGACGAGGTCGGGATGCTGATGCAGCTATTCGTCGAGGTGCTGCACCGCGAGGTCGACGAGCTCGTGAAGCAGGGCGTGCGCCTGCGCTTCATCGGTGACCGCGCGACGCTCGGACCCCACTCGCAGGAGGGCATGCGTCTCGCGGAGGAACGCACCGCCGCCAACCAGCGCCTGCAGCTCTTCGTCGCCGTGTCCTACGGCGGCCGCTGGGACATCGTCGAGGCCGCGCGCAGGATGGCCGACGACGCCCGGCGCGGCACGCTCGACCCGGCCGCGATCGACGAACAGGCCTTCGGCGCACGCCTCGCGCTCGACGGCGTGCCGGACCCCGACCTGTTCATCCGTACCGGCGGCGAGCACCGCATCAGTAACTTCCTGTTGTGGAACCTCGCCTATACCGAGCTGTACTTCTGCGACACGCTGTGGCCGGACTTCGACGCGGCCGACTACGACCGGGCCATCGACTGCTTCGCGCGCCGCGAGCGCCGCTTCGGGCGCACCTCGGAGCAGGTCGGGAGCGCCGGCTGATGCTCGTCAAGCGGGTGCTGACGGCCCTGGTGCTGGTGGCGCTGCTCGCCATCGTCCTGGTGGTGCTGCCGCCGGCTTATGCGGTGGCCGCGCTCGCCCTGCTGGTGCTCGCCGGCGCCTCGGAGTGGGCGAAGTTCGCCGGGCTCGTCACCTATCCGGGCCGGCTCGCCTACATGGCCGTGTGCGGCGCGGCGATGGCGGCAATGTGGTACGCGACCGTCGCCCCCGGCGCCCTGGAGCGGCTCCTGCTCCTGACTCTCCTGTGGTGGGTGCTGGCATTCCTGTGGCTGGTCTACCGCCCGGAGCGTGGCAACACCTTGTTCGCGGGCATCGCCGGACTGTTCGCCCTGGCGCCGATGTGGGTGGCGGCCGGACGCATCTACCTGTCCGGGGAGCACGGCTTCGCCTACCTCCTTTTCCCGATCCTGGTCGCGGGCGCGGCCGACGTCGGCGCCTACTTCGCCGGCCGTCGCTTCGGCCGGCGCAAGCTCGCCCCCCGCGTCAGCCCCAACAAGACCTGGGAGGGCGCGCTGGGCGGGCTCGCCTTCGCCGCAGTGGTTGGGTTCGCGGGCTGGTGGTGGTTCAGGATGCCGCTGGCGGCGTTCCTGCCGCTCACCATGGCCGTGGCGCTCATCTCCATCGTCGGCGACCTGACGGAGAGCATGTTCAAGCGCCAGGCGGGGCTCAAGGACAGCGGGCGCATGCTGCCCGGCCATGGCGGCGTGCTCGACCGCATCGACAGCCTGACCTCGGCGATCCCGCTGTTCGCGCTGGGGCTCACCTGGCTCGGGGAACTGCGGTGAAGGGACTCGCGATCCTCGGCTCGACCGGCTCGATCGGGGTCAGCACCCTCGATGTCGCGCGGCGCCATCCGGACCGGTTCCGCGTGGTGGCGCTCGCGGCCCATAGCAACGCGGAGCGCCTGCTCGAGCAATGCCTGGAGTTCCGCCCGGAGGTCGCGGCGCTCGGTGCCGAGGCCGGCGCGGCGCGTCTTGCCACCACGCTTGCCGAGGCCGGGCTTCGCATCCCGGTGCTCGCCGGCCGGGCGGGCCTCACCGCGGTCGCGACCGCGCCCGCGGCCGACTACGTCATGGCCGCCATCGTCGGCGCCACCGGCCTCGAACCGACCCTCGCGGCGGCGCGGGCCGGCAAGCGGGTGCTGCTTGCCAACAAGGAGTCGCTGGTCTGTGCCGGCAGCCTGCTGATGGATGCCGTGGCGGCGGCGGGCGCGGAACTCGTGCCCATCGACAGCGAGCACAACGCCATCTTCCAGTGCCTGCCGGCCAGCACGCGCGCCGGCACGCGGGCCGCCGGGATCCGCCGCATCCTGCTCACCGCCTCGGGCGGGCCGTTCCTGCGTACGCCCCGCGCGCGGCTCGAGACCGTCACGCCGGACGAAGCGGTCGCGCACCCGAACTGGCGCATGGGGCGCAAGATCTCCGTCGACTCCGCGACACTCATGAACAAGGGACTCGAGCTGATCGAGGCCTGCTGGCTGTTCGGGGTGGGCCCGGAATCGGTCGACATCGTCGTCCACCCGCAGAGCGTCATTCACTCGATGGTCGAGTACGTCGACGGCTCGGTGCTGGCGCAGCTCGGCAACCCCGACATGCGCACGCCGATCGCGCATGCGCTCGGCTGGCCGGAGCGCATCGAGTCCGGTGTAGAATCGCTGGACCTGATCCGGACCGGCCAGCTCAGGTTCGAGGCGCCCGACCTGGAGCGGTTTCCGTGCCTGGGCATCGCGCGCGCGGCGGCCGATGCCGGTGGCACCGCACCGGCCGTATTGAATGCGGCCAACGAGGTCGCCGTGGCGGCGTTCCTCGACGGGCGGCTGAACTTTACCGCCATTCCGGAGGTCATTGAGACCGTGCTCGGGCGCCACGTCGTCCGGCCGGTCACTGAACTCGCCGTCGCGCTCGAGGCCGACGGCTGGGCACGCGAGGCGGCCCGCGCCGCCGCGGGCCTTGTGGAGACTGGAACGGCATGACTCAGACGGTCCTGACCTCGCTCGTGGCGTTCATCGTCGCCATCGGCGTCCTCGTGGCGGTGCACGAGTTCGGTCATTTCTGGGTGGCCCGGCGACTCGGCTTCAAGGTCCAGCGCTTCTCCATCGGCTTCGGGCGCGCGCTGTGGAAGCGCACCGGCGCCGCGCCCGACCATACCGAATACGTGATCGCGGCGATCCCGCTCGGCGGCTATGTGAAGATGCTCGACGAGCGCGAGGGCCCGGTCGCGCCCGAGGACCTGCCGCGGTCCTTCCAGCAGCGCCCACCGCTGGCGCGGATCGCGGTGCTGCTCGCCGGCCCCGGCTTCAACTTCCTGTTCGCGATCATCGCCTTCTGGGCTCTGTACATGTACGGCGTGCCCGGCCTCAAGCCGGTCGTGGGCGAGATCACCACAGGCTCGGTCGCCGAGGCCGCGGGCCTGCGGCCGGAGGACACCATCGTCGCGGTCGCCGGTCGTGACGTGGCCACGCGCGAGGGCGCCGTGCTCGGCATCCTCGATGCACTGGTCGACGCCGGCCGGGTGGACATCGCCGTCGAGGGCGCCGACGGCCGTGAGCGCGACGTGGCGCTCGAAGTGCCCGCCGAGCGCCGGCGCGGGCTGACCGAGCCGGGGGCGCTGCTCTCCGGCCTGGGCTTCGGCTTCTGGCTGCCGCGCCAGCCGGTCGAGGTCGGCTCGGTCGAGGAGGGCGGCCCGGCGGCGCTCGCCGGCGTGCTGGCCGGCGACCGGATCACCGCGGTCGATGGCGTCGCGGTCGAGGACTTCGGTGCCTTCGTGGGGCTCATCCGCGACCGCCCCGGCGATACGGTGGTGCTCGACCTCGACCGCGGTGGCGAGGCGCGCCGGGTCCGGGTCGAGGTGCGCAGCGACGTCGAGGATGGCGTCACGGTCGGGCGCATCGGCATGACCTCGACCGGCCGCGTGGCCTTCCCCGACTCGATGCGCACGCTCGAACGCTACGGGCCGCTCGCGGCCATCCCGCCCGCGGTCGGGGAGACCTGGTCGAAGACCGTGCTCACCGTCAAGTTCCTCGGGCGCATGGTGACCGGCGACGTCTCGACCAAGAACATCTCCGGGCCGATCAACATCGCGCAGTACGCGGGGCTGTCCGCGCTCGGCGGCATCACCTATTTCCTCGGCTTCCTGGCGCTGGTGAGCATCTCGCTCGGCGTCCTGAACCTGCTGCCCATCCCGATCCTCGACGGCGGCCAGATCCTCTACCAGCTCGCCGAGATGGTGAAGGGCAAGCCGTTGTCCGACGAGGCCCAGCTCATGGGCCAGAAGGTCGGCATCGCCTTCCTGGTCGCGCTGATGAGCTTCGCCTTCTACAACGACATCGCGCGGCTCGTGCAGTAGCCGTTCAGGGGACCGTTCGCCTCATGCTCAAGAGGGTCATCGGCGCAATTCTGCTTGCGCATGTCGCCACCGGTGCGGTCGCACAGTCCGGCGGCGATTTCGTCGTGGGCGACATCAAGGTCGAGGGGCTGCAGCGCATCTCCGAGGGCACCGTCTACAACTACCTGCCGGTCAACATCGGCGACCGGCTCGATACGCGACGCCAGCGCGAGGCGATCCGCGCGCTGTTCAACACCGGTTTCTTCCGCGACGTCGAGCTCCGGCGCGACGGCAACACGCTGGTCGTGGTGGTGCTGGAACGGCCATCGATCGAGAGCTTCGAGATCAGCGGCAACAAGGACATCAAGACCGAGGACCTGACGCGATCCCTGCGCGGCGTGGGACTCGCCCAGGGCAAGACCTTCGACCGCTCGGTGCTCGAGGAGGTCGAGGGCTACCTGACCGACCAGTACTTCAGCCGCGGCAAGTACGCGGTGCAGATCGACACCCGGGTCGAGGAAGTGCCCGGCAACAAGGTCAAGATCGCCATCGAGGTGATCGAGGGCAAGCGGGCGCGGATCCGCCAGATCAACGTCGTCGGCAACGAGAGCTTCGAGGACGACGACCTGCTGGAGAGCTTCGAGCTCAAGACCCCGAACTGGCTGTCGTGGTACCGCCAGGACGACCGCTACGCGCGCGAGTCGCTGCAGGGCGACCTCGAGAAGCTGCGCTCCTACTACCAGGACCGCGGCTACGCCAACATGGACATCACCTCGACGCAGGTGGCGATCTCCCCCGAGAAGGACGACATCTTCGTCACCATCAACATCGACGAGGGCGAGGTCTACACCATCGGCGAGGTGAAGATCGCCGGCAAGATGGTGGTGCCGGAGACGCAGCTCAAGCAGCTCCTGCTGGTGCAGCCGGGCCAGACCTATTCGCGCAAGCAGATCACCCAGACCCAGGACCTGATGTCGTTGCGGCTCGGCGCCGACGGCTATGCCTTCGCCAAGATCGACCCGGTGCCGCAGGAGAACGCCGAGGACAAGACCGTCGACCTGACGTTCTTCGTCGACCCGGGCAACCGCGCCTACGTCCGCCGGGTCAACTTCGAGAACACCAGCGCCATCGACGACGAGGTGCTCCGGCGCGAGATGCGCCAGCTGGAAGGCTCTTACCTGTCGAACTCCCTGGTGGAGCGCTCCAAGGAGCGCATCCAGCGCCTGCCGTACATCGAGAAGGTGGAGTTCGAGACCAAGCCCGTGCCCGGCACGCCCGACCTCGTCGACGTGTCGTTCGACATCAAGGAGGGCCTGCCCGGGCAGTTCAGCGGCGGCATCGGCTACTCGGAGTCGCAGTCGTTCATCCTGAACGGCAGCTTCGTGCACTCGAACTTCATGGGCTCGGGCGAGCGCATCGCGATGGAGCTGGCCGGCGGCCAGTACTCCAAGGTCTACAGCTTCTCGCACACCGACCCGTACACCAACATCGACGGCGTCTCGCGGTCTTTCTCGCTGCAGTACCGCGACATCACGCAGTTCGTGTCCGCGTCGTCGGATTTCTCGACCGAGACCTATTCGGCGTCGCTCGACTTCGGCTACCCGATCTCCGAGTACCAGGCGGTCCGCTTCGGCATCACGGCACAGCGCTCCGACCTCATCACCAACGAGTTCAACAGCGCCCGCGAGGCGGTCAGCTGGGTGCAGAACAACGGCAATCCCTACACCGAGTCGTTGATCCAGCAGGGCTTCGACCCGGCCACGGGCTCGCCGATCGACATCGTCACCACGCTCTACGGCACGAGGTTCACGACCTACGAGCTGGTCACCGGCTGGTCATTCGATACCCGCAACCGGGCGCTGTTCGCCACCCGCGGCACGCGCCATGCGCTGAATGCCTCGGTGACCATCCCGGGCAGCGAGGTCGAGTACTACGTCATCAACTACGACTTCCTGCGGCTGCAGCCGGTCTGGCGCCAGTGGACGCTGGCCTTCGCGGCGGAGCTCGCCTGGGGCGATGCGCTCGGCGACGACACCACGGCGCTCCCGCCCTTCCGCCAGTTCTTCGCCGGCGGCCCGGAGACCGTCCGCGGCTTCCGCGAGAGCCGGCTCGGTCCCAAGGACAGCTTCGGCAACCCCTACGGCGGCAACCTCAAGGTGGCCGGGCGCGCCGAACTCATCTTCCCGGTGCCGGACAAGTGGCGCGCCAGCACGCGCATCAGCGCCTTCTTTGACATAGGTAACGTCTTCTCCCAGGGAATGGGAATCGATTTCGTCGGCCAGGACCGCGTCACCCCGGTCGATTACGAGTTCGATTACAATGAGCTCAAGCAGTCGGCAGGCCTTGCCGTGCAGTGGCTCGCCCCGCTGGGAATCTTCCGGTTCAGCTACGGTATCGCGCTCAACGCCAACAAGGACAATGACGGCGTGCGGTACAAGGACGAGACCGAGGGCTTCCAGTTCACCATCGGTTCCGCATTCTGAGGGTTTTCACAGTCATGCCGAGTTTCATCAAGACGAGCCTCCTTGCCGCGACCGCGGCTGCCGTGACGCTGCTGCCTGCGGTGGCGTCCGCCGAGATCAAGGTCGGATTCGTCAACACCGCCAAGCTGCTGGAGGAATCGCCGCAGGCACGCGCGGCCCAGCAGGCGCTCGAGACCGAATTCCTGCCGCGGCAGCGCGAGCTGGCCGACCAGCAGAAGGTGCTGCAGGACAAGGAGGAGAAGCTCAAGCGCGACGCCGCCGTGATGTCCGAGGCCGACCGCGCCAAGGCGGAGCGCGAGCTGCGCGACGGCCAGCGCGACCTCGCGCGGCGCTTCAACGAGCTGCAGGAAGACGCCAACCTGCGGCGCAACGAGGAGTTCGCCAAGGTGCAGCGCTCGCTGCTGCAGGAAGTGCAGACCTACGCGCGCGCCAACGGCTTCGACCTGATCGTCAGCGACGGCGTGCTGTTCGCGGCGCAGTCGGTGGACGTGACCGCGCAGGTGGTGACCGCCATCAAGGCCAAGACCCCCTGATCCCGCGCGCGCGACGGGCGACCGGGGCGCAGCCATGGCAGTGACACTCGGCGAGCTCGCAGTCCGCTACGGGCTCGAGCTCGCCGGCGATCCCGCGGCCGGCGTGGACGGCGTGGGGACCCTCGCCGCCGCCGGCCCGGGCGCCGTCGCCTTCCTCGCCAACCCCCGCTATCGGCGCCATCTCGCCAGCACGCGCGCCACGGCGGTGGTGCTCGACGCGGCGTCCGCGGCCGAGTGCCCGGTGGCGGCGCTCGTCGCTGCCAATCCGTATGCCGCCTTCGCCCGGATCGCGGCCGAACTCTACCCGGTTCCCGCACCGACACCCGGCGTGCATCCGAGCGCGGTCGTCGACGCCACGGCGCAGGTCGCCCCCGACGCCTGCGTCGGACCTCAGGTGGTGATCGAGGCCGGGGTGGAGATCGGGCCGCGCTGCCTGGTCGGGCCCGGGTCGATCGTGATGCGCGGCGCGCGGGTGGGGGCGGACTCGCGGCTGGTCGCGCGGGTGACGCTGTATCCGGGGGCGAGGGTCGGCGCGCGTGCCGTGCTCCACGCCGGCGTGGTGCTCGGCGCGGACGGCTTCGGCTTCGCGCCCGACCGGGACGGCTACGTCAAGGTCCCGCAGGTCGGCGGCGTCCGGCTCGGCGACGACGTCGAGATCGGCGCCAACTCGACGGTCGACCGTGGCGCCATCGAGGACACCGTCCTGGAAGACGGGGTGAAGCTGGACAACCTGGTGCAGGTCGGACATAACGTGCGCATCGGCGCGCACACGGTGATTGCCGGCTGCGTCGGCATTTCCGGCAGCACGACCATCGGCCGGCGCTGCATGATCGGGGGCGCGGTGGGACTCGCCGGTCACCTGGAACTTGGCGACGATGTCATCGTGAGCGGCTACTCGCTGGTGACCCGCTCGCTCAAGGAGCCGGGGATGTACTCCTCCGGGATGCCGGCGATCCCGGCCGGGCAGTGGCGCAAGACCGTGGCGCGCCTGCGCCGCCTCGACACGCTCGAAGAGCGGCTGGCGAGACTGGAAGGGCGGGCGCCGCGGGATGACGAGGGGGAATCATGACCGAGCCGTTCTCGATGGATATCCTGGCCGTGATGCGGCAGCTGCCGCACCGCTACCCGTTCCTGCTGGTCGACCGGGTGATCGCCTGCGTGCCGGGCGAGTCGATCGAGGCGATCAAGAACGTCACCGTCAATGAACCCTTCTTCACCGGCCACTTCCCGCACCGGCCGCTGATGCCCGGCGTGATGATCCTCGAGGCACTGGCGCAGGCTGCGGGCATCCTCGCGTTCAAGACCGCGGGCGTCGTGCCCGACGACGACACCCGCTTCTACTTCGTGGGCATCGACGGCGCGCGCTTTCGCCGGCCGGTCGAGCCGGGCGACCAGCTGGTGCTGAAGGCGCGGCTCGAGCGTGCACTGCGCGGCATCTGGAAGTTCTCGACCGTGGCCGAGGTCGACGGCAAGGAGGTCGCCTCGGCGACCATGATGGTCGCACCGGAGGTCAAGTCGTGATCGACCCGCGCGCGCTGGTATCGCCGGACGCCGAACTCGCGCCGGATGTCGAGGTCGGGCCGTTCACCGTGATCGGGGCCGGCGTCGTCATCGGGGCGGGCACCCGGGTCGGGCCGCATGCCGTCATCAATGGTCCGACCACGATCGGCCGCGACTGCCAGGTCTTCCAGTTCGCGTCCATCGGCGATGCGCCGCAGGACAAGAAGTACCGGGGCGAACCGACGCGGCTCGAGATCGGCGACCGCAACGTGTTCCGCGAGTTCTGCACCATGAACCGCGGCACGGTGGGCGGTCATGGCGTCACCCGCATCGGTGACGACAACCTGTTCATGGCCTATACCCACGTCGCGCACGACTGCGTCGTCGGCAACAAGTGCGTGATGTCGAACTATGCAGTGCTCGCCGGCCACGTGGAACTCGGCGACTGGGTGATCATGTCGGGCTATTCGGGCGTGCACCAGTTCTGCAAGGTCGGCGCCCACGTGTTCCTGGCGAACAACTGCGCCGTGACGCGCGACGTGCCGCCCTACCTGATGGTGGCCGGCGCGCCGGCCGAGCCCAAGGGCATCAACTCCGAGGGCCTCAAGCGACGCGGCTTCGACGCGACGCAGATCGCCAACATCAAGGCGGCCTATCGCATCCTCTATCGTTCGGGCCTCAAGCTCGCGGAGGCGACCGAACAGCTCAACGAGCTCGCGCGGACCCAGCCGGAGGTCGCGGCGTTTGCCGAGTTCCTGCCGACGGCGACGCGGAGCATCGTGAGGTGAGCCGTGAGCCGTGAGCTGTGAGCCGTTGTCCGTGAGCTGTGAGCCGTGAGCCGTAAGACGGACGTCGTCGGACGTTCGTTTCGGGCTGGAATGTTCCGTCGGCGCCTGCTTCGGTACGGCTCACGGCTCACGGCTCACGGCTCACACTCCATGCACGGCTCACCGGCGGCGACCGCCAAGCCATGACCCTACGCATCGCCCTCGTCGCCGGCGAGCTCTCCGGCGACAACCTCGGCGCCGGGTTCATTCGCGCGGTGCGCGCGCGCCGGCCGGACGTCGAGTTCTTCGGCATCGCCGGGCCGCGGATGGAGGCGGAGGGCTGCGTCGCCTGGGAGCCCGCCGAGAGCCTCGCGGTGATGGGCCTGTTCGAGGTGCTGACCCACCTGCCGCGCCTGCTGGCCCTGCGCCGCCGCATCCGCGAACGCTTGCTGGCCGCGCCGCCCGACGTGTTCGTGGGCATCGATGCCCCGGAGTTCAACCTGAACCTGGCTCCGGCCCTGCATGCGGCGGGGATCCCGACGGTGCAGTACGTGAGCCCGCAGGTCTGGGCCTGGCGGCCGGGCCGGGTGGCGAAGATGGCAGGCTTCCTCGATCTCGTGCTGTGCCTGCTGCCCTTCGAGGAGCGCTTCTACGGCGAGCATGGCCTCGCCGCGCAGTTCGTCGGCCATCCGCTGGCCGACCGGATTCCACTCGAGCCCGAGCAGCCGGCGGCGCGCCAGGCCCTGGGCATCGCGGCCGGCGTGCCCGTGGTGGCCCTGCTGCCGGGCAGCCGCCGCGGCGAGGTGACGCGCCTGGCCGCCGACTTCGCCGGCGCCGCCGCGTGGCTCGCCGAACGCCGCCCCGGGCTCGTGTTCGTCGCGCCCATGGCGAACACCGCCGCGCGCGAGGTGTTCGGCGAGGCCATCGCCTCGCGTGCGCCCGGCGTCGACCTCCGGTTGGTCGACGGCCAGGCGGAGCGCGTGCTGTCGGCCTGCGACGTGGCACTGGTGGCATCGGGTACCGCGACACTCGAGACCCTGCTGTGCAAGAGGCCGATGGTCGTGGCCTACCGGCTCGGTGCCCTGACCGCCTGGCTTCTCAAGAACTTCGGGCTGATGAAGGCGCCGCACTTCGCCCAGCCGAACCTGCTGGCCGGCCGGCAGCTGGTGCCGGAGATCTTCCAGCAGGACGTCACTCCCGAGCGACTCGGCGCCGAGGTCCTGCGCTGGCTCGACGACACCCAGGCCGCCGCCGCGGTCCGCGAGCAGTTCCTGCAGATCCATGCCGGGTTGAGGCGTAACGCTTCCGACCGTGCGGCGGAGGCGGTGCTCGACCTGGTCGAGCGCCGCCGATGAGCAGGGGCCTGGGGCCCGGCGACCATTCCGCGTGTCACGGCCCCGGCGCGGCCGGAACGGCCGTGCCGCTCCTCATGGTCGGCGTGGACGAAGCGGGACGCGGACCGCTGGCCGGGCCGGTGGTCGCGGCGGCCGTGATCCTCGACCCGCGCCGGCGCATCCGCGGGCTCGCCGACTCCAAGGCGCTGTCGCCGGCGGCGCGCGCGCGGCTGGCGGAGCAGATCCAGAGGCACGCTGCGGCCTGGGCACTCGGGATGGCCGACGCGGCGGAAATCGACACGCTCAACATCCTGGGGGCGACCTGGCTCGCCATGCGCCGCGCGCTGATGGGCCTGTCGCTCCGGCCCGGCAGCGTGTGCGTGGACGGCAACCGGCTGCCGCCGGCGGACGCGCTCGGCTTCGAATGCGCCTGGCGGGCTGAAATACGGGGCGATGCGCGGGTCGCGGCCATCAGCGCGGCGTCCATCATCGCCAAGACCTGGCGCGACGCCTGGATGGTCGAGGCTGCGCGCGTCTACCCCGGATACGGCTTCGAGACCCACAAGGGCTACCCGACGCCCGAGCATCATCAGGCACTTGCGCGCCTCGGGCCCTGTCGCCTGCACCGCCGGAGCTTCGCGCCGCTAAAATCGAACGCCTCCGAATGAGCCCGACCGGACCGATGCCCGACTTCGTCCATCTGCGCGTGCACACCGAGTATTCGCTGGTCGACAGCGTGGTGCGGGTGGGTCCGTTGATGGAAGCCGTGGCCCGCGAGGGCATGCCGGCGGTCGCGCTGACCGACCAGTGCAACCTGTTCGCCATGGTGAAGTTCTACCGCGAGGCGCAGTCGCGGGGCGTGAAGCCGCTCATCGGCGTCGACCTGCTCTTGCGCGAAGGTGACGAGCGGACCGAGGCGGCACGCCTCACCTTCATCGCCAAGGACCTTGCCGGGTACCGCAACCTGACCCGGCTGGTGACACGCAGCTACCTCGAGGGGCAGCAGCGCGGCCTGCCGATGCTCGAGCGCGAGTGGCTCGATGCCGGGTCGACGGCGGGGCTCATCGCGCTGTCGGGCGCGCGCGAGGGCGACGTCGGTCGCGCGCTCCTGTCCGGGCGCGAGGACGAGGCCAAGCGGCTCGTCGAAGGCTGGCGCGGCCTGTTCGGCGACCGCTACTACCTCGAAGTGCAGCGCACGGGACGGCCCGGCGAGGAGGAGTACATCCGCGGCGTGCTCGGCCTGCTGGCGACGACCCCGGTGCCGGTCGTCGCGACCAACGACGTGCGCTTCCTGGTGCCCGAGGACTTCGAGGCGCACGAGGCGCGCGTGTGCATCCGCGACGGCATGATGCTCGACGACCCTGGCCGGCCGCGCCGCTACAGCGACCGGCAGTACCTGCGGAGCCCCGCGGAGATGGCCGAGCTCTTCGCCGACCTGCCCGAGGCGATCGAGAACACGGTCGAGATCGCCCGGCGCTGCTCCCTCGAGGTCGCGCTCGGCAGGAGCTTCCTGCCCGAGTATCCGGTCCCCGAGGGCATGACCACCGCGGAGTACCTGCGGCTCGAGGCCGAGCGCGGGCTCGCCGCGCGGCTCGCCGCCATCGACGCCACGCCGAGCCTCAGGATCAAGCCCGTGCCGCGCGAGGACTACGCGGCCCGGCTGGCGCACGAGCTCGGCGTGATCTGCCAGATGGGCTTCGAGGGCTATTTCCTGATCGTCGCCGACTTCATCCGGTGGGCGCGCGAGAACGACGTGCCGGTGGGTCCGGGCCGCGGCTCGGGCGCCGGATCGGTGGTCGCCTGGGCGCTCGGCATCACCGACCTCGACCCGCTGCAGCACGTGCTGCTGTTCGAGCGTTTCCTCAACCCGGAACGCGTGTCGATGCCGGACTTCGACATCGACTTCTGCATGGAGCGGCGCGACCGGGTCATCGACTACGTGGCCGGCAAGTACGGTCGCGACCATGTCTCGCAGATCATCACCTTCGGCACCATGGCGGCCAAGGCGGTAGTGCGCGACGTCGGCCGGGTGCTCGGCCATCCCTACGGATTCGTCGACAGCGTCGCCAAGCTGATCCCGTTCGAGCTCGGCATCACGCTCGCCGACGCGCTCACCAAGGAACCGGAACTGAAGCGTCGCTACGAGGAGGAGGACGAGGTCCGCGACCTGATCGACCTCGCGCGCTCGCTCGAAGGGCTCGCCCGCAATGCCGGCACGCACGCCGGCGGCGTGGTGATCGCCCCGTCGGTGCTGACCGACTTCTCGCCGCTGTTCTGCGAGCAGGGCAGCGGCAGCGTGGTCACCCAGTTCGACAAGGACGACGTCGAGAAGGCCGGGCTGGTCAAGTTCGACTTCCTGGGTCTCAGGACGCTGACGATCATCGCCTGGGCGGTCGGCACCATCAACGCCGGGCGGCGTGCCCGCGGCGAAGCCGAGCTCGACATGGCCACGCTGCCGCTCGACGACCCGGCGACGTACGCGCTGCTCAAGGCCTGCCGCACCACGGCGGTGTTCCAGCTCGAGTCGCGCGGCATGAAGGACCTGGTGCGGCGGCTGCAGCCGGACTGCTTCGAGGACATCGTGGCGCTGGTGGCGCTGTTCCGTCCGGGCCCGCTGCAGTCCGGCATGGTCGACGACTTCATCAACCGCAAGCACGGGCGCAGCGACGGGCCGATCGACTACCTGCACCCGAAGCTCGAGCCCTCGCTCAAGCCGACCTATGGCGTGATCCTCTACCAGGAGCAGGTCATGCAGATCGCGCAGGTGCTGGCCGGCTACACGCTCGGCGGCGCGGACCTCCTGCGCCGCGCCATGGGCAAGAAGAAGCCCGAGGAGATGGCCAAGCAACGCTCGGTGTTCGTCGAGGGCGCCACGGCGCGCGGCGTGCCCGAGGCACAGGCCGCGCACATCTTCGACCTGATGGAGAAGTTCGCCGGCTACGGCTTCAACA
>CAZXAS010000023.1:20318-22774 GCA_964638185.1 uncultured Steroidobacteraceae bacterium | reverse complement strand
GCTCGTTCAGCACGATGCCCTGGCCGCTGACGTAGATGAGCGTGTTGGCGGTGCCGAGGTCGATGGAGACGTCGCTGGAGAAGTATCCCCGGAGGCTCTTGAACATGTGTGGTGTCGGGGCCCGGCAGCCTGAAAGAAAGGCCGGCAAGTGTATCCCCGGGCAGGACTTTCCACAAGCTGACGTGTATGATTGCGCAGCATTTTTTCGCACTTTCCTGTCCCCGGAGACCCCGTGACGCTCACCCGCCGTGACGTGGAGAACATCGCGCAGCTGGCGCGCCTGAAGGTGACCGACGAGGAGCTGCCGGTGTACGTCGGCAGCCTGTCGCGCATCCTGGAACTCGTGGAGCAGCTCGGCGCCGCCGCGACCGACGACATCGAGCCCATGGCCCATCCGCTCGAGGACCAGGTCCAGCGCCTGCGCCCGGACGAGGTCACCGAGCACGATGCCCGCGACCGCTACCAGCAGAACGCGCCGGCGGTGGAGGCCGGCCTGTACGTCGTCCCGAAGGTGATCGAGTGAGCCTTCACCAGAAGACCGCCGCGGAACTCGGCCGCGGCATCCGCGCCCGCGAGTACTCGAGCGAGGAGGTCACCCGGCACTTCCTCGCGCGCATCGCCGACGGCAACCCGAAGCTGAATGCCTTCATCACGGTGTGCGAGGAACGCGCGCTGGCGGACGCGCGGCGGGCGGACGCCCTCATCGCGCGCGGCGAGGGCGGGCCGCTCACCGGCGTGCCGCTCGCCCACAAGGACATCTTCTGCACCGACGGCATCCTGACCACCTGCGGTTCGCGCATGCTCGCGAACTTCGTCGCGCCCTACGACGCGACCGTGGTCGAGCGCCTCGCCGCGGCGGGCACCGTGGTGGTCGGCAAGACCAACATGGACGAGTTCGCGATGGGCTCGTCCAACGAGACCAGCTACTTCGGCCCGGTGCGCAATCCCTGGGACGCGAGCCGGGTGCCGGGCGGGTCCTCGGGTGGCTCGGCGGCGGCGGTGGCCGCGCGTCTCGTGCCGCTGGCCACCGGCACCGATACTGGCGGTTCCATCCGGCAGCCGGCGGCGCTCACCGGCCTCACCGGCATCAAGCCGACCTACGGCCGGGTGTCGCGCTACGGCATGATCGCCTTCGCCTCGAGCCTCGACCAGGCCGGCGTGCTGGCGCTCGACGCCGAGGACGCGGCGCTGGTGCTCGAGGCGATGGCCGGTTTCGACCCGCGCGACTCGACCAGCGTCGATGCGCCGGTGCCCGCCTATGCGGCCGGGCTCGGCCAGCCGGTCAAGGGATTGCGCGTCGGCATCATCCGCGAGTTCTTCGCCGACGGGCTCGATCCTGAGACGGGCGCCGCGGTGCGTGCTGCCCTCGATGTGCTGCAGGGCCTCGGCGCCGAGCTCGTCGATGTGAGCCTGCCGGCGCTGCCGCTGTCGGTGCCGACCTACTACGTGGTGGCGCCGGCCGAGTGTTCCTCCAACCTGTCGCGCTTCGACGGGGTTCGCTTCGGCCATCGCTGCCAGGATCCCAGGGACCTGCTCGACCTGTACACGCGCTCGCGGGGAGAGGGCTTCGGTGCCGAGGTCAAGCGCCGCATCATGACCGGTACCTATGTGCTGTCCGCCGGTTACTACGACGCGTACTACCTCAAGGCGCAGAAGGTCAGGAGCCTGATCAACGCCGACTTCAAGGCCGCCTTTGCCGAGGTCGACGTGCTCATCAGCCCGACCGCGCCGACGCCGGCCTTCAACCTGGGCGAGAAAGTGGACGACCCGGTCACCATGTACCTGAACGACATCTACACCATCGGCGCCAACCTCGCCGGCCTGCCGGCGCTGTCGGCGCCCTGCGGCCTGGCCGGCGGGCTGCCGGTCGGCATGCAGGTCATCGGGCCGCATTTCGCGGAGGCGCGCCTGCTGGCCGTGGCGCATGCCTACCAGCGCGAGACGGACTGGCACCGGCGTGTCGCGCCGGGCTGGGCTTGAGGGCTGCCGCGATGTCCATCGAATGGGAAGTCGTGATCGGCCTCGAGATCCACGCGCAGCTCGCCACCCGGAGCAAGATCTTCTCCGGCTCGTCGACGGCCTTCGGCGCCACACCCAACGCGCAGGCCAACCTGGTCGATCTCGGCTACCCGGGCGTACTGCCGGTGCTCAATGCCGAGGCGGTGCGCATGGCGGTCAAGTTCGGCCTCGCCACCGGGGCGACCATCGCGCGCCGCTCGGTGTTCGCGCGCAAGAACTACTTCTATCCCGACCTGCCGAAGGGCTACCAGATCAGCCAGTACGACCTGCCGCTCTGCGCCGAGGGGTCGATGGAGATTCCATCGGCGGCGGGGGAGTCGCGCCGCATCGGCATCATCCGTGCGCACCTCGAAGAAGACACGGGCAAGCTTGGTCATGAACTTCCTGGTGGCGTGCACTACGAAGGTTCGCTCGTTGATCTCAACCGCGCGGGCACG
>CAZXAS010000023.1:0-20308 GCA_964638185.1 uncultured Steroidobacteraceae bacterium | reverse complement strand
ATCCCGACCTGCCGAAGGGCTACCAGATCAGCCAGTACGAGCTGCCGGTGGTCGAGGACGGCTCGGTCGACCTGGTGCTGGAGGACGGCACGCGCAAGACCGTCGGCATCACGCGGGCCCACCTGGAGGAGGACGCCGGCAAGTCGCTGCACGAGGGTCTCGGGGCGATGACCGGCATCGACCTCAACCGCGCCGGCACGCCGCTGCTCGAGATCGTGTCCGAACCGGACATGCGCTCGGCGCGCGAAGCCATCGCCTACATGAAGAAGATCCACACGCTGGTGCGCTACCTCGAGATCTGCGACGGCAACATGCAGGAAGGCTCGTTCCGCTGCGACGCCAACGTGTCGGTGCGCCACAAGGGCCGGCACGAGTTCGGCACCCGTTGCGAGATCAAGAACCTGAACTCCTTCCGCTTCGTCGAGAAGGCCATCAACTTCGAGGTGGCGCGGCAGATCGACCTGATCGAGGGCGGCGGCGCGGTCGTCCAGGAGACGCGGCTGTACGACCCGGATCGCAACGAGACGCGCCCGATGCGCAGCAAGGAAGAGGCGAACGACTACCGCTACTTCCCGGACCCGGACCTGCTGCCGCTGGTGCTCGACGAAGGCTGGATAGAACGTGTCCGCGCCACGCTGCCGGAACTCCCGGACCAGAGGGCGGCGCGCTTCGTGCGCGAGTTCGGCCTGTCCGAGTACGACGCCGGCGTGCTCACCGCGAGTCGCGAGCTCGCGGCCTACTACGAGGCCGTGACGGCCAGGCTCGGCGGCGAGCACAAGCTGGCGGCAAACTGGGTGATGGGCGACCTGGCGGGTCTTCTCAATCGCGACGGCCTGGAAATCGGCGCCTCGCGCATCGGTGCCGAGCGGCTCGCGGGCCTCATCGCCCGCATCGTCGACCAGACGATCTCCGGCAAGATCGCCAAGGACGTGCTCGAGGCCATGTGGACCGAGGACCGTGATGCCGATGCCGTGATCGAGGCGAGCGGACTGAGGCAGATCACCGACAGCGGCGCGATCGAGGCGGTCATCACCCAGGTGATGGCGGCGAACCCGAAGCAGCTCGCCGACTTCCGCTCGGGCAAGGACAAGCTGTTCGGCTTCTTCGTCGGCCAGGTGATGAAGGCGACCGCGGGCAAGGCCAATCCGGCGCAGGTCAACGAACTGTTGACGCGCATGCTCTCCGGAGACTGAGCCGTGGCCGACGGCGACCTGCTGCACCGTTTCCTGTTCGAGCGGTGGCCGGTGCGCGGCCACTACGTGCGCCTCGACGCGAGCTGGCGCGCGGTGATCGAGCACCACGACTACCCGCGCTGGCTCGAGATCGCCCTCGGCGAGGCGATGGCGGCAACGGTCCTGATCGCCGGAACGATCAAGTTCGAGGGACAGCTCTCGCTGCAGTTCCAGGGACCGGGGCCCATGCACCTGATGCTGGCGCAGTGCACGCATCGCCACGCGATCCGCGGCGTGGCCCGTTACCGCGGCCCGCTGCCGGACACTGCCGCCCCGGCGGAGCTCACCGGTGGCGGCCAGCTCACGGTCACCGTCGAGAATGACGGGCGCGGCGACCGCTACCAGGGCATCGTCCCGCTCGACCAGCCACGCCTCGTCGACTGCCTGGAGGGCTACTTCGCACGCTCCGAGCAGTTGCCGACGCGGCTCGTGCTGGCGGCGACTCCCGACCGCGTCGCGGGTCTCATGCTGCAGCGGGTGGCGGTCGGGGCGAGCGCCTCCGCCGAGACCGACCCCGCGCGGCACGAGGAGGCCGAGGATGCCTGGCGGCGCATCGGCCTCCTGGCCGACACGCTCGGCGACGATGAGCTGCTGAACCTTCCCTGCCGGACGATCCTGCACCGGCTGTTCCACGAGGACGACGTCCGCCTGTTCGACGGGGCACCGGTGTTCTTCCGCTGCACCTGCTCGCGCGAGCGGGTGTCGGGCATCCTGCGCGCCCTCGGCCACGAGGAGGTCGAGGGCATCGTGCGCGAGCGCGGCGACGTCGAGGTCCGCTGCGAGTTCTGCAATCGCGCCTACACCTTCGACGCGGTGGACGCCGCCCGCCTGTTCACCGCGGGCATATTGCAGGGCACGCCGCCCGGCGTGCATTGACCCAGGCTGCGCCTGGTCGCTTTGCGGTGCAGCAGCCGTGCTTTAGACTGCCGCGATGAACGCACGTCCCGAGTCGGTCGAGACCGCCCAGCCGGCACGGCGGCCGTCGCCGGTCGCGGTGTCCTTCGAGTTCTTCCCGCCGAACGACGAGGCGATGGAGAGGACGCTGTGGGCGTCCATCCAGCGCCTGGCCCCGCTGCACCCGCGCTTCGTGTCGGTCACCTACGGGGCCGACGGCTCGACCCGTGAGCGCACCCACAACGTCGTCTCCAGGCTGCAGAAGGAGACCTCGCTCACCGCCGCGCCGCACCTGACCTGCGTGGGCGCGAGCCGTGGCGAGGTGCTGGACATCGCCCGGCGGTACTGGGACCAGGGCGTACGCCACATCGTGGCGCTGCGCGGCGACCCGCCGGCGGAGGCAAGCCTCTACCGTCCGCATCCCGACGGCTTCGCCCATGCCTCGGACCTCGTCTCCGGGCTCAAGTCGGTCGCCGACTTCGACATCTCGGTCGCGGCTTATCCGGAGAAGCACCCGGAGGCGCCCGACGCGCTGTTCGACATCGACAAGCTCCGCCGCAAGCAGGATGCCGGCGCCACCCGCGCCATCACCCAGTTCTTCTTCGGGTCCGACCTGTACCTTCGCTTCCGCGACGCCTGCGACCGCGCCGGCATCACGATGAGCATCGTGCCTGGGATCCTGCCGATCACGCGCTTCCCGCAGCTGACCCGCTTTGCGGCGCGCTGCGGCGCCTCGGTGCCGGACTGGCTGGTCGAGCGCTTCGAGGGGCTCGACGACGATGTCGAGACCCGCAAGCTGATCGCCGCCGCGGTGGCCATCGAGCAGGTCGCGCGGCTGCGTCACGAGGGCGTCAGCGAGTTCCACTTCTACACGCTGAACCGCGCCGAGCTCACCTACGCGATCTGCCACGCGCTCGGCGTCCGACCGCAGGCGCAGCCGGCATGACCGCGAACGCATCCCGCGACGCCCGCGCTGCCGCTTTCCGTCGCCTCCTCGGCGAGCGCATCCTGGTGCTCGACGGCGCCATGGGCACCATGATCCAGCGCTACCAGCTCGACGAGGCGGCGTATCGCGGCGAGCGATTCAAGGACTGGACCCAGGACCTCAAGGGCGCCAACGATCTCCTGACGCTGACCCAGCCGGGGATCATCGCCGACATCCACCGCGAGTACCTGCTGGCCGGCGCCGACATCATCGAGACCAACACCTTCAACGCCAACGCGCCGTCGCTCGCGGACTACGGTCTCGAGAAACTGGTCGTGGAGTTGAACCGGGAGGCGGCGCGCCTCGCGCGCCGCGCCGCCGACGACATGGCTGCGGCGGATGGCCGGCCGCGCTTCGTGGCTGGCGCGCTCGGGCCGACGAACCGCACCGCGTCGATCTCGCCCGACGTCAACGACCCGGGCCATCGCAACATCGACTTCGACCGCCTGCGCGCCACCTATGCGGAGGCCACGCGGGCGCTGATCGAGGGCGGCGCCGACCTGATCCTGGTCGAGACCGTGTTCGACACGCTGAATGCCAAGGCTGCGCTCTATGCCGTGCGCGAGGTGCTCGACGAACTCGGCCTCGACCTGCCACTGATGGTGTCCGGCACCATCACCGACGCCTCCGGGAGAACGCTCTCCGGACAGACGACCGAGGCCTTCTGGAACTCGGTGCGGCATGCCCGGCCGACGACCATCGGGCTCAACTGCGCGCTCGGCGCGCGGCAGCTGCGCCCGTACGTCGAGGAAATGTCGCGCATCGCCGATACGTTCGTCTGCGCCTATCCGAACGCGGGGTTGCCGAACGCCTTCGGTGAGTACGACGAGGAGGCGGCCGACACGGCGGACTTCATCCGCGACTGGGCGGTGAACGGCTACGTGAACGTCGTCGGCGGCTGCTGCGGAACGACACCCGCGCACATCGCCGCCATGGCGAGGGCCGTCGCCGGCCTGGCGCCACGTGTGCCGCCGGTGATTCCGCATCGCTGCCGGTTGTCGGGGCTCGAGCCTTTGAACATCGGGCCGGAGACGCTGTTCGTCAACGTGGGCGAGCGGACCAACGTCACCGGGTCGGCGCGATTCCGCAAGCTGATCGAGGCCGGGGACTACGGCGCTGCCCTCGAGGTTGCGCGCCAGCAGGTGGCGAGCGGCGCCCAGGTCATCGACGTCAACATGGACGAGGGCATGCTCGACTCGGAGGCGGCCATGGTCCGCTTCCTGTCGCTGGTCGCCGGCGAGCCGGACATCGCGCGGGTACCGGTGATGATCGACTCCTCGAAGTGGTCGGTCATCGAGGCCGGACTCAAGTGCATCCAGGGCAAGGGCGTCGTCAACTCGATCTCGCTCAAGGAGGGCGAAGGCCCGTTCCTCGAGCAGGCACGCAAGCTGCGACTGTATGGCGCCGCCGCGGTGGTCATGGCCTTCGACGAACAGGGCCAGGCGGACACGGTCGAGCGCAAGGTCGCGATCTGCGAGCGCGCCTTCCGCCTGCTCACGGAGGAAATCGGGCTGCCGGCCGAGGACATCATCTTCGACGCCAATATCTTCGCCATCGCGACCGGCATCGAGGAGCACGACGGCTACGGCGTCGCCTTCATCGAGGCGGTGCGCCAGATCAAGGAGCGCTGCCCGGGTGCGCTCACCAGCGGCGGGCTGTCGAACGTCTCGTTCTCGTTCCGCGGCAATGACCCGGTACGCGAGGCGATGCATGCAGTGTTCCTGTACCACGCGATCCGCGCCGGCCTCGACATGGCGATCGTCAACGCCGGCCAGCTCGCCATCTATGACGAGATCCCCGCCGACCTGCGCGAGCGGGTCGAGGACGTCATCCTGAACCGCCGCAGCGACGCGACCGAGCGCCTGCTGGAGGCGGCGGGCCGCTTCAGGGGCGAGTCCGGGATGAAGCGGGTCGAGGACCTCGCCTGGCGCGACCTGCCGGTCGGCAAGCGCCTCGAGCATGCGCTGATCAAGGGCGTCGACGAGTTCGTCGAGGCCGATGTCGAGGAGGCCAGGCTCGCCGCGGCCCGCCCGCTCGACGTGATCGAGGGTCCGCTGATGGACGGCATGAACGTGGTCGGCGACCTGTTCGGCGAGGGCAGGATGTTCCTGCCGCAGGTGGTCAAGTCGGCGCGGGTCATGAAGAAGGCCGTGGCGCACCTGATCCCGTACATCGAGGCCGGGAAGTCCGGTGGCAGCCGCTCGAACGGCAAGGTCATCATGGCGACCGTCAAGGGCGACGTGCACGACATCGGCAAGAACATCGTCGGCGTCGTGCTCCAGTGCAACAACTTCGAGGTCGTGGACCTCGGCGTGATGGTGCCGGCGGAGAAGATCCTCGACGCAGCGCGGCGCGAGAACGCCGACATGATCGGCCTGTCGGGCCTCATCACGCCGTCGCTCGACGAGATGGTGCACGTGGCGCGCGAGATGCAGCGCCAGGGCTTCGCCATCCCGCTCCTGATCGGCGGTGCGACGACCTCGCCGGCGCACACCTCGGTCAGGATCGAGCCGCAGTACTCCGAGCCGGTGGTATACGTGAAGGATGCGTCGCGCGCTGTGGGCGTCTGCCAGTCGCTGGTCTCCGGGGACACGCGCGCCGACTACGTGGCGCGCATCAAGGCGGAACACGCGACGCGGCGTGCGCAGCACGCGGGCAAGCGCAGCAAGGCCCCGCAGCTGCGCATCGAGGCTGCGCGCGCCAACCGGGCGCCGCTGGACTGGCAGGCATACGAGCCGCCGGTGCCACGGTTCCTCGGCACCCGGGTGCTCGACAACGTGCCGCTCAAGGACCTCGTCCGCTATATCGACTGGATGCCGTTCTTCAACGCCTGGGAGTTCTCCGGGACATTCCCGGCCATCCTGGACGACCCGCAGAAGGGACCTGCCGCGCGCCAGCTCCACGCCGACGCCCTGCGCATGCTCGACCAGCTGGTCCGCGAGCGCTGGCTGGGCGCGCGCGCGGTGGTCGGCTTCTTCCCCGCCAACAGCGACGGCAAGGAAGACATCGAGGTCTACGAGGACGCCGCGCGCACGCGGGTGGCCGCACGGCTGCACCACCTGCGCCAGCAGAAGGCCAAGGCGGGGGAGCAGCCGCACCTGTGCCTCGCGGATTTCGTCGCGCCGCGCGCGAGTGGTCGCGCCGACTATGTGGGCGCGTTCGCCGTGACTGCCGGCATCGGGATCGAGGACCACGTGGCGCGCTTCGAGGCGGCGCACGACGATTATTCGGCGATCCTGCTCAAGGCACTGGCCGACCGCCTCGCCGAGGCGCTGGCCGAGGCGCTGCACGAGCGCGTGCGCCGGGAGTTCTGGGGCTACGCGCCGGAAGAGCGCCTCGACGGCCCGCAACTGGTGCGCGAGGAGTACCGCGGCATCCGGCCGGCGCCAGGCTACCCGGCCTGCCCCGACCACACCGAGAAGTCGACGCTGTGGCGACTCCTCGACGCCGAGCGCACCACCGGCATACGGCTCACCGAGTCCTTCGCGATGTACCCGACCGCCGCCGTCAGCGGCTGGTACTTCGCGCACCCCGAGGCACGGTATTTCGCGGTCGGTCCGGTCGGCCCGGACCAGGTGAAGGACTACGCGGCCCGCAAGGGCTGGAGCGTCGCCGAGGCGGAGCGCTGGCTGGCGCCGAATCTCGGATACGACCCGGCCGCCGACGCCGCCTGAACCGCACCGGCCGGGACCGGTCGCCGGTCAGCGTCCGGCGCGTTGCCGCCCGTCCAGGGTCTGCAGCAGCGCCGGTCCGCCGAGACGCGCCATCTGCGCCAGGATCCAGGCCTGGCGGCCGCGCACGTAGCCGCTCGGCCGGTCGACGCGAAGGCGTCTCGGATTCGGCAGGACGGCTGCCAGCAATGCGGCCTCATAGCGGCCGAGCCGGCTCGCCGGCCGGTCGAAGTAGCGCTGGCTCGCCGCCTCCACGCCCCAGACGCCCCGGCCGAACTCGGCGCTGTTGAGGTATACCTCGAGGATGCGCTGCTTGGGCCACAGCGCCTCGATCAGCACCGTGAACCAGGCCTCCAGTCCCTTGCGGACCCAGCTGCGACCGGGCCACAGGAACAGGTTCTTGGCCACCTGCTGCGAGATTGTGCTCGCGCCGCGCACGCGCCCGCCGCGCCGCGCATCCTCGAGGGCGTCGTCGATGGCCTCGAGGTCGAAGCCGTGGTGGACGGGGAACTTCTGGTCCTCGGCGGCGATGACCGCGACCGCGGCATGCGGCGAGATGTCCTTCCACGGTACCCAGTCGTGCGCGTAGCGGTAGCCCGCGTCCTCGGCCATCCACGCGCCGACGCGGTCCTGGACCATGAACGAGGTCAGGGGCACCGGCACCCAGCGAAACAAAAGGACGACGGAGACGCTGCCGGCCAGCGCGGCCGCGACGACGATCGCAAGCGCCCGCCCGACGCGGGCGGGCACGCTACGGCGGCGGGGCATGGCCGGTGGCCTTCGCGGTCAGGCGGCCCCGGCGCGGCGCGCGGACTTGACCACCACGGGTTCGACCGGGACATCGTCGTGCCCCCGACGCCGGCCGGTCTTCACGGCAGCGATGGCGTCCACCGTGTCCATGCCCTCGACGACCTTGGCGAATACGGCGTAGCCGAAGTTGCGCGGGCCCTGGTGGTCGAGGAAGGCGTTGTCGACCAGATTGACGAAGAACTGCGAGGTCGCGCTGTTGACCTCGTTGGTGCGCGCCATCGACAGCGTGCCGCGGAGGTTCTTGAGCCCGTTGGCGGCCTCGTTCTCGATCGGTGCACGGGTCTGCTTCTGCGTCATGTCATCGACCAGCCCGCCGCCCTGGATGACGAAACCCGGGATGACGCGGTGGAACACCGTGCCGTCGAAATGGCCATCGTCGACGTACTTGAGGAAGTTCTCGACGGTGATGGGCGCCTTATCCGGATACAGCTCGATCGTGAAATCGCCGAGCGTCGTCTCGAACGTGACCATGGCCTTTCCTGCATGACGGTGACGGGGTCGCGCATTCTACCCTGTGTTCCCGGCCGGTGCAGAGCCCGGCCGCCTGCCGCAGGTGACGCGCTCGCGGCCCGCCAGGTCGGTGTGCGTGCGGACGTCGACGAGTCCGGCGATCCCGAACAGGCTGCGCACCGCCGGGCCCTGGTCGGCGCCGTGCTCGACGACGAGCATCGCGCCGGGCAGCAGTCGCGCCGCGGCGCCGCGGGCGATCTGCTCGATCGCCTCGAGGCCGGTAGGGCCTGCCACCAGGGCCGACTGCGGTTCGGTGGCCAGTGCCGGCAGGTGCGGATCGTCGGCGGCGACATAGGGTGGGTTGCTCGCGATGAGGTCGTAGCCCAGGGCTGCAACGGGCCCGAACCAGTCCCCCGCAAGCCAGCGGACGTTGTCGATGCCGAGGCGCGCCGCATTGCGACGCGCCACCGCGAGTGCCGCGACGCTGGCATCGACCGCGTCGATCCGCGCGTCCGGCCGCTCGCTCGCGATCGCAAGCGCGATGGCCCCGCTGCCGGTGCCCAGGTCCAGCACAAGAGGCCTGGCCCGGCCGGCGAGCCACTCCAGTGCGAGTTCCACCACGAGCTCCGTTTCCGGGCGCGGGACCAGCACACCCGGGTCCACCTCGAGGTCGAGGCTCCAGAAACCGCGGTGACCCGTGAGGTAGGCGACCGGCTCGCCGCCGAGCCGGCGCATCACCAGCTGTTCGAACCGCTGTTGTTCGTCCGCCGCCAGCACGCGTTCGCCGCGCGACAACAGGACCGCACGGTCGAGGTCGAGGACGTGCCCGAGCAGCAGCTCCGCCTCGCGGGCGGGCAGGGCGGCGGCAGCGAATCGCGGCCTGGCGGCGGCAAGGACCTCGTCGACGGTGGTCATGTCGCGGGCAAGTCTAGACCCGCGGCGCGCACGATGCTTGCCGCTTCGGCCGACGGGCCGCAGACTCCCGGTCGCAGCCAGGGAGCCGCCAACATGGAACGTGTCCTGCCCGATGCACCGCTGGGCGCATGGCGCCTCGCCAACGAAAGCGCGCGACTGTACTCGCTCGCCATGCCGGCACTGCTGCCGCTCGCCATCCCCGCCGCGCTGGCCGGCACCATTCCCGACCTCGCGCTGAGTGACGACTCGCCGTCGCTGCCCGCGGCGGTGCTGCGCCTCGTCGTCATGCTGGTCTACCTGTGGCTGGTGGTCGCGGTGCAGGCCCGTGCCTACCGCTGGGCCCTCGGGGAGGGCTCGAGCGCCACGGCGTTGCGGACGGGCGCGACGCGGCTCGGCGCCTTCTTCGGCGCATCGCTGCTCGCGGGACTCATCGTCATGGCACCGCTCCTGGTCGCGGCGGCGGGCGCCTACGCCCTGTACGCCGGCGGTCAGCTCGAGCTGGCGGCCGCCGTGGTCCTGGTTGCCCTGGTGCCGGCCGGCTATCTTGGCGTGAGGTATGCGCTCGTCACCGCCGAGGCGGTTCTGCGGCCGAGCACGGTGATGGCCTCGCTGCGGCAGAGCTGGCAGCTGACGCGCGGGCATTTCTGGCACATCTCGATCGTCTACGCGGTGCTGTTCGCGCTGGTGATCCTGATCATGCTGGTGACGGTCGTCGTCGCCGCGGTGATGGTGTTCGTGGCGCCGGCGCTCGCGGATTTCATCGCCGCCTTCATCTCGGTGCTGCTGCTCAGCACCTTCCTGCTGCCGTTCGGCGCGGTGCTGCTCGCCCTGCTGTGGAACGACCTGCGGCTGCGCGCCGGCGACGCATCGCCTTAGGCGAGCTCGGCCAGCTGCTCCGCGCGGTACTCGTTCAGCAACGGCTCGATGACGGCGTCGAGACCGCCGTTCATCACGTCGTCGAGCTTGTACAGCGTGAGCTCGATGCGGTGGTCGGTGACACGACCCTGGGGGAAGTTGTAGGTGCGGATGCGCTCCGAGCGGTCGCCGGTGCCTACCTGCAGCTTGCGCGTCGCGGCCGTCTCCCTCACCTGCCGCTCGCGTTCGGCGGCGAGCAGCCTTGCCTTCAGCAGCGACAGCGCCCGGGCGCGGTTCTTGTGCTGCGACCGCTCCTCCTGGCACTCGACCACGATGCCGGTCGGCACATGGGTGATGCGAACCGCCGAGTCGGTCTTGTTGACGTGCTGCCCGCCGGCACCGGAGGAGCGGTAGGTGTCGATGCGCAGGTCCGCCGGGTTGACGTCGATCGACTCGACCTGGTCGGTTTCCGGCAGGATGGCGACGGTGCAGGTCGAGGTATGGATGCGCCCCTGCGCCTCGGTCGCCGGGACACGCTGCACGCGGTGCGTGCCGGACTCGAACTTGAGCCGGGCATAGACCCCGCGGCCGATCAGCCGGGCCACGACCTCGCGGTAACCGCCGTGTTCGCCGCGGCTCTCGGACAGCATTTCCGCCTGCCAGCCGCGGGACTCGGCGTAGCGCGTGTACATCCGGAACAGGTCGCCGGCGAAGATCGCGGCCTCGTCGCCACCGGCGGCGGCGCGAACCTCGAGAAAGACGTTGCTCTCGTCGAGCGGATCGGCCGGCACCAGCGCCTGCTGCAGCGCCTGCTCGCCGGCGTCGAGGCGGCGCTGCAGCTCCGTGGCCTCCTGGGCCACCATCTCGCGCAGCGCCGGATCGGCGTCGCCGGCCATGCCCTGGGTCAGGGCGAGTTCGCGCTCGAGGGCGGTCCAGGCGCGGAACTGCGCGGCGACCGGCTCGAGGCGGGCGTACTCGACCGACAGCTCGCGGAAGCGGTCCGGGCGCGCGGCCGCGTCCGGCTCGGCGAGCAGGCGCGCGAGCTCGTCATGGCGGTCGGCCAGGCGTTCGAGCTTGAAGCGGATGGAGTCTTTCAATCTTCGTCGAGGCCGTAGAGCTTGTGGGCGGCGCTGATGAGTGCGCGGTCACCGGACTCCGCCGCCTGCCGGAGGGCGCTCGACGGTGCGTGCAGCAGCCGGCTGGTCAGGGTGTTGGCCAGGAACTCCAGCGCCTCGTCTTGGCGCCCGCCCGCCAGCATGCGCCGGGCCTGCTCGAGCGTCTGCTGCTTGGTCGCCTCGGCCCGCGCGCGCACCTGGCGGATGGTGGGCGCGACGTCGAGCGTGCGCAGGCCGGCCATGAACTTCTCTACCTCGGACTCGACCAGCTGGCGCGCCTCCTCGGCTTCGTCCTGGCGCGACTTCAGGTTGTCGTCGACCACCTGCTTCAGGTCGTCGATCGTGTAGAGGTAGACGTCCTCGAGCTCGGCGATGCGTGGTTCGATGTCGCGCGGGACGGCGATGTCCAGCATGAACATCGGCTTGCGCTTGCGCGCCACGATGGCCGCGCGCGTCGCCTCGAAAGTGACCACCGGCACCGGGCTCGCGGTCGAGCTGATCACGATGTCGGCCTGCGGCAGGTGCTCGTCGAGCGCATCGAGGGTAATCGCCGAAGCCTTGAACTCGAGCGCCAGGTCCTGGGCGCGGGCGAGGCTGCGGTTGGCGATGATCATGCGATTGAGGCCCTGCGCATGCAGGTGCCGGGCGGTCAGCTCGATCATCTCGCCCGCGCCGACCAGGAGCGCGGTGTGCTGGTCGAGGCCGGCAAAGATCCTTCGCGCCAGCTGCACCGCGGCGGATGCGACGGACACCGCGCTCGCGCCGATGCGGGTCTCGGTGCGCACGCGCTTGGCCACCGCGAAGGTGGCCTGGAACAGCCGGTTCAGCATCGGTCCGGCGGTATGGGCGTCGTGCGCAGCGCGATACGCGTCCTTCAGCTGGCCGAGGATCTGCGGCTCGCCGATGATGAGCGAGTCGAGCCCGGACGCCACCGCGAACACGTGCTGCACCGCCGCCGGGCCGTGCAGCTCGTAGCAGCAGTCGACCAGCGACTGGGTAGTCTTGTGGTAGCTCTCCAGCCAGGCCGCGATGCCCGGGTCGCCCGGGCCGACGACGCAGTACATCTCGGTGCGATTGCACGTCGAGACGATCAGCCCCTCCTGGATGCCGGGGCGCGCGCACAGGTCGTGGAGCGCCTCCGGCAGCTGCGCGGAGTCGAATACGACACGCTCCCGTACCTCGACGGGCGCCGTGCGGTGGTTGAGGCCGAGTACGACGATGGACATTTTGGACCGGTCAGATGACGCCGCGGATTGTCCGGGATGCCCGGGGCCAGCACAAGCCGCGGCTATCCGCGCTGCGCTATAGTGAAGCCATGCATCATCGATCCAACTTCGCGCCAGCCGTGGTCGCGCTGGCCGCCTGGGCCTGGTGCGCTCAGGCCCTGGGCGCGGGCTACGAATGCGGCCGGACGTCCGCGGCCGGCCACGAGCTGGAGGCGGAGCTGGCGCTGGCGCGCGGCAGCTGGGCCCGGGCCGGGCTGGCCTCGGCCTGCGCGGCCCTGGCATCGGACGATCCCGAGGTGGCCGAGCGCGCGACCCGCGCCGCCTTCGACAACGTCCAGTGGCAGGCGGCGGTCCGTGCCGCCAGCCGCTGGCTCGAGCTCGAGCCCGGCCGCGAGGAGGCCCGCCGCTACCTCGCCACCAGCCTGTTGCGGCTGCACCGGACGGAGGAGGCGGCGCGGCAGTTCCAGATCGTGCTGGACGAGGCCTATGCCGAGCGCGCCCAGGGGTACCTGGCGTTGCTCGCCATCCTCGACGGGGAGGCCAACGACACCGGCGCGGCGCGCATCGTCGACCGCATGGCGGCGGGCGACAGCAGCCTCGCCGAGGCCCACTACGCCGCGAGCGTCCTGTGGCAGCGCGCGGAGAATGGCGAGCGTGCGCTGGCGGCCGCGCGCCGCGCCCTCGCGCTCAAGCCCGACTGGCGCCAGGCCGGGCTGGCCGAGGCACGCGCGCTGCTCGCCATGGGCCGGACGGACGAGGGCCTCGCTCGCGCGCGCGCGCTGGCCGCGGATGGCGACGCACTGTCGCAGCTGAACCTGGCCTGGTTCCTGGCCGGCGCCGGGCGCGAGGACGAGGCGCGGGTGGTGTTCGAGGATCTGCGCCGTTCCGGCACGGCGGTTCCCCAGGCGCTCGAAGGACTGGGAGCCCTGAGCTACACCCAGCGCGACTACGAGTCCGCGCGCGCCACGTTCACCGAGCTTGCCCAGCAGGGCCAGGGCGAGACCGCGCTGGCCTATCTCGGCCTGATCGCAGTGCGGCAGGGGGACGAACCGCTCGCGCTGCGCTACCTGGAACGGGTCGATGCCGGGCCGCGCGCCACGTCGTCGCAGCTCGAGGCGGCACGCCTGCTGGAGAAACTCGGCGCGCCGCTGCGCGCCGAACTGCTGCTCGACGACTACCTGGCGGCGTCGCCCGAGGCGGCCCGCGACGTCGTCGTCCGCCGCGCCAACCAGCTGGCCGACGCCGGTCGCGGCGACGCCGCGCTCGAGATCGTCGATCGCGCCATCCGCCTGTATCCCGACGACGACGACCTCAGGCTGTCACGCGGCTTCCTGCTCGAAAGGCTGGACCGGGTTCCCGAGGCGGTCGCGACGATGCGCGACGTGCTGGAGCGGCGACCCGACGATCCCACGGCCCAGAATTCGCTCGGTTACACGCTGGTCGACCGCACGCGCCGCACGGCCGAGGGCCTGGCGCTGGTGGAGCGCGCGATCGAGGCCAAGCCGGACAGCTACGCCATCATCGATTCGGTCGGCTGGGCCTTGTACCGCGCCGGGCGTGCCGCGGAGGGGCTGGCCTGGCTGGAGCGGGCCTGGGAGCGCTCCGAGGATCCGGAAGTGGCGGCGCACCTGGGCGAGGTGCTGTGGTCCCTCGGCCGGCGCGACGAGGCGGTCGAGCTGTGGGATGGCGCGCTCGAGGAGGCGCCCGAGAACCGCACGCTCCGGCGGACGCTCGAGCGTCACCCGCGCTGACACCATGCGCCTCGCGGTCCTGCTGGCCGTGATCTGCCTGACCGGCTGCGCAGCCGCGCCGCGCGTTCCGCCGCCCGCAGGCCCGGGTGCCCGGAGTGCCGAACTCGCGGCGCTCGAGGGCTGGCGTGCGCAGGGCCGGGTCGCGGTGGCGGTCGAAGGCGACGGCGTCACGGCGAGCCTCGACTGGCGCCAGTCGGGCGCCACCAGCGACATCTCGCTGAGCGGCCCGTTCGGCGTCGGCGCCCTGCTGGTCGAGCTCGATGATGGTGCGCTGACCCTGGACGATGGTCGTGGCGGCCGGCTCGCGGGCGCCGATGCGGAAGCGCTCCTCGAGCAGCGGCTTGGAATGCGCGTGCCGCTGGCGGCGCTGCGCTACTGGATGCTCGGCATCCCGGCGCCGGGCTCGCCGTGGGTCCAGGTCGGGGCGGCGGCCTTCGAGCAATCCGGCTGGCGGATCACGGTCGCGCGATTCACGCCGAGCGACGCCGGTCCGCTGCCGGCACGACTCGACCTCGAGCAGGGCGCGGCGAGGCTGCGACTCGCCGTCAGCCGCTGGGAAGTCGGCCGATGAGCACAGGCAGCTGGCCGGCGCCGGCCAAGCTCAACCTGTTCCTCAGCGTCGTCGGCCGGCGGACGGACGGCTACCACGAGCTGCAGACGGTCTTCCAGCTGATCGACCTCGTCGACGACATCGGCATCGAGCTTCGCGCCGACGGCGAGATCCGGCGCCGGACGGGCCCGGAAGGGATCCCGGCCGAAGCGGATCTCGCGATCCGGGCCGCCCGCCTGCTGAAGGCCCGCACCGGCGCGAGAGCCGGCGCGGACATATCGGTCCACAAGCGTATTCCGGCCGGCGGCGGACTCGGCGGGGGCAGCTCGGATGCCGCGACCGTTCTCGTGGCCCTGAACAGGCTGTGGGGCACCGGGCTCGAAGCCGCCGAACTGGCGGCGATCGGCGTGGAACTGGGCGCCGACGTCCCCGTGTTCGTGCACGGGCGGTCCGCCTGGGCCGAAGGGGTCGGAGAGCGGTTGACCCCCGTGGCGCTGCCGCCGCGGTGGTTTGCGGTGGTCAGGCCGGAGGTGACGGTCGCGACCGCGGAGGTATTTCAGGCGCCTGAATTGACACGGAATTCGCCGAAGACGACAATTCTCGGTTTTCTGCAAGCCGGTGGCCGCAACGATTGCGAACCGGTGGTGCGGGCGCGCTGGCCGGAGGTCGGCCGGGCCCTGGACTGGCTGGGCCGGGCCGGCCGGGCGCAGCTCACCGGCACCGGCTCCTGTGTGTTCGCGGCGTTCGGGACGCGTGCGGCCGCGGCCGCCGCGCTCGACGGGCTGCCGACGCAGTGGCAGGGGTTCGTGACGCAGGGGCTCGACCGCTCTCCGCTCATGGAGCGGCTGGAAGCGCCGGGTGCCGGGGTGGGCGGCTGAGCGACTGCAACTTGGGGTGTAGCCAAGTGGTAAGGCAGCGGGTTTTGATCCCGCCATGCGAAGGTTCGAATCCTTCCACCCCAGCCAGATGAAGGCGGGCGCCCGGGGCGCCCATGTGACGGGAGGACGACGTGGATCATTCCACGATGGCGGTTTTCAGCGGCAATGCGAATCCTTCGCTCGCGCAGGACATCGCCCGTCATCTCATGCAGCCGCTGGGACGGTCCTTCGTGGGCCACTTCAGCGACGGCGAGACACATGTCGAATTGATGGAGAATGTCCGTGGCCGGGACGTGTTCCTGGTGCAGTCGACGTCGCCGCCGGCGAACGACCACCTCATGGAACTGCTGGCGATGGCGGATGCCTGTAGGCGGGCCTCGGCCTGGCGGATCACGGCGGTGATCCCGTACTTCGGCTATGCGCGCCAGGACCGGCGTCCGCGCGCGACGCGCATGCCCATCACGGCCAAGCTGGTCGCGAACATGATCGAGGGCGCGGGGGTCGACCGGGTGCTGACGGTGGACCTGCACGCGGACCAGATCCAGGGTTTCTTCGACATCCCGGTGGACAATGTCTACGCGTCGCCGGTGCTGCTCGGCGACGCGTGGAAGCAGAAGCACGCGAAGATCATCGTCGTGTCCCCGGATGTCGGCGGCGTGGTGCGCGCCCGGGCGCTGGCGCGACGACTCGACGACGCCGGGCTGGCGATCATCGACAAGCGCCGTCCGCGGCCCAACGAGTCGGAGGTGATGAACATCATCGGCGACGTCGAGGGCAAGGTCTGCGTGCTGGTCGACGACCTGGTCGACACGGCCGGGACGCTGTGCATCGCGGCGCAGGCGTTGAAGGATGCGGGGGCGGTCAAGGTGCTCGCGTACATCACGCACGCGGTGCTGTCCGGCAAGGCGGTCGAGAGGATCAGCGCGTCCTCGCTCGACGAACTGGTGGTGACGGACACGATCCCGCTGCGCGAGAACGCGCGGGCCTGTGACCGGATCCGGGTGCTGACCGTGGCGGGGCTGCTGGCGGAGACCATGCGCCGGATCCGTGACGAGGAGTCGGTCAGCTCGCTGTACGTGGATTAGGGATTAGAGGGGGACATTCCTATTTTCCTTTTTGTGCCGTGGGCACAAAAAGGAAAATAGGAATGTCCCCATCCGGATCGCCGGGAGGTTCGGCGATCGTAAGGTCGGGACGGTACGTCTGGTCGCGGTGTGCCGTTCCATTTGTCATCCAGGAGTCAATACATGAAGACGTCTTTCGAACTCGTCGCCGAGTTCCGGGACGACCAGGGCAAGGGTGCGAGCCGCCGCCTGCGTCGTTCCGGCAAGGTCCCGGCGATCCTCTACGGCGGCAGCGAAATGCCGCGCCCGCTCGCGCTCGATCATGCACGGCTGGTGCTGATGCTCGAGAACGAACGGTTCTACTCCACCATCCTCAACATCAAGGTGGGCAGCGAGCAGCAGGCCGCGGTGCTGAAGGACCTGCAGCGTCACCCGTTCAAGAACGCGGTGGTGCACGTGGACCTGCAGCGCGTGTTCGAGAACGAGAAGATCCGCATCAAGATCCCGCTGCATTTCGTCAACGAGACAACCTCGGTGGGCGTGAAGCAGCAGGGCGGCGTGGTGTCGCACCTGCGCAATGACGTCGAGGTGCAGTGCCTGCCGAAGGACCTGCCGGCCTTCATCGAGGTCGACCTCGCCGAGGTCAAGCTCGGCCAGCTGATCCACCTCTCGGAGCTCAAGCTTCCCGAGGGCGTGGAACTGCCCGAGCTGCTGCACGGCCACGACGCCGGTGTCGTCTCTATCCATGGCGCCCGCGCCGAGGAAGAGGCGCCGGCGGCGGCCGCGGCTGCGCCTGCGGAAGGCGCGGCGGCGCCGGCTGCGGCGCCCGAGGCCAAGGGCTGATCCAGGACGATCTGCTTCGTCGCGGGGCCGCCTGACGGGCGGCCCCGCGCGTTTCGGGGCAGACCTGGGATTCGATCGCCATGGCAGGACTGCCGCTGCGCCTCGTCGTCGGACTCGGGAATCCGGGCCCGGAGTACGCCGCCACGCGCCACAACGCCGGCTTCTGGTTCGTGGATGAACTCGCGCGCCGCCACGGTGCGCGCCTGAAGTCCGACCGCCGCTACAGCGCCGAGACCGGCCGCGTGCAGGTCGACGGCAACGACCTGTGGCTGCTGAAGCCGATGACCTACATGAATCGGAGTGGCCAGTCGATTCGTGCCCTCTGCGACTACCTGCACATCCCGTCGGAGGAGGTGCTCGTGGCCCACGACGACCTCGACCTGCCGCCCGGGACGGTGCGCCTCAAGCGTGGCGGCGGTGCAGGCGGACACAACGGGCTCAAGGACACCATCAGTCACCTCGGCGAGGGCTTCTGGCGGCTGCGTTTCGGTGTCGGCCATCCGGGCGACCGCGACGAGGTGATCGGCTACGTGCTCAAGCGCGCGAGCGCCGAGGACGAGGTGCGGATCGTCGAGGCGATCACCCTGGCGGTCGACGAGATGCCGCGCCTGCTGGCCGACGGCGCCGAGAAGGCGATGAACCGCCTGCACACCAGGACCGCGCCGGTGGCGGCGCCACGCAACGACGGGGCGGGCTGAGCGGCCCGCAGAGGAAACCATGGGAATCAGGTGCGGGATCGTCGGGCTGCCGAACGTCGGCAAGTCCACCTTGTTCAACGCCCTGACGCGGGCACAGATCGCGGCGGAGAACTATCCCTTCTGCACGATCGACCCCAATGTGGGCGTGGTGCCCGTGCCGGACCCGCGCCTCGAGGTGCTGGCCGCCATCGCGAAACCGCAGAAGGTGCTGCCCACGACGGTCGAGTTCGTGGACATCGCCGGCCTCGTCGCCGGCGCGTCGAAGGGAGAGGGTCTCGGCAACCAGTTCCTCGCCAACATCCGCGAGACCGACGCGATCGCGCACGTCGTGCGATGCTTCGAGAATCCGGACGTGGTCCACGTCGCCGGGGCGGTGAACCCGATCGCCGACATCGAGACGATCAACACCGAACTCGCGCTCGCAGACCTCGATTCGGTCGACAAGGCGCTGCTGCGCGCGGAGAAGGCCGCCAGGGCCGGCGACAAGGATGCGCTGCGCTGGCGCGACTCTCTGAAGCGCATCCACGATCACCTCGATGCAGGCAAGCCGGTGCGTTCGATGCCGCTCGACGACTTCGAGCGGCAGAAGCTCCGCGAGCTGCCGCTGTTGACGGCGAAGCCGGTGATGTACGTGGCCAACGTGCTGGAGGACGGTTTCCACGACAACCCCCATCTCGACGCCGTGCGCGCGCTGGCCGCGACCGAGGGCGCCGAGGTGGTGCCGGTCTGCGCCGCCATCGAGGCGGAGATCGGCCAGCTGGAGGAGGCCGACCGGGCGGCCTTCCTCGCCGACCTGGGGCTCGAGGAGCCGGGGCTCAACCGCGTGATCCGGGCAGCCTACCGGCTGCTCGGCCTGCAGACCTTCTTCACCGTGGGGCCCAAGGAAGTGCGTGCCTGGACGGTGCGCAAGGGCGCCACGGCGCCGCAGGCCGCGGGCGAGATCCACACCGACTTCGAGCGCGGCTTCATCCGTGCGGAGACCATCGGCTTCGACGACTTCATCGCCTGCAAGGGCGAGGCCGGCGCCCGCGATGCCGGCAAGCTGCGCCTGGAGGGCAAGGAGTACCTGGTCCGCGAGGGCGACGTGCTGCACTTCCGTTTCAACGTCTGAACACGCCCTTGCGGCGTCGGCGGCGGCGCCGGATTACACTGCCGCTGTATCCCGGGGGGGAATGCCGCAGTGAAGACCCATCCGCTCAATCCGATCGACATCTCCTGGACGCAGGTCGAGTCGCGCGACACGCCCATGCACGTCGCGGGGCTCATGCCCTTCCTGATGCCCGAGGACGCGCCGCCCGACTACCTGCGCGACCTCGTCGCGGACCTGCGCGCGAGCCGTGAATTCATGCCGCCCTGGAACTACTGCCTGCGCGGTCCAGGGCTCACCCACCCGATGCCGGCCTGGGTGGAGCAGGAGGAACTCGACCTCGAGTACCACGTCCGGCATTCGGCATTGCCGCGCCCAGGTGGCCAGCGCGAGCTCGGCCAGCTCGTCGCGCGCCTGCACAGCCAGCCACTCGACCTGACCCGCCCGCCCTGGGAGTTCCACCTCATCGAGGGGCTCGAGGACCGGCGATTCGCCATCTACCTGAAGATGCATCACTCGCTGATCGACGGCATCAGCGGGGTCCGGCTGCTGACCCGTTGCATGTCCGACGACCCGGTCAAGAGCCGCGACCTGCCGCCGTTCTGGAGCCCGAGCCTCGAGAAGCTGGCGCGCAAGGAACGCGCGGCGCCGCTGCAGCTCACCTTCGACAGCGTGCTGCGGTCGCTGCTAGACGCCGTCGGCAGCCAGGTGCGCTCCGTGCCACAGCTGGCCCGAGCCTTCGCCTCGATGGTGGTGCCGGGCGCCGAGTCCGACCCCGCCTTCAAGGTTCCCTTCGACGCGCCGAAGTCGGTCATGAACGGCCGCATCCGCAGCCAGCGGCGCGTGGCGACACAGCTGTTCCCGCTCGAGCGCCTCAAGGCCGTCGCCCGCAACGGCGGCTGTACGCTGAACGACGTCGTGGTGGCCATCTGCGGCGGTGCGCTGCGCCGCTTCCTGATCGACGAGGACGAGCTGCCGGACAAGTCGCTGACCGCGGGCATCCCCGTCTCGGTCCGTCCGGCGGACGACGAGGGCACCGGCACCGCGGTGACCTTCATGATCGCGACCCTCGGTACCGACATCGACGACGCCGCGGCGCGGCTGGCCGCCGTCGCGGCTTCCACGCAGGCCGCCAAGGCGCACTTCCGCACCCTGCCACGCGACGCGATCACGCAGTACACCATGCTGCTGATGGGGCCGAGCATCGTGTCGATGCTGACGCCGATCGCGGGGCGCACCCGGCCGATGTTCAACGTCACGGTGTCGAACGTGCCGGGCCCGACC
>CAZXAS010000022.1:12418-23626 GCA_964638185.1 uncultured Steroidobacteraceae bacterium | reverse complement strand
GGTTCGAGCTGGGGCACGTGCTCATCGGACGCGGCAGGCTGACCGAAGCGCGCGCCGCCTTCCTGGCAGCCAAGGACCGCGATGCATTGCGTTTCCGCGCCCCGGAGGCCGTGAATGCGATCCTCGCCGAGATCGTTCCCGCGCAGGGTGCGGTCCTGGTCGACAGCCAGCGCGCGCTGGCCGTGGCTTCCCGCGACAGGATCATTGGCGCGGACCTCATGCTCGAGCACCTGCACCCGAACGTGCGCGGCTACTTCCTGCTGGCCGACGCCTTCTACGAGCCCCTGGCCACGCTGCTCGAGGCGCCGGCGCGCGTCGGGCGGGACGCGGCCTGGCTGGAGCGGCCGACGACGGAGATCGAGCGGCTCGCGGGCGAGTACCGCATCCTGGTCCTGAAGAACGACTGGCCCTTCGTGCCCGAGCGGCGCAATGTCGAGCTGCCTGCGCCGGCGGACGACATCGAGCGCCTGGCCGTGGAGTGGTTCCTGAAGCGCCGTTCCTGGACCGAGGCCATGACCGAGGCGCTCGCCCTGTATCAGCAGAGTGGCAACTCGGTCGAGGCAGTGCGCGTGGCCGTCAACCTCGCAGAGGCCTTCGTCCAGTCGCCCGACCCGCAGGCGGTCGCCGGCCGGCTACTGCTTCGCACCGGGGACCCGGCGCGCGCCCTGCCCTATCTCAGCAGGGCCACCGAACTCGCGCCGGCCGATATTTCCTATGGCCTGTCGCTGGCCGAGGCCCAGTTCCGCGCCGGCGACCCGGCGGCATCCGCCGCCACGCTGGAACGCCTCGTCGTCCTCGACCCGACCGACTCGCGCGCGCGCCAGTGGCTGGACATGGTGCGTTCAGCGGCCCGCTGAAGCCTCCCGGGCACGCAGGCGCTCGAGCGCGTCGCGGGCGGTCGCGTTGGCCGGCTCCAGCTCGAGTGCGCGGCCGAGCGCTGCAATGGCGTCCTGGTCGCGGCCGGCGAGCGCGAGCGCATGGCCGAGCACCAGCCATGGATCGACCGCGCCAGGCGAGAGCGCGACGGCGCGCCGCGCATACCTCAGCGCATCGACCGGCCGGCCGGCGGCGACCAGTGCGGCGGCACATTCGAACTGCAGCCCGGCGGACGTCGGGAAGGCGTCCGCGAGCACCTGCGTGACCAGCGTGTAACCCGCGTCGTCACCGGACTCGCGGTAATGCCGGCGCAGTCGGTCCTGCGCATTTGGCCAGTCGATGCGCTGCTGGTACAGGAGCTGCGCGAGACGTTCGCCTTCGTCCGTCGGCGCCGGCAGGACCGGCTCGATGCGGGTCTCGCGGAAGGGCCAGCCCGCGAGGATTTTCGCCACCTTGTACTCGCCTAGCCGGCGGTCGACCTCGGTGACCGGCATTTCGCCCCGGGCGGTGCGCTCGTCGACCTCCACTGCGGGCGGACCCGCGAGGCCGCTGGCCAGCAGCGCATCGTGAAAGGCGTCGGCGAGGAGGAAGTAGCCGTCGAGGTTCGGATGCACGTGCTCGAGCATGAGGCCTGAGCCGATGATGCCCTGCTCGCTCGCCGCGACCAGCCGTGCCTGCGACTCGACCAGCTGCGCGCCCCGGCGCGCGGCGACCCGCTTCATGACGGCGTTCATGTCCTCGGGCGCGCGAAATCGCAACTCATCGAGGTCCTTGGCGGCGAGAAAGGCCGCGCGCGCCGCGGCCGCATCGCCATGCGCGAGCAGCCGGCGGCCTTCCTCGAAGGCCTCGCGCGCCGCACTGCCGGCGAACGGCGCCTGGTCGCGCTCGTTCGAAGCCAGCGTACCGACGAAAACCGGTACGCCGGCGCGCTGGTAGCGCGCCAGCAGCGCGTCGAGGTTGTGCTCGAACTGGGTGAGGCCGCTGCGATAGGTTGCCGAGCCGAGCGGGATCGAGCGCTCCCCCGCCACGTGCGCCATCAGCGTGTCGGCCGGTTCGGCCCGGGGCGGACCATCATCCCGGCCACCCGACAGCAGCGCCTGCGCCAGCTGGTACAGCCGCCACTCGCGCAGCGCCAGCGTCGCCCGCGTGATCCAGGGCGCGCCGGCCACGCGCAACGTGGAGCCGACGCCGAGGATCCCCAGGTACTCGTTGTGGCCGGCGTAGATCACGATCGCGTCCGGCGACTCGGCGAGGATGTCATCGGCGAAGTCGAGCAGCGCGTAGCTGTTCACCGCGGCCATCGCCGTCGAGACCACCTCGATCTCGCGTTCCGGGAACGCGCGCCGCAGGCGCTGCTCCAGTACGCCGGCGAGCGATGCGCCGAGTCCGTAGGGAAATCCTGCCGCGCTCGACCCGCCCTGCACGACGATTCGCAGCGCCCCGGCCGGCTTGGTGGCGCGGAAATAGCCGGTCTCTATCGACACCGCCGGCGCGGCGCGCGGGTCCGCGAACAGCCTGAGGACGGCGCGCGGATTCGCCTGGCGCCAACCCGGCAGGGTCGGTGCGTCGACGAATACCGGCTCGAGGGCGCGCCCGTAGCCCGCCACGCGCAGCCCCGCCTCGGCCAGGCCGAGCACCAGGAACGGCATCAGCACCGTAACCAGCGCCAGCAGCCAGCGTGGGGCCCTGCCACGTGGCGGCGCCGGCTTGCGGCCAGCCACGCGAGCCTCGCGGGAGGATCGCTCCTGCCGGTGACCGGGTCGCTTGCGACTCATGCGGGGATGTTAGCGCGGCGCGGAGGCCGGTCGTCCGGCAGATGAACGAAGGGGCGCAGGGATGAATCCCCGCGCCCCTCGAGTGGTGCCGCCCGGATCTAGGGTCCGGTGACGGTGAGCTCCGGCGCCCCGGCCTGGGGTACGGCGAGACTGAACACGTAGGTCCCCGCCGACGGTGCCGTGAAGTTGATGTTGGGACTCGGACCGGAACAGTCGAGTGGCAACGCCGTCCCGATGACGACCGGCGTCGCCGCGCCGCAGTTGGTGGCGCCGTTGTTGCTCGCGCCCCAGTCGGCGTCCGCGATCTTGAAGTCGTCGGCGCCTGCACCGAGGATCTTCGCGATGCGGTACACCCCGCCACCGGTGTAGCTCAGCCGGTTCGGCGGATCCGAGCTCCAGTCGTCGGCGAGTCCGCGCAGGTACAACGCCAGGTCGAACGGAGTCTTCTCCACCGTCAGCGCGAGTGCTGCCGGATTCGACGCATCGACCGAGAACAGGTAGCTGCCCGCGGTCGCGACGGTCAGGCTGAGATCACCCGAGCTGTTGTTGCAGTTGAGCGTGAACGGTGTGCCGACGGTCACGACGTTGGTCGCGCCGGCGCCGCAATTGGTCGCACCGCCACTGGTGCCGCCCCAGTCCGCATCGGCGATCTTGAAGCCCTGGGCCGTGTTCGCCGGCAGGTTGTCGATCACCACCTGCCACTTGCTGGTGCCGTCCCAGGCCAGCTGGCGCGCCGGATTCGCCGACCAGTCGCCGGTGATGCCGCGGACGTAAAGCGACAGCGGCGTCGGCGGCGTCTTCTCCACCGTCAGCAGCGGATTCACGGTGTCCGATGCATCGAGGCTGAACGTGTAGTCGCCGGCGACCGGCGCGTTGAGCCCCAGGTTCTGCGAGTCGTTGCTGCACAGGAGCTCGACCGGATCGCCGAGATTGACGTTGACCCCCGCCGTCGCGCCACCGCAATTGGTATCCGCGACCCAGTTGGCGTCCGCCACCTTGAAGGACTGCGCCCCGGTGTTGACCGGGAAGGTGGCCGAGTAGTCGGATCCGCCCAGGAAGGTCAGCAGGCGCGCCGGGTTCGCCGACCAGTCGCCGTCGACACCGCGCACGAACAGCTCGCGCGGGTACGGCGCACAGGAAGTCTGCGCCGCGCGCCGGAACACCGCCGTGGTGCGGGCCGGGACGGTGAAGCCGTCGGCGTCATGGGCCGCCGTCTGCACCGTGGCATCCGCCGAGGCGGCCTGCACCGGGTGCAGGGTCCAGGTCTCGTCCGGATACAGCGCCAGGGTACGCGGGTCGTCCGAGGCGTTGAAGATGACCATCAACGCGCCCTCGGGCGGGGTCAGCCCGCTGGGGTCGGCGCAACCGTCGATGCGCATCGCGATGACCCCCGGGACCTGGAACGGACCGGTGTTCTCGAAGCTGACGCGTTTCTCGACCTCCGCGCCGGAGCGCAGCCGGAATAGCGGCGAACTCCTGCGGATCTCTAGCATCTCCTGCACGTGTGCGAACACGGCCTGCTGGTCCGCCGGGCCCGGCTCGGCATTCACGTTGAACACGGTCTCCGTGATCTGCGGCCAGCTCGCCGCGTTGTCGCCCTCGGGCGGCAGGCCGCTGTTCCACTTGGTGCCCGACAGCGTCCAGTCGATCTCGTTGTACCAGTCGCCCGAGTCGTACGAATTCCGGTCCATGGACTTGGAACGGATGATCTCGGAGCCCGCGTGCAGGAACGGAATGCCCTGGCCGAGCAGGACGACCGACATTCCGACGTTGTGCGCGCGCACGCGCTCGGCGGTCGGCGTATTGACCGGGTGCTTGTACTGGCTGATGTCCCACAGCGTCTCGTTGTCGTGCTTCGAGATGTAGTTGATGGCCTCCTGCGGATCCTGGGTGTAACCGGAATCCTGGCCGCGGTAATCCACGTCCCTGCCGGCCGTGGTCGCACCGGTAGCGTCCGTGAAGGTGTAGCCGGCGAGCCCGCCGGCCAGCCACAGCCGGATGTTGTCGGAATCCGCGATCAAGGCCTCGCGATCCGCGCTCGATCCCGAGTTGGACGAGTTCGGATCGTAGTACCAGCCGGAGATGAAGCCCTGGTTGAGCACGTGGTTGGCGCCGCTGTCGAACGGCCCGCCGCCGCGCACCGGGTCGCGGATGCGGTCGCTGAAACTGCCGATCCCGGTGCCACCGAGGTTGGCCTGGCGTGCCGCGACGAAGCGCCTGTCGTTCTGGATGGCGCCGAAGTTCCAGCCCTCGCCGTAGATGTACACGTCCGGATTGGCGGCCTGCACCGCGTCGCGGAAGCGTTCCATCGACGCCTTCGGGTGGAAGCTCATGATGTCGAAGCGGAAGCCGTCGACCTTGTAGTCCTCGACCCAGCGTATGCCGGTGTCGATCATCAGCTTCTCCATCATGCGGAACTCGGCCGCGGTGTCATCGCAGCACGAGTCGCGCAGGACGTTGCCCGTTGTGGCGTCCCGCCGGTGGTAGTAGCCCGGCACCAGCCGGTCGAGCACCGAGCGCGGGCTCTGGCCCGACGCATTGGTGTGGTTGTAGACCACGTCGAGGAACACGCCGAGACCCGCGTCCGTGAGGCCCTGGACCATGCGCCGGAACTCGAGGATGCGCTGCGCGCCGTCGGGATCGGTCGAATAGCTGCCCTCCGGCACCCCGAAGTGCAATGGATCGTAGCCCCAGTTGAAGCCGTCGAGGTTCCTGAGCCAGCCGGCGATCTGCTGCGGCCGCGAGAGCTGACCGGCGGCCACGGCGTCCTCCATCGCCTCGCGGATGGTCTTGCCGGCATCACTGACGCACAGGCTCGCCGCGGCGGCATTCGCCGCGCACAGGTCCTCGACCGGATCATCGAGCTCGACGCGGTCGGCGGGATCCTCGCTGACTGTCGCGAAATCGAAGGACGGCAGCACCTCGACGTGCGTGAGTCCCGCCGCGGCCAACGCCTCCAGGTGCTGGCGTCCAGCCGTGCCGGGCACGTCGAAGGCGGTGAACTTGCCGCGATCCGGCGCCGGCACGGAACTGTCCGCGATGCTGAAATCGCGCACGTGCAGCTCATACACGACGATGTCTTCCGGCGCGTCGAGCGCCGGCTTGACGAGCGTGTCCCAGCCCGCCGGCTTGAGATCCGCATCGTCGAGGTTGACGAACTGGCTGCGGACGCTGTCCGTGGCCAGGCTGACCGAGTACGGATCGGTCACCTCGTTGTCGACGATGGCGTCGACCGCATAGGAGTAGACCCTGAGCCTGATGGTGTAGAACTTGCGATCCCAGGCGGCATCGCCGACGACGCTCCAGACACCGGTGTCCTCGTCGAGGCTCATCGGCGCTTCCTCGATCAGCGTGCCGTCGGGCTCGTAGACCCTGACCGAGACGCCGGGATCGACCAGGGCCGTCGGCGCCCACACCGACAGGGTCGGTGCGGAACCGTCGTAGACCACGCCCAGGGTGTCGACGGCGTATGCATCCGGGTACAGCGCGTCGAGCGCACCCGCCGTCTGCACCAGCGTGCCGGCCAGCGGCACCCCGTCGCCATCGACGCCGACCACGACCAGCTGCTGGCGGGCGAGTTCGCGTCCCTCGGCCACCGCCGCCGCCGGCAGCGCCCAGGCACTGAGCGCGGACAGGTGCTGCTGGTTGGGCAGCGTCGGCTTGCTGGTGCTGGTCAGGACATAGCTGTCGAAGGCGCCCTCGAGGCCCTGCACGCCGGCCTTGATGGAGGCATCCATCGAGGCCAGCAACCTGACCTCGGCCGTGCCTGCCGGCGGCGTCCACAGCAGGGTCGAGGCATCGACCCAGTGTGCCGCCGCGCCGCTGATCCGCAGGCTGCTCGCGCCCGGCGGAACCGGACTCACGTCGTTCACCCCGGACACCACGAACACCACGTTGCCATCGGCGATGCGGATGAACTGGTCGGGGCCCGGGTCCTTGGCGTCACCCTTGTGGATGATGAACCCGCGCACTGCGGGGAAGTCCGCGACGTCCGCCGGGTCGGCGCTATAGGGCGGGCTCACGTCCTGTGGCAGACCGATGCGGAAGTACGCGCCATACACGGGGTCGATGCCCTCGGGCAGGTATTCGCCGGGCGTGGCGAACTCGGTCCAGGCCTCGGAGGCCGGCTGAACCGGGAACAGATGCAGGCCCCAGCCGGTGTAGTTCCCGTCGGGCCGCAGGTAATAGAGGATCACCTCGTCGTCGCCGGCCGGCAGTGCGGCGGGCGCGCCGAGGCGCGCGGTGCCGGAGCCGGCGAAGGTGTACAGGTCGTCGCCACCGTTGCCCGGGAAGGCGGTGACGGTCTCGGTCGTGCCGCCATCATTGACGGTGTAGGTCAGCTGCGTGTAGGGCAGCACCGGAACGCCGGTCACCCGGCAACCGAAGCTGCCATCCGGCGTGCAGGCCAGGGTCTGGCCGGCCACGGTGATGGTCGTGCCGGTGTAGTCGCCCGACAGGTTGCGGTAGTAGATCGAGGTCGACGTCGCGGCCGGCGTGAAGCGCGGGTCGGCCGTCCACTGCACGTCCTGTACCCCGATACCCTGCACGCCACCGACGTTCTCGAGCTCCACGCGTGCGATGCGCGACTCGCCGCCACGGCGGGTCGCGTCGACGCTGATGGCCCCGGAACTGTCCTCGAGCGCCTCGATCTGGGCGCCGTTGGCGTCGATCAGGCGGACCTTGATGCCGGTCTCCTCGGGGACCTCACCACCACCGCCGTTGCCACCGCCACCGGTGAAGCGCGCGACGAGGATCGTCGTCGCGTCGACGTTGCTGGTATTGAACGTGAACTTGTAGTCGCCGGCCGTGGCGATGGTGAGCAGCAGGTTCTGCGACAGCGAGTCGCACTGCATGGTGAACACGCTGCCGACCGTGACGGCCGTGGGATCCGTGTCGGCACCGCAGTTGGTGGCGCCGGTCCAGCCCGCGTCCGCCACCTTGAACTCGTAGTCGCCCGGCTCGATCGGGATGACGACGGACAGGACGTTGTCGGCCTCTTCGGTCAGCTGGTTGGCCGGGTCCACGGCCCAGTCGCCGCGTACGCTGCCGCGGATGTACATCGGGACCGTGAATGGCGCATTGACTGCCTGCTGCGTCGGGGTGCCGCCGTTGCCTGACTTTGCCGCCACCGGTGCGCCGCTGGAACCGATGTTCGCAACGGTCGAGAGCACCACCCGGTCCGCCGGGGTGGTGAAATCGATCGTCGCGGTCTCGCCCGCGGCGATGACCCATGCGCCGCTGCCATCGGCGTCGCCGCCGCTGAACTGGGCGCCGAAGGGCGGCGTCCCGACCACGAAGGGCGAGGAAGCCGTGGTGGTGAAACTGGTCGAGTTGGTGACCGGCGGTTCCTGGGTCACCGTCGTGGAGGTGTCGCGGTCCGAGGTGCCGCCGCAGGCGGCGAGAAGGACGGCGCAGGAAACCCAGAAGAACTTCGCGGCAGACGTGGCGAGCGAGCGCGGCATCACTTGTCTCCCATCACACCTTGCGCGGTTGGAGGACCGTGCCGCAACAGCGGGAATGCGACGACGCACGCCCCAGCCCGTCGCGGCTGGCGGCCCACGCGCGTGGCAAGTCCCGGTGTGCTCCTCGTGCCCCCTTGGCGCCCTGGCGGACCTTTCCCTGTTGTTGTCGTCAATTATCCGAGTCGACTCGTAGAACTTGCCACCGTGCGCTGCAACAACGCAAGTGCCGCAATACGGATTCTCAGCTGTCCTGTACGCCCCGGCGCTCCCCTGACCGAGGGCACTCCAGCACCAGCAGGCTGCGCGCCGCCATGACTAGGGGCTTTCCACGATGCGGCGCGACGGCGATGCCGGCCGTGGTCGTGTCCACGAGCACGTGCCAGTCGCCCCCGGAAGGATCCGGCAAAGTGAAGGTGGTTTCCTGCGCTTCGGCCGACAGCAGGATCAGCAGGTCGGCGGCCGGGGCACCCTCGACCGGGGCATCGCCGGCGCCGAGCCAGACCCCGAGTCTGCGTAGCGACGGATCGAGCCAGTCCGCCTCGCCCATGTCGCGGCCGTCGGGGTGCAGCCAGCGCACGTCCCGGGTCGGCTCGGTCGACGGCGTGCCCTTGAGGAAGGTGTCGCGCCGCAGTTCCGGCCGGTCGTGGCGCAACTCGATGAGCCGGGCCACGAAGCGCACCTGCTCGCGCTGCCCGGGATCGAGGTCCCAGTTCACCCAGCTCATGGCATTGTCCTGGCAATAGGCGTTGTTGTTGCCGTGCTGGGTGCGCCCGAACTCGTCGCCCGCCAGCAGCATGGGCACGCCCTGCGAAAGGCACAGGATCGCCAGCATGTTGCGCATCTGGCGTGACCGCAGCGTGCGGACGGCGGGATCGTCCGTCGGCCCCTCGACGCCGCAGTTCCAGCTCAGGTTGTCGCCGTGGCCGTCGTGGTTGCTCTCGAGGTTCGCCTCGTTGTGCCGCTCGTTGTAGGACACGAGGTCATGCAGGGTGAAACCGTCATGGGCGGTGACCAGGTTGATGCTTGCGCTCGGCTTGCGACCGCCCTGCCGGAACAGGTCGCTCGACCCCGCGATCCGCTCCGCCAGGCTCGGGATCAGCCCGGTGTCGCCCCGCCAGAACGCGCGGACCGTGTCGCGGAACCGGTCGTTCCACTCCGACCAGCCGGCCGGGAAACGCCCGAGCTGGTAGCCGCCGGGCCCGATGTCCCAGGGCTCGGCGATGAGCTTCATGTAGGACAGGACCGGGTCGGAGCGGATGGCCGCGAACAGGGGCGCCTGTGGCATGAAGCCTGCCGGACCGCGACCGAGCACCGGCGCCAGGTCGAAGCGGAAGCCGTCCACGCGCATCTCCTCCGCCCAGTAGCGCAGGCAGTCCAGCACGATCTTGCGCACTGCGGGGTGCTCGGCGCGCACCGCGTTGCCGGTACCCGTGACATTGTCGTAGCGGGCCAGGTCGTGGCGATGCAGGCGGTAGTAGGAGACGTTGTCGATGCCCTTGAGGGAGAGCATCGGCCCGCCCTCGCCGCCTTCAGCCGTGTGGTTGAGGACGACGTCGAGGATCACCTCGAGGCCGGCCTCGTGCAGGGCGCGCACCATCTCCTTGAACTCGCGCACCGGGTCCTCGACCGCGTAGCGGCGCTCCGGGGCGAACCACGCCAGCGGGTTGTAGCCCCAGAAGTTGCTCAGCCCGCGTTCGACCAGGAACTGCTCCGACACGAACGCGTGGCAGGGCATCAGCTCGACGGCCGTGACGCCCAGCGCGCGGATGTGGTTCAGGACCGCCGGCACGGTGAGCCCGAGATACTTGCCGCGCCATTGCGGCGGCACCGCCGGGTGCAGCTGCGTGTAGCCCTTCACGTGCAATTCGTAGATGACGGTGTCGCGCCAGGGCGTCGCGGGCGCGACCGACCCGCCCCAGTCGAAGGCGCGATCCACGACCCGCGACCGCGGCACATACGGCGCGGAGTCGCGGCTGTCGGCGCGCGCGGGATCCTGCGGATCGGCGGCGGCGAGCGCGGCGTCGTAGTGCAATGCGCCGACCACGTCCAGCGCGCAGGGATCGAGCAGCAGCTTGGCGGGATTGAAGCAATGCCCGGCCGCGGGCTGGAAGGGACCATGGACACGATAGCCATAGAGCATGCCGGGCCTGGCCGCCGGTACAGGCACGAACCCGTGCCAGATGTCGCCGCTGCGGCCCGGCAGGTCGAAGCGCGCCCAGGGCTCGCCCTGCGTAGCCTCGAACAGGCACAGTTCGACGCGCTCGGCGTGCGCGGAATACACCGCGAAGTTGACCCCCGCCCCGGTCCAGGAAGCGCCGAGGGGCGCAGGTCCGCCGGTCCCCACCTCGAGCCCGGCACGGGTCCGCCTGGCACCAGCCATCAGGTCATCCCCGGCCAGTCGGCACCGACGGCATCGAACATCCGTTCCATCCGGTCGCGCTCCGTGGCGGGCAGCGGCCCACGCCCGATGGCGGCGACATTGGCCGCCAGGTGCCGCGCGTCGATCCCGCCGACCAGGCAGCCGGCGACGCCCGGGGCATACGCGGTGAAACGCAGCGCAAGGTCGACCCAGTCCCGTTCTTCCTCCCCGCCCGGCGCGAGCGCCTGGAAGCGGCGCCGGTACTCGTCGTGCGCCGGATCGGGCGCTCCGCCGGGCGCGCGCCACGGCAGGCCCGCCAGCGGCCGTTTCGCCAGCACGCCGATCCCCGCTCCGCTCCAGCGCCGGATGGCGGGCAGCGCGCGCTGGTCGCACAGGTTGAGCGTGGTCTGCATGACGCCAAATCGCCCCGAACGCGCCGCGAGGTCGGCCGGCGCATTGTCGCCCGAATACGCCGCCACGCGCACCGTGCCGCGCTGCACGGCCTCCTCCAGTTCGTCGACCAGGCCCGGCCGCGCCAGCGTGACGGCGTCGCAGGAGTGCAGGTGCACGATGTCGATCACGTCCGTCGCGAGCCGTGAACGCGCGGCCTCGATGCCGAGCCGGACGCACCGCGGTGTCCAGTCCTCGACACCGTCGACGCCGTAGCCGACCTTGGTGCTGAGCACGAACTCGTCGCGGCGACCGCACAGGTGGCGCCCGATGCGCTCCTCCGACA
>CAZXAS010000022.1:0-12318 GCA_964638185.1 uncultured Steroidobacteraceae bacterium | reverse complement strand
CCCTGCTTCGAGTAGCCGGAACCACCGTAGAATGGCGAGTCCGAATCGAACAGGCAGTCGTACTCGCCCGCCTCCTCCACGCCGATGAGGTAATCGTCGCGCGGCACGGGCGTGGCGTTGAACATGCAGACGATCGCGCCCGCGGTGCCATGGCCGGGATGACCCCGCCTGAAGCCGAAGACGCTCTCCGCCTCGTTGTGCAGGTCGGTCCAGCGAAAGGCCTGCGGGTCCCAGTCCGTCGCGCACAGGCCGGCCAGCGAGCCATACAGGCGGTTCAGGTCACTGAGGCAGGTCTTGAGCCCGGCATGGCCGGCATCCGCAGACAGCGCCCAGTCGAGCTCGCCGTCATCGCGCCATTCGTGCCATTCGCCGAGTTCAGCGCCCATGAACAGGAGCTTCTTGCCAGGATGGAAGGTCATGTACGCGTACAGCAGCCGCAGGTTGGCGAGCTTCTGCCACCGGTCGCCCGGCATCTTGCCGAGCAGCGAACCCTTGCCGTGCACGACCTCGTCGTGCGACAGCGGCAGCATGAAGCGCTCCGACCAGGCGTACATGAACGAGAAGGTGATCAGCCGGTGCTCGTGCCGCCGGTACACCGGATCGAGCGAGAAGTAGCGCAGCGTGTCGTTCATCCAGCCCATGTTCCACTTCATCGTGAAACCGAGCCCGCCCTGCTCCGGCGCGCTGGTGACGCCCGGGAATGCGGTCGACTCCTCGGCAATGGTCAGCACGCCGGGATAGTAGTGGCGCACCGTGGCGTTGAACTGCCGCAGGAAGTCGATGGCCTCGAGGTTCTCGCGCCCGCCGTAGCGGTTGGGCACCCATTCCCCCTCGCGCCGGCTGTAGTCGAGATACAGCATGGAGGCGACCGCGTCGACCCGGAGCCCATCGACATGATAGTGCTCGAGCCAGAACACCGCGTTGGCGACCAGGAAGTTGCGCACCTCGTGGCGGCCGTAGTTGAAGATCTTGGTGCCCCAGTCCATGTGCTCGCCGAGACGCGGGTCCTCGTGCTCGTACAGGGCCGTGCCGTCGAAATGCGCGAGGCCGTGGTCATCGCGCGGGAAATGCGCCGGCACCCAGTCGATGAGCACGCCAAGCCCCGCCTGGTGGCAGCGGTCGATGAAGTACATGAGGTCGGCAGGGGATCCGTAGCGCGCCGTGGGCGCGTAGTAGCCGACGACCTGGTAGCCCCATGACGCATCGAGCGGGTGCTCGGAGACGCCCATCAGCTCGATGTGGGTGTGGCCGAGATCGAGCACGTACGGGATCAGCTCCTCGGCCGCCTCGTGCCAGGTCATGAACGGGGGATGACGCCCCTCGCGACGGCGCCAGGACGAGAGGTGCACCTCATAGACGCTGATCGGCCGCGTCGCGGGATCGGCCGAGGCGCGCGCCGCCATCCACTGGGCGTCGTCCCACTGGTAGTCGTCGATCTCGCAGACCACGGAGCAGTTGCCCGGCCGGAGTTCCATGGCGAAGCCGTAGGGGTCTGATTTCAGCAGCGTGCGGCCGTCGCGGGTGCGAAGTTCGAACTTGTACTGCGTGCCCGACCCGACCTCGGGAACGAACAGTTCCCAGACGCCGCTCGAGCCACGCGCCTGCATGGCATGGCGCCGACCGTCCCAGTGGTTGAAGGGGCCGACCACGCTGACGCGCGCCGCATTGGGCGCCCAGACGGCGAAGCGCGTGCCACCGATGCCGTCGCGCACCTCGGGATGCGCGCCCAGCTTCAGGTAGATGCGATGGTGGTTGCCCTCTCCGAACAGGTAGAAGTCGTAGTCGGAGAGTTCAGGCGCGAAGTAGTAGGGATCGGCACGCACCACGCTCGAGCCATCGCGATAGCGGATGCGCAGCCGGTAGGGAACGATCGGCCGGCGATGCGGCAACGTACCCTCGAACAGGCCGGCCGCATGCAGGCAGGACAAGGGATGGGCCAGCGCGGCATCCTGGTCCTCCCAGAATGCGGCGACCTCGACGGCATCCGGCTCCAGCACGCGCACCACGCACAGCGGCGCTCCGGTGGCCTGCGGATACTCGTGGTAACCGAGTACCGATCGCGGCGCCCCGTGGCGCGCCGCCACCAGCGCCTCGATGTCGTCCCTCGCCAGCTTTGCAGGGTTGCCCACTTGCGGTCCTCGCTGTGGCCGGTCGCCCGGCGGCGACTTCAGATCACCGGCTGGACGTTCCAGATGCGCTCCGCATACTGCCTGATGCTGCGGTCGCTGGAGAACGTTCCCATCGACAGGATGTTGGTGGCCGCACGCCGTGTCCAGTCATCTTCGTCGAGGAACGCCGCATCGACCTGCCGCTGCGCTTCGGAGTAGGCGGCGAAGTCGGCCAGCACCAGGAATGGCTCGCCGTGGCCGAGCAGGCGGTTCACCACGGGCCTGGCCGCATCGGCGTCGTCCGGCGTGAAGAAACCCGACTCGAGCATCTCGAGCGCCTCGGCCAGCTCCGGGCTCGCCGCCACGTACTCCTGCGGCACGTAGCCGCGCTCGCGCAGCGCCACGGCCTGGCCGGCATCCAGCCCGAAGATGAAGATGTTGTCGGCACCCACCTTCTCGCGGATCTCGATGTTGGCGCCGTCCAGCGTGCCGATGGTCAGCGCTCCATTGAGCGCGAGCTTCATGTTGCCGGTCCCCGACGCCTCCATGCCCGCGGTCGAGATCTGCTGCGACAGGTCCGCGGCCGGCATGATGTGCTGCGCCAGCGACACGTCGTAGTCGGGCAGGAACACCAGCCTGAGGCGACCCGCTGTCGCGGGATCGGCGTTGATCACCCGCGAGACGTTGTTGATGAGCCTGATGATCGCCTTGGCCATGGCGTAGCCGGGCGCCGCCTTGCCGGCAAACATCACGGTGCGCGGCACGAGGTCCGCCTCGCCGCGGCGCAGCCGGTTGTAGCGCGTGATCACGTACAGCAGGTTCAGCACCTGCCGCTTGTACTCGTGGATGCGCTTGACCTGCACGTCGAACAGCGAGCGCGGCTCCACCGCGACGCCACAGCGTTTCTCGATCACCGCCGCGAGGCGCTCCTTGTTGGCGAGCTTGATCTCGCGCAGCCGCCGGCGGAACTCGCCGTCGTCCGCCGCCGGTCGCAGACGGTCCAGCTCCTCCAGGTCGTTCTCCCAGGCGTGGCCGAGCCGCTCGGTCAGGAGCGCCGTCAGGCCGGGGTTCGACTGCTTGAGCCAGCGCCGCACCGCGATGCCGTTCGTGACGTTGGTGAAGCGCTCGGGAAGCATCGCCGCGAAGTCGGCGAAGATGGTCTCGCGCATCAGCTGCGAGTGCAGCTTCGCCACGCCGTTGACGCGCCGGCTGCCGACAACGGCCAGGTGCGACATGCGCACCTGCCGGCCGTGATCCTCGTTGATGATCGACATGCGCCGCTGGCGGTCCGGCTCGCCCGGGAAGCGCGCGCTGACCTGCTCGAGGAACTCGCGGTTGATCAGGTAGATGATCTGCAGGTGTCGCGGCAGCAGCTTCTCGAACAGCGCCACCGGCCAGGTCTCGAGCGCCTCCGGCAGCAGGGTGTGGTTGGTGTAGCTGAACACCTCGCGGGTGATCGCCCAGGCCCGCTCCCAGGCCATGTCGTGCTCGTCGACCAGAAGCCGCATCAATTCGGGTATGGCCAGTGTCGGGTGCGTGTCGTTGAGCTGGATGGCGACCGCCTGCGGCAGGTCCTCCAGCGCGCGCCCCTCCACTCGATGCGTCGCGAGCAGGTCCTGCAGGCTCGCGCTCACGAAGAAATACTGCTGGCGCAGGCGCAACTCACGCCCCTGTGGCGTGGAGTCGTCCGGGTACAGCACGCGCGACACGTTCTTGGCCGCGACCTGGTCTTCCACCGCGGCGGCGTAGTTGCCCGCATTGAAGGCGGTGATGTGGAAAGGCGTGATGGCGCGGCCCGACCACAGCCGCAGGTGATTGACCGTCGGGCTGCGGTTGCCCGGGACCAGGTGGTCGAAGCCGACCGCCAGCAGGTCGCTGGTATCGACCCAGCGGTGCTGCACGCTGCCGTCAGGGCGCCGGGTCGCCTCGCAGCGACCGCCGAATCGCACGACGTAGTGGGCGTCGCTGCGCTCGATGTCCCAGGGATTGTTGAACCTGAGCCAGCTGCTCGCCACCTCGCGCTGGCCGCCGTCGGGACCGATCAGCTGGGTGAAGATGCCGTAGTCGTAGCGGATGCCGTAGCCGACCGCCGGATACTGCAATGTCGCGAGAGAATCGAGGAAACAGGCCGCCAGGCGACCGAGGCCGCCGTTGCCGAGGCCCGGATCGATCTCGAGCGCCGCCACCTCGTCGAGGTCGAGCCCGAACTCTGAGAGCACCGTGCGCGCCTCCCCCACGAGTTCTCCATCGAGGCTCGACAGCGCATTGACGAGCTCGCGTCCCGGCAGGAACTCGACCGACAGGTAACACACGCGCTTCGCATGGGTCTGGGCCACGCGCCGGTGGGTGGCCAGCCAGCGGGCGGTGAGTTCCTCGCGCGCAGCCAGCGACAACGCGTCGTAGAAGTCGCGTGGCGTGGCGGTCTGCGGGTCCTTGCCGAGCATGCGGGTCAGCCGCTCGAGCAGCACGGTGCGGAGGGTGCCCGAGGACAATGTCGTTCCGCCCCACAGCAGGCCGGCCCTGATTCCCGTATCCATCGTCGAGAGTCGCTCCCTGATCGGGGCGGTGGCGGCCCCGGCGCGTCACTCTACCGCGTCGGACGGCGTGCCGTCAGGCTGCACCACTTCAGTGCGGCGTGATCTCGAAGACGCTGCGCAGGCCGGGCCGGCGGCGGAAGTCGCGCGGCAGGGTCTCGCGACCGATGTCACGGATGGCGACCGCGCCGAGTGCCGCCTCGTCGAGGCGGAATTTCTGGCGGTTGGTGGAGAACAGCAGCGTTCCTCCCGGCAGCAGCCGGCCGAGCGCATGGCGTACGAGCTCGACGTGGTCGCGCTGCACGTCGAACTCGCGCTGCATGGATGTCGAGTTGGAGAATGTCGGCGGGTCGAGGAACACCAGGTCGAAGCGGCGGCCGTCGTCCGTGGCGAGCCAGGCGATGCAATCGGCCCGCTCCAGGGCGTGCCGGGCCGACGCGAGTCCGTTGAGCTCGAGGTTGCGCCCGGCCCAGTCGAGGTACGTCCTGGACAGATCCACCGTGACCGAGCTCGCAGCGCCGCCTGCGGCAGCGTACACGGTCGCGCTCCCGGTGTAGCCGAACAGGTTGAGGAAGCGCTTGCCGCGCGCCAGCTCGCGCACGCGGGCGCGCACCAGGCGGTGATCCAGGAACAGCCCCGTGTCGAGATAGTCGGTGAAGTTGACCAGGAACTTCATGCCGCCTTCCTCGACCACCTCGAACTCGCCGCGCTCGTCGACCTTGCCGTACTGCGACGTGCCGCGCTGCGGCCGCCGGGTCCGCATGTAGATGCCATCGTCCGGAACGCCGGTGACCTCCGACAGCACCGCGAGCGCCTCTTCCCGCCGTGCGCGCGCGCGGTCCCGCTCGACGGTGCCGGGCGGTGCGTACTCCTGCACGTACAGCCAGCGGCTGGCGCCCGCCGGGTCGGACTGGTACAGGTCGATGGCGAAGGCGTACTCGGGCATGTCGGCGTCGTAGAGGCGATAGCACGACACGGCCTCGCGACGCGCCCAACTGGACAGCTCCCGCAGGTTCTTGCCGAGGCGGTTGGCGAACATCTGCGCACCCGGCCGGGCGCGGGCCGCCTCGCGATCGAAGGGCGGCGGCCGCCCCGGCTCGTACTGCCGGGTGAAGCGCGCCGACTCGACCGCAAGGCGCAGCAGGCGGCACTCGAGCGCGCCGTTCCACATGCGGTGCGAGCGATGCGCCTCGATGCCGAGTTCGCGACCGAGCGGCGGATTGCCGGTGAACACGGCGGCCTGCCAGCCGGCGAAGCGCTCGCGCAATACCTTTCCGAGCAGCGCATACAGGCCGCGCAGGTCCGCATCACCGATGCGTTCGCCGTAGGGCGGGTTCACCGCCACCAGCCCGCTCGGAGCGGGCGCCGGCGGCAGCGTCTCGAGCCCCTGCGCGGCAAGCTCGACCACGCCGGCGAGGCCGGCACGCTCGACGTTGCCGCGTGCCACGCGGATGGCGGCCGGGTCACGATCGAAACCGAAGATGCGGCCGGCGGCGATGCGCCCGGCACGTTGCCGCTCGCCGGCCTCGGCGATGAGGCGCTGCCAGGCCGCCGGGTCGTGCCCGCGCCAGAAGGTGAAGCCGAAGCGCTGGCGCAGCAGGCCCGGGGCGACGTCGCCGGCGATCAGCGCGGCCTCGATCGGCAGGGTGCCGGAACCGCACATCGGATCGACGAAGGCGCCGCCAGCCGCGGCGATCGCCGGCCAGCCGGAACGCAGCAGGATGGCCGCGGCGAGGTTCTCCTTGAGGGGCGCGGCCACCTGCCGCGAGCGGTATCCGCGCCGGTGCAGGCTGTCGCCGGCGAGGTCGATGCTCGCGGTGGCGAGGCTGCCCTCCAGACGCAGGTTGATGCGCACTGCGGGCGCCGAGATGTCGACCGAGGGTCGCGTGCCGGTCCGGTCGCGGAACTGGTCCACGATCGCGTCCTTCACCTTCTGCGCACCGTAGCGGGTGTGGGTGACGCCGCCGCCGTGGGTCGAGAAGTCCACCGACAGCGTGTCGTCCTCGCCCATGTGACGTGACCAGTCGATGCGCCGGACACCCTCGTACAGGGCCTCGGCGTCGGCGGCCTCGAAGCTGCCCACCGGCCACAGCACCCTCAGGGCCACCCTCGACCACAGGCAGGCACGGTACGCGGTCTCGAGAGAACCATCGCAGGTCACGCCACCGCGCGTCTCGTGCAGGTCGGTCGCGCCCAAGCCGCGCAGCTCGGCGGCCAGCAGATCGGCGGTACCGGCGGCAGCCGTGACGAAGAACCGCGATTCGCCGCTCATGTCAGTCGAGTTCCAGGATCCGCGCCTGCGCGGGCGGCCGGTCGAGATAGCTGCCGAGGATCCTGTAGCAGTCGAGGTCGAAGTTCCCCACCGGCCCGGCCAGGTCCGCGAGGTCCTGGTCCGAACTCACGCTGCCGAGATAGTGCCAGCGGTCGAAGACATGGATCTCCGTGAGGCCACGCCAGTCACGCTCGCGGATGCCGATCCGGCCGCGGAAGGGCCAGTCGCGCAGCTTGTGGCGGGCAAGCGCCAGGCGCGTGCGCGCGGCATGCAGCGCAATCGGTTCCAGGCCGACGCAGGCGCCTCGGCAACGACCCACCTGGTAGCCGAAGCACGAGCCATCGCCGTCCTCCAGCCCGAGCACGCGGGCGCACAGCCGGTGTTCCCGCACGAGGCCAGCGAGCGCCTTCTCGGCGTCCTTCCCGGAACGGAACAGCCCGAAGTATTCCGGAAGGGGACATTCCAGTTTTCCTTTTTCGTCATGAGGGGCGCCGGCGTCGGCAAAGGAAAACAGGGATGTCCCCGCCCGCACGCCGGCGCCGTCCGGCGTCAGCACGATGGTGAACACGCCGTTCGACGGGCGCAGGCGGCGGTTGGCGAGCGGCGCCATCTCTTTCACCCAGCGCGCCTCCTTGAGCAACGCGCCGAGTTCCCCTGCCGTCTCGGTCCAGTCCACGCGGCGGACCAGGCGCGACAGCTTGAGCTCCTTCGAGGAGCGATGATCACCGGCGAAATGTGCCAGCACCCGCGTGCGCAGGTTCTTGCTCTTGCCGACGTACAGGAGCGCCCCGCCCTCGCCCCAGAAGCGGTAGACGCCGGGCGCCTCGGGCAACTCGTCGGACAGAGCCGGGTCGAGTTGCGGTGGCAGCGGCACCTCGCGGACGAGGTCCTCGATGATCGCGTCGAGCGCGGCGACGTCGGGGCGGGCGCGCAGCGTGGTGAGCAGGTCTGCGAGCACCCGCGCATCGCCTAGCGCCCGGTGTCGTGCGGCACAGGACAGCCCGTGGCGCTCCATGACCGCATCGAGGTTGTGGCCGCGCACGCCCGGGTCGACACGCCGCGACAGCTTCACGGTGCACAGTACCGGCGCACGGAAGCGCCGGTCGAGACGCCGGAACTCGGTGCGCAGGAATCCATAGTCGAATCGCGCATTGTGGGCGACGAACAACCGTCCCTCGAGGCGCTCGAGCACCTCGCCGGCAATGTCGGCGAAGGGCGGCGCGTCGGCCACCATGTCGTTTCCGATGCCCGTGAACTGCTCGATGTGCGACGGGATGCGGACGCCGGGATTGACCAGCGAACTGAATTCCTCCACCACCTCGCCGCCGCTCATCAGCACGATGCCGACCTCGATCACGCGATGGTGCAGGGCATTGCCGCCGGTCGTCTCGAGGTCGACGCAGGCGATCTCGCCGTCGGAGCGTAGCGTCGTCAGGGAGTGCCCCCGAGCGTCAGCAGCGGGCCGTAGAGGTCAGGCCGCCGGTCACGGAAGACGCCCCAGGCATGGCGGTAGCGGCGGACCTCGTCGAGGTCGAAGCTCGCGGTCAGCACCGCCTCGTCGTGGTCATCGGCCTGCGCCACGACCGCGCCGGTATGGTCGGCGATGAACGAGTGGCCGTAGAACGTGATGGCGCACTTCTCCCCCTGCTCGACGCCGATGCGGTTAGAGGCCACCAGCGGCACGATGTTGGCGGCGGCATGGCCCTGCATGGTCCTCTGCCAGTGCCAGCGCGAGTCGAGCCCGGGGTCCTGCGGTTCCGAGCCGATCGCCGTGGGGTACAGCAGCAGGTCCGCACCGAGGAGCGCCATGGCGCGCGCGCATTCCGGGAACCACTGGTCCCAGCACACGCCGACGCCCAAACGGCCGAAGCGAGTGTTCCAGACCCGGAACCCGGTGTCGCCCGGCGAGAAGTAGAACTTCTCGTGGTAGCCCGGGCTCTCCGGGATGTGGGCCTTGCGATAGATGCCGAGCGTTGCGCCGTCGGCGTCCACCATCACCAGGCTGTTGAAGTAGGCGTTGTGCGCGCGCTCGAATACGGACAGCGGCAGCACCACGCCGAGCTCGGCCGCAAGCGGCGCGAGGCGCTTGACCGCAGGATTCTCGGCCACGGGCGTCGCCAGCTCGAAGTGCCCCGCCAGGTGGTCCTTGCAGAAATACGGCGTCTCGAACAGCTCCTGGATCAGGATGACGTCCGCGCCGCGTGCGGCCGCATCGCGCACCAGGCGCTCGGCATTGTCGATGTTGGCCTCGCGGTCCCAGCCACAGGCCATCTGGGTCGCGGCAACGGTCACGCGCATGATTCGCCTCCGCTCCTTCAGCCCGACAGGTCGATCCAGGTCGTCTTGAGCTCGGTGTACTTGTCGAACGCGTGCAGCGACTTGTCGCGGCCGTTGCCCGACTGCTTGAAGCCGCCGAACGGGACGGTGATGTCGTCCGCGTCGTAGCAGTTGACGTACACGGTGCCCGCGCGGATCGCCCGCGCCACCCGGTGCGCGACGGTGATGTCGCGGGTCCAGACGGCGGACACCAGCCCGAACATGACGTCGTTCGCGATGCGGACCGCCTCGGCCTCGTCGCTGAATGTGATCACGGACAGGACCGGCCCGAAGATCTCCTCACGGGCGATCTTCATGTCCATGGTGACCCCGTCGAACACGGTCGGTTCCACGAAGTAGCCGCCGCTGGCCTCGCGCGCGCGCTGGCCGCCGAGCGCGAGCCGTGCGCCCCCGGCACGTCCGGCCTCGATGTAGCCCGTGACCGTCTCGAGCTGTCCGCGATCCACGAGCGCGCCGAGCCGCGTGGCCGGGTCGAGCGGATCGCCGGGCGCCAGGGTCCTGCCGATGGCGACGATCTTCTCCAGCAGCTCGTCCTTGACGTCGGCATGCGCCACGAGTCGCGACGCCGCGGAGCACATCTCGCCCTGGTTGAAGAAGATTCCCCAGGCGGCCGCCGTCGCGACCCGTTCCAGGTTGGCGGCGTCGGCGAAGACGATGTTCGGCGACTTGCCGCCGCACTCGAGCCAGACCCGCTTCATGTTGGAGCGGCCCGAATACTCGAGCATGCGCCGGCCGATGCGCGTCGAGCCGGTGAAGGCGACGCAGTCGACGTCCATGTGCAGCGCGAGCGCCTCTCCCGCCGTATGCCCGAATCCCGGAACGACGTTGAGGACACCGGGCGGCAGGCCCGCCTCGACCGCGAGTTCCGCGATGCGCAGCGCCGTCAGCGGCGACTTCTCCGAGGGCTTGAGCACCACGGAGTTTCCGGTCGCGAGCGCAGGGCCGAGCTTCCAGGAGGCCATCAGCAGCGGGAAGTTCCACGGCACGATCGCGCCGACGACTCCGACCGGCTCGCGGGTGATGGTCGCCAGCGTATCGCGGCCCGTGGGCGCCACCTCGTCGTAGACCTTGTCCACGGCCTCGGCATACCACTCGATGCAGCGCGCCGCGCCGGGTATGTCCACGCTGAGCGAATCGCCGATGGGCTTGCCCATGTCGAGCGTCTCGGTCAGCGCCAGCTCGTCGCGGTGGGTCATCAGCAGTTCCGCGAAACGCCTGAGCACGCGCTTGCGCTCGCGCGGCGCGCGGCCCGACCAGCTGCCGGAATCGAACGCCCGGCGCGCCGAGGCGACTGCGGCGTCGACGTCCGCTGCATCGCAGGAAGCGACGGCGGCGAGCGACCGGCCGGTCGCCGGGTTGATGCAGTCGAAGGTCTCGCCCGAGCGCGCATCGACAAACCGGCCGTCGATGAAGGCACGCGTGCGCGGTTCGAGCGTGGCAGCACGCGCGTGCCAGTCGATGCGATCCCTGGTGTCGTTCATGTCCAAAGCCCCCGGCCCCACCGCCGGGGCCCCACGGCCGTCATGATCGCACAGACGCACGACACCGGTTGCTGCGAACGGCACCGGCCACGGCGTAGAATCGCGGCTCACGGCCCGGCGACACGGGCCAGCGCGCCGCATCGCGGCGTGACGGGAGACCTGAACTCATGACCAGCGCAGCACCTGTGGTACCGACGCGCGACGACCTCGAGGCCTTCTGGATGCCGTTCACGGCCAACCGGCAGTTCAAGGCGGCCCCGCGGCTGCTCGCCCGGGCCGAGGGCATGCACTACTGGACGCACGACGGCCGGCGCATCCTCGATGGCGTGGCCGGCCTGTGGTGCGTGAACGCCGGGCATGGCCGCCGCGAGATCACCGAGGCGGTCGCGGCGCAGATCGGCACCATGGACTACTCGCCGCCGTTCCAGATGGGACACCCGTCGGCGTTCGAACTGGCCAACGAGGTGGTGGCGCTCGCGCCGGAGGGGCTGAGCCACGTTTTCTTCACCAATTCCGGCTCGGAATCGGTCGATACGGCACTCAAGATCGCGCTGGCCTGGCACCGGGTCCGCGGCGAAGGCACGCGTACCCGGCTGATCGGCCGCGAGCGCGGCTACCACGGCGTCGGCTTCGGCGGCATCTCCGTCGGCGGGATGGTCAACAACCGCAAGTTCTTCGGCGCCATGCTGCCGGGCGTCGACCACCTGCCGCACACGCATTCCCTCGAGCACAACGCCTTCACCCGCGGCCTGCCCGCCTGGGGCGGGCACCTCGCCGACGAACTGGAACGGCTGGTGGCGCTGCATGACGCGTCGAACATCGCCGCCGTGATCGTCGAGCCGATCGCCGGGTCGACCGGCGTGCTGATGCCCCCGCAGGGCTACCTGCGGCGGCTACGCGAGATCTGCACGCGCCACGGCATCCTGCTCATTTTCGACGAGGTCATCACCGGCTTCGGGCGCACCGGCTCGGCCTTCGCGGCCCAGGAGTTCGGCGTGGTGCCCGACATGATCACCTGCGCCAAGGGGCTCACCAACGGCGCCGTGCCGATGGGTGCGGTGCTGGTCCGCAAGGAGATCTACGACGCCTTCATGCGCGGCCCGGAGCAGGCGATCGAGCTGTTCCATGGCTACACCTATTCCGCCCACCCGGTCGCCTGCGCCGCCGGCCTCGCCACGCTCGGCATCTACCGGCGCGACGGACTGCTCACCCGGGCGCGCGAGATGGCAGGTCCATGGGAGGATGCGGCGCACTCGCTCAAGGGTACCGGCCCGGTGATCGACGTGCGCAACTACGGCCTGATCGCCGGCATCGAGCTCGAGCCGGCGGCCGGCAAGCCGGGCGCGCGGGCCTTCGAGGCGTTCACGCGCTGCTTCGAGCGCGGCATCCTGGTGCGCGTGACCGGCGACATCATCGCGATGTCGCCGCCGCTCGTCATCGAGCGGTCGCAGGTCGACGAGCTGTTCGGAACACTCGGCGACGTATTGCGCAGCCTCTGACGAGCGAAAGCCCCGGCTGCCGCAAGGCAGGCCGGGGCTCTCGTTTCGGCCGTGGCGCGTTGCGCCAGCGGCGTGCTTACCAGGGCA
>CAZXAS010000021.1:11264-24165 GCA_964638185.1 uncultured Steroidobacteraceae bacterium | reverse complement strand
GCCAGCTCGTCGAGGCAACGCTGGCGCGCTTCGCGCGCGGCCCAGGCGACATGCGGCGTCACGATCAGGTTCGGGATTCCCGGCGCGAGCAGCGGGTTGCCGTCCACTGGCGGCTCCTGCTCGAGGACGTCGATGCCCGCACCGCCGATCCTGCCTGAACGCAGGGCCGTCGCGAGTGCCGCGGCGTCGATGAGGGCGCCGCGCGCCGTATTGATGATGACCGCGTCGGGCTTCATGCGGGCGAGCTGGTCGGCGCCGATCAGGCCACGGGTCGCGGGCGTCAGCGGGCAGTGCAGCGAGAGCACATCGACTTCGGGCAGCAACTCGTCGAGGGTCACGCGCCCGCCGGCGGCCGGTGTGCCCGGGCGGGCGGCCACCAGGACGCGCATGCCGAAGGCCTCGGCCGCGCGCTTCACGCCGGCACCGAGCGCGCCGAGGCCCACGATGCCGAGCGTGCGGCCGGCGAGCTCGCGGATCGGGAACGGGAACACCGAGAACTGGCCCGAGGCCGCCCACTCGCCAACCTTCGCGAAACGATCGTAGTCGGCGAGTCGCTGGGTGAGGGCGAGGAGCATGGCGAAGACGTGCTGGACTACCGAGGGCGTGCAGTAGTCGCGCAGGTTCGCGACGGCGATTCCGCACTCGCGCGCTGCCGCCACGTCGACGTTGTCGACCCCGGTGGCGGTCAGTGCGATCAGCCTGAGCCCGGGGTTGGCGGCCATCATCTCGCGGGTGATGCGGCTCTTGTTGAGCAGCACCACGCTGCAGCCTGCGATGCGCTCCGCGACCAGCTCCTGTGGCGTCTGCAGGTGCATGACGAGACCGGGAAGGGCGCGTTCCAGCGTCGCGGTGTCGAGGTCGCCGCTGCTGACGGTGCCGAGGTCCAGGAACACTGACTGCATGCGCTTGATCTCCTGCCCGCAAGGACAACTAGACTAGCGTGCATGACGCATCGTTGCCGACTGGTGTAGGACGATGACGCGCCCAGGTGTGCCGCGGGCCAATCGGATGGAGTCCTTCGACGCGTTGCTCGCACGCGTCCGGGCCTGCCGCTTGTGTGAGAAACACCTGCCGCTCGGGCCACGGCCGATCCTGCGCGCCGATCCGGCGGCCCGCCTGCTGATCGTCGGGCAGGCCCCGGGCACGCGGGTCCACGAGACCGGCATCCCCTGGAACGACCCGAGCGGGGACCGTCTGCGCCAGTGGCTGGATGTAGACCGGGCCACCTTCTACGATGCCTCGCGCATCGCCATCATCCCGACGGGGCTGTGCTACCCCGGCAGGCGTGGCAGCGGCGACGCGCCCCCACGGCCGGAGTGCGCGCCCACCTGGCATCCGCCGCTCCTGGCCCGGCTGCCGCGGGTGGAACTCACCCTGCTCATCGGCCGCTATGCCCAGGCCTGGTACCTCGGCGAGCGGTGCAAGGGGTCCCTGACCGACACGGTCCGGGCGCACGCCGAGTACCTGCCACGGTTCCTGCCCCTGCCGCATCCCTCGCCGCGCAACCTGCTGTGGCTCAGGCGCAATCCCTGGTTCGAGGCCGAGGTCCTGCCGCTGCTGCGTCGCCGCATCCAGCCCCTGGTGTGAGGCCGGGACAACAGGCAGCGCGAAAATCCCCTATTTGCGCCGGGTCCGCGACCGGCGACAGTCTGCGCTTCGTGCCCGGGGAACGACGGGGGAGGACTGCCTTGAACCAAATCCTGGCTGCAACCCACGGCAGCGGCATCGTTGCGCCGCAGGACCGGAGCCGGTGGCCGGCCCGGCTCGACCTGGCACAGAGCATGAGCGGCCTGTTGCTGGCGCTGTTCATGTGGGGCCACATGCTGTTCGTCTCGTCGATCCTCATCAGCAAGGACGCGATGTGGACGATCACGAAGTTCTTCGAGGGCTACTTCTTCTTCGGCCGGTCCTACCCATGGGTCGTGTCGGTGATCGTCGCGGCGGTTTTCGCGCTGTTCATCCTGCACGCCGGGCTGGCGCTCAGGAAGTTCCCGGCCAACTACCGCCAGTACTCGCTGTTCCGCCGCCACATGCACGGCATGAAGCACGAGGACACGACGCTCTGGTACTGGCAGGTGATCACCGGCTTCGCGCTGTTCTTCCTGGCGAGCGCCCACCTGTGGTGGATGCTCACGCACCCGGGCGACATCGGGCCCTATGCCTCGGCGGACCGGGTCTGGGGTGATCACTTCTGGGTGCTCTACCTGGTGCTGCTGTTCGCGGTGGAGATCCACGGCGGCGTCGGCCTGTACCGGCTTGCGCTCAAGTGGGGCGTGTTCGAGGGACCCGACCCGGCGGCGAGCCGTCGCCGGCTGCGTGCGGTCAAGTGGGGCATCACGGTCTTCCTCATCGTGCTCGGCCTGGCGACGCTGGCCGCCTACGTCAGGATCGGCATCGAGCACGCGCCCGCGCGTGGCGAGCGCTATACGCCGGCCTGGGTGACGGAGCCGGGGGAGCACGCGCCATGAGGATCGTCTATTCGGACGTGCTGGTCATCGGCGGTGGCCTTGCCGGCCTCAGGGTCGCGATCGGCGCGCGCCGGCGTGGCTTCGATCCGCTGGTGCTGTCCCTCGTGCCGCCCAAGCGCTCGCACTCGGTCGCGGCCCAGGGCGGCATGCAGGCAAGCCTAGGCAACGTCATCAAGGGCGAGGGCGACAACGAGGACGTGCACTTCGAGGACACGGTCCGCGGCAGCGACTGGGGCGCCGACCAGCAGGTCGTGCGCATGTTCGTCAACACCGCGCCGAAGGCGGTGCGGGAACTGGCGGCCTGGGGCGTGCCGTGGAGCCGGGTCCGGCGCGGTGATCGCGAAGTGATCATCAACGGCCAGAAGGTCACGCTGACCGAGCGCGACGAGGCGCATGGGCTCATCGCGCAGCGTGATTTTGGCGGCACCAAGAAGTGGCGGACCTGCTACGCATCGGACGGTACTGGCCACGCCATGTTGTTCGCCATGGGGGACCGCGCCATCGCCGAGGGCATCCCGGTGCTGGAGCGGACCGAGGCGCTGGCGCTGATCCACGACGGCCGGCGCTGCCACGGCGCGGTGGTGCGCGACCTCATCACCGGCGAGCTCGCCGCCTGCGTGGCCCGCGCCACGGTGGTCGCGACCGGTGGTGCCGGGCGCCTGTACCGGGTGACCACCAACGCCGTCATCAACGAAGGCATCGGCCATGCGCTGGCGCTCGAGACCGGCTGCGCCGCGCTCGGCAACATGGAGGCGGTGCAGTTCCACCCCACCGGCATCTTTCCCGCCGGCATCCTGGTCACCGAGGGCTGCCGTGGCGACGGCGGGCTCCTCCGCGACGTCGACGGCCACCGGTTCATGCCGGACTACGAGCCGGAGAAGAAGGAACTGGCTTCGCGCGACGTGGTGTCGCGGCGCATGGAGGAGCACATCAAGAGCGGCAAGGGCGTGAAGTCGCGCTTCGGCGAGCACCTGTGGCTCGACATCACCTTGCTCGGCCGTCCGCACATCGAGCGCAACCTGCGCGAGGTGAAGGACATCTGCCGCTATTTCCTCGGCCTCGACCCGGCGGACAAGTGGATCCCGGTACGGCCGGCGCAGCACTACACGATGGGCGGCGTGCGCACCGACCACACCGGCCAGAACCCCTCGCTGGCCGGCTTGTTCGCCGCCGGCGAGTCGGCCTGCTGGGACATGCACGGTTTCAATCGTCTCGGCGGCAACTCTGTCGCGGAGACGGTGGTGGCCGGCATGATCGTCGGCGAGTTCGTCGCAGACTACTGCGAGGGCACCGAACTCGAGGTGTCGACCAGCCTGGTGCGCGACTTCATCCGTCGCGAGCAGGCGTATCTCGACGGCCTGTGTGGAAGTGGCAGCGGCGAGGACGCCTCGGCGCTGCGCATCGCCATGCAGGAGGTCATGACCGCGAAGGTCGGCATCTTCCGCGAGGGCGGGGATCTTGCGAGCGCGGTCGAGGAGCTGCGCGAGCTGTACGTGCGCAGCCGCCGGATCGTCGTGGCGAGCCGCGCCCCGGGCGCCAATCCGGAACTGGTCACCGCCTATCGCACGCAGAAGATGCTGCGCCTCGCGCTCACCGTGGCCTGCGGTGCGCTGGCACGCACGGAGAGTCGCGGCGCGCACTTCCGCGCCGACTACCCGCAACGCAACGATGCCGACTGGTTGAAACGGACGCTCGCGACCTGGCCGGATCCGGGCGCCGACCTGCCGACCCTGTCGTACGAGCCGCTCGACGTCATGACCATGGAGCTGCCACCCGGCTGGCGTGGCTACGGGGCCCGCAACCAGATCGAGCATCCTGACACCGACCGGCGGGCGCGCGAGGTGGCGGCGCTGCGGGAGCAGCTGGCCGGCGAGGGGCGGTTCGCGGTCCAGGAGGCCCTGATGCCCTATGAGCAGTTGCTGCCGGAGTCGATACGGGGTCGCAACGAGCGGCTCGGGGAGAAGCTGCCATGAGTGGTCAGGCCGTGCGCCGCTTGCGCATCCACATCCTGCGCTACAACCCGGCCGAGCCGCAGACGCCGGCCCGGATCCAGACCTACGAGCTCGACGAGGCCGAGGGCATGACGCTGTTCATCGTGCTCTCGGAACTGCGCGAGAAGCACGACCCGTCGCTGCAGTTCGACTTCGTCTGCCGCGCCGGCGTCTGCGGCAGCTGTGGCATGGTCGTCAACGGCCGGCCCGGGCTCGCCTGCCGCACCCTGACGGCCGAGCTGCCTGCCGACATCACGCTTGCGCCGCTGCCGACCTTCGAGCTCATCGGCGACCTGTCGGTCAACACCGGCAAGTGGATGCGCGAGATGACCGAGCGGCTGGAAGCCTGGGTGCACGCGAAGCAGCAGGAGGTCGACCTCCGGCGGCACGAGGAGCGCATGGACCCGGACCTGGCGGACGAGGTCTACGAACTGGATCGCTGCATCGAATGCGGCTGCTGCGTCGCGGCCTGCGGCACCGCCCACATGCGCACCGATTTCGTCGGGGCCGTGGGCCTCAACAAGGTGGCCCGGTTCCGCCTCGATCCCCGTGACGAGCGCAGCGACGCCGACATGTACGAACTCGTCGGCAACGACGACGGCGTGTTCGGCTGCATGTCGCTGCTAGCCTGCAACGACCTGTGCCCCAAGGAACTGCCGCTGCAGTCGCAGATCGCGTTTCTGCGCCGGCGGATGGTGAAGCAGGGCCTCACCTGACCGGAAGGGGAATTCCGGTCAGAAGCGCATTTTCACGCCGGCGAGCCAGCTGCGCGGTGCGCCCGGCCGGGCGCCGGCCGGGCGGAAGGCGACGTTGTAGACCTCGTCGGTGAGGTTGGTGACGCTCGCGAACAGGCTCATCGTGGTCGCGACGTCGAACTCCGCCGACAGGTCCACCAGGGTGCGGCTGTCGATGCGCTCGTCGGCGGGGATCGGACCGGAGCCGGCGGTCGCACGCGCCTCGTCGACGTAGTTCATCGCCAGGAACATGCGCCAGCGGCCGGCGTCGACCCCGGCGTTCAGTGTCAGCTGGTGCTCCGGCACCAGTGGCAGCGAGTCGCCGCGGGTCACCTCGCCCCACTCGTCGAAGCCACTGTCGAAGCTCGAGCGGAACTCGCCGTCGGTCCAGGTGTAGACCGCGGACAGCGGGAACGACCAGCTGCTGCTGAGCGCGAGGCCCGCGTCCCATGCCGCCACCAGCTCGAGCCCGTGAACCGCCGCCTCGCCGCCGTCGTATTGGTCGCCGATGGTGCAGTTGCCGCCGGTGGAGGCGGTGCAGGTACCGACGAGGTTCTCGTAGTCGACGAAGAACGCGATGGCCTCGAGCGACCCCGCGCCGCGGCCGAACCTGAGCCCGGCCTCGTAGTTCCATGATTCCTCGGCGTCCGCATCGGATCCCGGGCCCGGATTCACGAAGCCGCGATGCACCCCGGCCACCAGGCTGAAGTCATCGTTGAGTGCATAGGTCGCGCCGATGCCGGGCAGCAGCACGTCGACGGTGCTCTCCACGATCGCCGGCGTGCCGGCGCGGTCAGGGTCCGCCGTGCCGTAGTTGGTGCGGGTGAGGTCGATGGTCTCGTAGCGCAGTCCCGGCGCCAGCGTCAGGCGTTCCCAGCTGATGGTGTCGCGCAGATAGAGCGCCCAGGCCTCGGCCTCGCCGATGCGGTTGTCCTGCGTTCCCGGCGCGCCCGTGGTGTTGAGCACCATCGCGCCGCCGACCATCTGGTAGCGATCGTCGTTCTGGTAGCGGTCTTCCTCGTCGCGGTGATAACGGACCGATGCCTCCAGCTGGTGGCTCGCGCCACCGGCCTCGAACGCGTAACCGAGCACGGTCTGGATGCCGGTCGCGTAGTACTCGCGGTTGTTGTTGCGCACCCTGAGCGCGCCGGCCGCGCTCGTGGTACCGGGCGCACCGACGATGGCCGCGTATTCGGTCGCGAAGGTCGCCGGGCCGTCGAGAATGGCGCTGATACTGGTGAAGCCGGTATCGGCCGCGTTACGGACGTCGTTCAGCTTGTACCAGGCACGCTCGGTCTCGGTGCGGTACGCGATCGTCGTCAGGTCGAGGCGCTCCGAAAAGTCGATGCGATGGGTGGCCTGGTAGGTCCAGTGCTCCACGTTCATCTCGTCGACCTGGCTGCCGCGATAGCGGCGGTAGGGATCGGCGCGGAAGTCGTCGAGGCTGAGCCCGAGGTAGGTCTCGTCCGAGGCCTCGTCCGAGTACTGCAGCTTGAGCTCCAGCGACTGCGGCAGGTCGGCGCCGTCGGCCGAGCGCAGCGCGAGCTTCGCCACGTAGTCCTGGATCCGGTAGCCCGTGTCGCCGCCCGAATCGAGGCGCTTGAAGCCCGTGGACTTCTCCTGCAGCGTCTCGAGGCTCAAGCCCACGTCGACGCCGCTGCCGGTCTCGATGTAGCCACCGACGAGCCCATGGCCGCGGTAGCTGTCGAAGTCGCCACCGAGCAGGTCGAGCTTGCCGCCCAGCCCGCCGTCGTCCGGGATCGGGTTGGAGAACATGCCGATGGCGCCGGCCACCGTCTGCGGCCCGTACTTGATGGCGGCCGGACCCTTGCTCACCTCGACCGCCGACATGCGCAGCATGCGCGGGAAGTAGTAGGCGGCCGGGGCGGAGTACGGCGCCGGCGCGATCGGCACGCCATCCTCCATGACCGCGATCTTCGAGTTGCGGTCGGTCCCGGAGCCGCGGATGCCGATGCTCGGGCGGATCCCGAAGCCCTCTTCCTCGACGATGTTGAGTCCGGGGACCTGGCGCAGGATTCGGTTGACGTCCGCGTAGGAATGCTCCGCGAGGATCGCGGCGTCGAGGAACGCGACCGAGCCGCCGGCGCTGCCCGCGTCGACGCGGGTCGCGGTGACCACGATGCGCTCGAGCACGGCCGGTCCGGTGCCTGTGTCGTCGGCGAGGGCAGGAGTGGTCGCGGCGGCCAGGATCAGTGTGACGGTCCGGGCGAGCGGCGTGGTGGCATACGGGCGCATTGGATCGGTCCTCGGTGGAACTTGAGGGCCGCCATCCCCAGCGGCCGATGGACCGGACTGTATGAGAATGAATCTCGTCTGTAAATGCGAATGATTGCTATTTACGTACAAGCCGTAGGGCGAAGCCCCCAGTCACGCCGGGTCCCAGGATCGCGCTCGTTGCCTAACGTTTTGAATTTCTTAGTCGCGGAAGTTCTTGAACTGCAGCGGAATCCCCAGTTCCGCCTTGCGCAGCAGTGCGATCGCGTCCTGCAGGTCGTCGCGCTTCTTGCCCGTCACCCGAACCTGGTCGCCCTGGATGCCGGCCTGGACCTTGAGCCCGGAGTCCTTGAGCTGTCGCTGGATCTTCTTGCCGGTCTCGGTCTCGATCCCGTGGCGCAGCGTCACCGTCTGGCGCGCGGCATTGAGCGCGATCTCCGGGTCCTTGGCCTCGATGCAGGCGGCGTCGATGCCGCGCTTCGCCAGCTTCAGGGTCAGGATGTCGAGCATCTGCTTCAGCTGGAAGTCGACCTGCGCGTGCAGGGTGACCGTGAACTCGCTGAGCTCAAACTTCGCACCCGTGTCCTTGAAGTCGAAGCGCTGCTGCACTTCGCGGTTCGCCTGGTCGACCGCATTGGTGACTTCATGGTGGTCGAGTTCGGAGACGACGTCGAAGGATGGCATGGAAACCTCGCGATCAATGCTGCTGGAAGCGGCGCACCCGCACGCCGTCGGCAATTGTATCGCCGGGATGGACGATGACCGTCTCGTCCGCCTCGAGGCCGTCCGTGACCTCGGTCCACAGCCCGCCCGCCTGCCCGGCGGTGATCGGCCGGAGCCGCGCCCGCCCGCGCTCGACCGCGAAAACCGCGGCGCCTCCGTCATGCCGGAATACCGCGCTCGAGGGGACGGTCAGGGCGTCGTCGCGCTCCCATACGACGAAACTGGCCTCGACGCGATAGCCATCGCCGAGCCGCCGCCACGCCTCGGGCGGCGAGCTCAAGTCGACGATCACGCGTACCCGCTGCTCCTCCACGCCAAGCGCACTGATCTTGGTGAAGCCGTAAGGCTCTACGATGCGCACCACGCCCTCGAGCACCGCATCGCCGCCCCAGCGCTCGAGCAACACGCGGGCGCCCGGCTCGATGCGTACGGCGTCGCGTGAGAGGACCTCCGACTCGACCTCCAGGTCGCCAGGATCGCCGACCTCGATCAGCGGCTGGCCGGCCGCCACCACGCCGGCGCTCTCCTGGTGGAGCTTCAACACTCTGCCGTCGACGGGCGAGTGCAGGGCCACGGTTCCGACCGGCCTGCCGCCATCGGCTGCCGCCGTGTAGCGCAGCGCCGCACGCGCGGCCTCGAGGTCGTAGCGGCCCACCTGGACGGCGGACGCGGCGCCGCGCCGCGCAGCCTCGCGTGCACGCAGGTCCGCCTGCGCCGCGTCGAAGTCACGCTGCGAGACCAGCCGGCGCTCCAGCAGGCCCGCGATGCGGGCAAACTCGGAGGCGGCCAGTTCCGCCTCGACCTCGGCCTGTCGCAATCCTGCCTCCCGCCGCTCGAGTTCGGCCCGCAGCGCAGCGACGCGTGCCTCGGCCTCGGCGCGGCTACGCGGATCGAGCACGGCCGGCAGCGTCGGGTCGAGCGAGGCGATCACCGCGTCCTTCGGCGCCGGGTCGCCCACGTCGAGGTCGATGCGCCGCAGGAACCCCGCCACCGGCGCATGGATCACGTAGCGCTCCTTCACCCGCGTGCGGGCTTCCTCCTCGACCGTGATCGCGAGCGGCCGCCGGGCGACGGTGGCCATCTCCACGGGCTCGGCGCGGGGCCAGAATCCCCAGGCGAGGGCCGCGAGCAGCACGGCGGCGACGACGATCAGTCCCTTGCGGCGATTGCTGGGCACGGTGCCCTCCCTCATTCCCGGGTCTTCAACACCTCGACCAGGTCGAGGCCGGCGATCCTGCGCCAGATGAGCACGCTGCTGACGGCGAAGGAGACGAGCACGACGCTCGCGGCGAGGGCGTAGGTCGCCGGCTCGACGACGAGTGCCACGCGATACAGGTCGGAGGCGAAGGCGGCGGCGAGGTAGGCCGACAGGCCGTAGCCGAACAGGAAGCCGATCGGTATTGCCACCAGGGTCATGAGGCCGATCTCGCCGAGCAGGATGTAGCCCACCTCGGCACGCGTGAAGCCGAGCACGCGCAGCGAGGCGAGCTCGCGGCCACGCTCGGACAGCGCGATGCGCGCCGAGTTGTAGACGACGCCGAAGGCGATGAAGGCGCCGAGCAGCGCGGTGATGAACGAGAAGAACAGGATCGTCTCCTCCATCATCTCGTTGAACTGGCGGATCGAATTGTCGCGCACCACCGTGCCGGCGACGCGCGGCATCTCGCGCAGCTCCCGGTAGACGGATGCCTGCCGGGTCCGGTCCACGGCGATCCGGGCCCCGGAGATGGCTGGCCCCTCGCGCAACAGCCGGTTGAGCGCCTCGCGGTTCATGTAGGCGTTGACGCCGAGGTACTGCCGGGTCAGGCCTGCGACAGGCACTTCCAGGACCGGCCGCCGGCCCTCCAGCACCTCGACCATCAGTACCTGCCCGGGCGCGATGCCGAGGATCTCGGTCGCCAGGTACTCGGTGAGCACCACGCCTTCGTCCGGCACGTGTACCGGCTCGAGGTCGGCATCGAGCACGCGCTGCAGCTCGGCGCCCGGCTCCACGCCCTCGACGGCGGTGCGATAGCTGCGGTGGCCATGCACGAGCCGCGCCGGAACCGCGCGGAAGCCCTCGGCATACGTCACGCCGTCGATGCCGGTGAGCGAGTACAGCGCCCGTCGCGGCGTCGGCTCGGTGAACATCACCGTCATGTCCTCGCGGCTTGCCAGCACGTACTGGACCCCGATCATCCAGCCGATCGCATCGCGCTGGAAATTGGTGATCATCAGGATGCCCGCTGCGGCCGCGATCCCGAGCACCGTCAGGGCCGACTTGGCAGGCCGGCGCGCAAGGTGGCGCAGGATCATGCGGGTCGGCTCGGCGACACGGCGTGCAATGCCGGCGCGCTCGAGCAGCGTCGCGCGATACACCGGCGGCGGTTCGGGCCGCATCGCCACCGCCGGCGGCAGCGCCGCCGCGCGGCGCACCGCGGCGAGCGTCCCGGCGAGTGCCGCCGCCAGGGTGACGGCGAGTGCCTGCAGGAGGACCGCCGGGTCGACCACGAGATGCAGGTAGGGAAAGCTGTAGAACTCCTGGTAGATGCCGGCCATGCCGCGCGCGAACCACAGGCCAAGCGCCACGCCGGCGACGAGGCCGGTCGCGACCACGGCCAGCACCAGCTTGAGGTAGTGGACGACGATGTGGGTGGTGCCGTAGCCGAAGGCCTTCAGTGTCCCGATCTGCTCGCGCTCGAGGCTGATGAGCCGCGTGATCACGACATTGAGCAGGAAGGCGGCGACACCCAGGAAGATCACCGGGAACACGGTGGCCATGGTCTCGAGGCCGCGCAGCTCCTCGGTGATGAAACGGTGGCTGAACTGGTCCTCGCGCTCGTAGGCACCCAGGCCGCCGTACCGTGCGAGCAGGGCATCGATGCGGTCGATGACGTCGCGCGCATTCGCACCGCGCTCGAGCGACAGGCTCACGTCGTTGAAGGCCCCCTCCATCTCGAAGGCGGTCGCCAGCGCGCGGCGGTTCATCCACAGGATCCCGTAGCGCTCGTAGTCCGGGAAGATGCCGCCCGGCGGGATGGCGTACATGTACTCGGGCGAGACCGCGAGGCCGACCACCGTGAGCTGCTTGCGCCGGCCCTTGATGATCGCGACCAGCGTGTCGCCCGGCTCGAGTCCCTGCGCCACGCCGAACTCCTCGCTGATGGTCACCTCGGACTGCGCATGGGGATCCGGCAGGCGACCGAGCCTGAGCCAGGGCACGTTGAGCTTCGGATCGCCGTGTTCCGGCAGCGACACGATCCTGCCCGTCACCGGGTCGTCGTAGCCCGCCACCTCGAGGTTCACGGCGGCGACGACGCGAGTCTCGAGCCGGTTGACGCCCGCGATGCCGGCCAGGCGTTCCGCCACCGACTCGGGCGCGCGGACCAGACCGGCGAACACGTCGGCGAAGCGCTGGTCCGCGTAGTAGCGCTGCAGGGTGGCGGCCAGCGACTCATAGGTCACGCGCGACATCACGAAGGTCGAGATGCCGCCGAGCAGCACCAGCGAGATGGCGGCCACCATGCCGCGCAGCTGCCACAGGTCCCGCCACAGCTTGCGGTCGAGTGCGCGCATCACCAGGCGAGCTCCCGCGGTGCCTTGCGCGAGGCATTGTGCTCGCTGCCGGCGATCTGGCCATCGGCCATGCGCACGACGCGGTCGGCCATCTCGGCGATGACGACGTTGTGCGTGATCACCACCGTGGTGGTGCCGAGACTCCGGTTGGCGCTCTCGAGCGCCTCCAGCACGACGATGCCGGTGGCGGAGTCGAGCGCTCCGGTGGGCTCGTCGCACAGCAGTACCGCGGGGTTCTTGGCGATGGCGCGCGCGATCGCCACGCGCTGCTGCTCGCCACCGGAGAGCTGTGCGGGGAAATGGTCCAGCCGGCCGGCCATGCCCACCACGCCGAGCGCCTGCTCGGGCGGCATCGGGTTGCGCGCGATCTCGGTGACCGCCGCGACATTCTCGCGCGCGGTGAGGCTCGGGATCAGGTTGTAGAACTGGAACACGAAGCCGACGTGATCGCGCCGGAAGCTGGTGAGCTCGCGTTCGTCGGCCCGGGTCAGGTCGTGGCCGTCATAGGTGACGGTACCCGCCGTCGCGGTATCGAGGCCGCCGAGGATGTTGAGCAGGGTCGACTTGCCGCTGCCCGACGGTCCGAGGAGCACGACGAACTCGCCTGCGAACAGGTCGAGGTCGACGCCGCGCAGCGCGGACACCTCCACCTCGCCCATGCGATAGACCTTGGTCAGTCCACGCGCGCGAAAGACGACCCGGGCATCCATCCCGGCCAGCATAGGTCACCCACCGGGAGCTGGCGATAGCGGATCACCGGTGGCGGGGAGCGTCCTCGTGGCTGGTCGTCAGCCCGGTTCGGCCAGCAGGCCGTCGATCAAGGTCGTGAACTCGGCGACGAACCGGTCGTAGTGCTCGCCGGTCGCCGGGCCGGAAAAACCGGTGTGTGTATGCAGGACCCGGCCGTCGCGTCCCAGCACCAGCATGGTCGGATACGCATGGAAGTTCGCGATGGCAGGGATGGCGTCGCTGACGTTGCCATAGGTCCCGGCGAGCAGCACCGGGTAGTCGATGGCGTAGCGCCGCGCGAAGTCGCGCACCAGCCGGCGGGCCTCGTCCGCGTCGTCCGTATACTCGAACATCAGCTGCACGACCTCGAGGCCCCGCTCGCGGCGGCCGGGCAGGAAGTCGCGCAGGAAGACCGCTTCGTCATGACAGTTCGGGCACCAGCTGCCGCCGATGGTGACGATCACGA
>CAZXAS010000021.1:0-11164 GCA_964638185.1 uncultured Steroidobacteraceae bacterium | reverse complement strand
ACCGCTTCGTCATGACAGTTCGGGCACCAGCTGCCGCCGATGGTGACGATCACGATCTTGCCGGCGAAGCGCGGATCGGACAGCGACACCGGCTTGCCATCGATGTCCGGGAAGGTGAACTGGAGCGTTTCCGCGCCTGGTGCGAGCGTGGTTTCCGCGGCGTCGCCGGCGAGTGCCGCCGACGCATCGCGCACTCCCTCGAAGCGCTGGTATCCCCAGCTGCCGCTGCGGAACTCGCCACTCAGGCGGCCGCTGTCGTCGAGCCTGGCGACATACAGGAACGCGCTGCCACCGTCGAAGCGCGACAGCATCAGCATGTTGCCGCGAACCTCGCCGGCGAGATACCGGTCGTCGCCACTGGTGCGCAGCACCGTGCCGGTCACTTCGCGGCCCCGCTGTTCGAGCTCCGCCACGGCAGCGCGCTGCACCCCGCTGTCGGGGCTGGTGAAGGTCAGCGCCCAGCGGCCGGAAAAGTCCTCGGGCTCTTCGCCGCCCGGCGGAAAGAACCGCCAGGGCTGGTCGCGCTGGGCGACGAGGCGCACCTCGGTGATCCTGCCGCCCGGGCGCATGAAGGCGATGTTGCCGACGAGCCGGCCGTCCTCGAGCGTCGCAGCGAATCGATGAGGATAGGCCGGCATCTGCATCTCGACGCGCGCGCCATCGATGCGCACCTCGTCGACGCGAACGCGCTCGGCGCCATTGACGAGCCAGGCGACGTCGTCGTCACCCTCCCGGCGGATCTCGAGGCCGAAGGGCAGGTCGCCGCCCGGCACCGTCAGCACGGCGCGCCAGGCGCCGTAGACGTCCGGGGCCGGCTCGCAGGCCGCGAGCGCCAGGAGGCCAGCGAGTGCAGCATGGCGCCAGCGACGCGCCCGTGAATTGCTCACGCGGATCGCGCCGGCTGCGGAAAGCCGTCGGCGCCGTTGCGCCACGGTTCCCACGCGAGCACGATCGAGCCGATCGTGATGTCCGACTTGCGCGGCGTCACCGCGGCCCTGGTCAGCGCGATCGAGGCCGGATCCAGGCCGGTCCTGAGCGACTCGACCTCGGACTCGACCACCCGCAGGAGCTCGTCACGACGTTGCCGCAGCACCTCGACGCTCTCGGTGGCGCGATCGACGTCGCCCTTTTCGCCGAACACGCGGCCTGCCGAACGGGCCGCGCTGCCGGCCCCGCTCGCGGCACGGCGACCACCGCCGAGGATGGCGCCGAGCAGCGAGCTGCCGACGGACACCAGGGTGTCGAGCTTTCGCTGCGAGTACTGGGCCCGCTCGCGCTCGACCCGGTCCTCGGCGCGGCGCAGCTGGTCCTCGAGCGTGCGCAGCTTCGAGGCGTACTTCTCGCGCAGCCCGGCCACGGCCTCGTCGCGCCGCTCGTGCAGCGCGTGGGTGATCCTGGCGCGGAAGTCGCCCTCCGTCTCGCCGGGCGCCGAGGCGAGCTTGAGTTCCTCGCAGCGCAGGACCTCGACGCCGCCGTGCTGGTACAGGTGGGACTTGAGCGACTTCTCCCACGCGGCGTAGCGCTTCGCCTGCAGCAGCGCGGCGGGCGGTTCGGCAAACGAGGCCCCCTCGAGCGGCTCGGGTCCACCGGCCAGCTCCTCGACCGTGATCGCTTCCTGCCACATCGGTTCGTCGCCTTCATCGACGGGTGCGACGAGCGCCAGCGAGCGCCAGGCATCGAGGCCTGAGCGCGCCTCGACGTAGTGCAGGCGCGCGGTGGCGCCGATGCGCGGCCGGTACACGAGCGCGCCGGCGCCGGGCGCTGCCGCCAGGAACAGTTCCGCCACCCCGGGGCCCGCCACGGGTCGCGCACCTGCCGCCGCTGGCGGCGCGGCGCCGGTCACGACCGCGCCCGCGTCCGTCGCGACGGACTTGCGGGCCTTGTACGGCTCCATCAGGCGCGCGATCTCCGGCAGCGTCAGCGGGCCACGCAGGTAGGACAGCGCCCAGCGCGTCTTGAACAGCACCGGCGCATCGTCGTGGACGTTGCGCATCAGGAACACGCGCTGGCCGAGGTTCGACATCAGCGCCTCGAGCGTCTGCCGGTCGAAACCGCCGGGCAGCGCACTCTGCAGGCCCTCGATGACGCGGTCCTTGTCACGCTCGGTCTGCAACCGGCCGATGAGCCAGGTGCCGGCGTTGGACAGTCCCTTGTAGTCGAGGTCGACCGGGTTCTGCGTGGCCAGCACCAGGCCGAGACCATAGGCGCGGGCCTGCTTGAGCAGCGTCAGCATGGGCAGCTTCGACGGCGGCACTGCGCTCGGCGGGAAGTAGCCGAAGATCTCGTCCATGTAGAACAGTGCGCGAAGCGACGAGGTGCCCGACTGGTTGCGCATCCATGAGACCAGCTCGTTCAGGACCAGCGTCACCACGAACATGCGTTCGCTGTCGGTCAGGTGCGCGATCGACACGATGGCGATGCGCGGCTGGCCCTCGGCCGTGAACAGCAACCTCTGTACGTCGAGCGGCTCACCCTCGAGCCAGGCATCGAAGCCCGGCGAGGCGAGCAGGTTGTTGACGGTCATCGCAAGCGCCAGGCGGTCCCTGGCCGGGTAGAAGGTCTCGACGTCGAATACCCCGACCTTGGAGAACGGCGGCTTCTGGATCGCGCCGATGAGCCCGGCCAGGTCGAGCGCCTGGCCGGCCTCCCACGACGCGGCCAGGATGCTCGAAAGCAGGATGTGCTCACGGCTCTTGAGCGGGTCGGCGGCGATGCCCACGAGCCCGAGCAGGCTCGATACCACGGCACCGATGCGTTCCTTCAGGGCCGCCGGGTCGGCGGCCACACCGGCGGGCGGGGCGAGCGACTTCAGCACCGACAGCTGCAGCCCGGCATTGCTGCCCGGCGTGTACACGGCGACCTCCGCCGCCTCGCGGAAGCGCGCGACCCGCGCGCCATCCTGGCCCCACTCGGCCAGGCCCTTCTGCCAGGTCGCGGCGGTCTTCGCCGCGTGCTCGTCCACCGACAGGCCCTTGCGGGCGGCATCGGCCGGGTCGACCCAGGGCCGGAACTCCGCCGCCTCGAGGCCCGGGAACGCCAGCATGAGATTGGCGATGTCGCCCTTCGGATCCAGCACCAGCGCCGGGATGCCGTCGATGGCGGCCTCCTCCAGCAACGAGACGCACAATCCCGTCTTGCCGCTCCCGGTCATGCCCACGCACACCGCGTGCGTGGTCAGGTCCTTCGAGTCGTACAGCAGCGGCGCGGTGGCCAGCGTGTCGGCGGCCGGGTCGTACTCGCGACCGATATAGAACGCGCCGAGCTTCTCGAAATCCTGCATCAGGCTACTCCCGCTCCTCAGTACTGTGGCAGTCGCACCTGGTCGAACAGCGCGGCGGCGCGCTCGGCCGAGGCCGTGCGCAGGGCCTGGTCGACGAGGCGACGGTTCAGGTGCGGCGCGAACAGCCGCATGAAGTCGTACATGTAGCCGCGCAGCAGGCGCCCACGGCGCACGCCCATCCAGGTGACGTGCTCCGGGAACAGTTCCGAACCGTCGATGGCGACCAGGTCCGGGTCCTCCTCCTCGGTCACCGCCATGCAGGCGATGATCCCGACACCCATGCCGAGGCGCACGTAGGTCTTGATGACATCGGAATCGCGCGCGGTCAGCGCCACGTTGAGCGGCAGCCCGGCGCGCTCGAAGATCTCCGGCAGCGACGAGCGTCCGGCGAAGCTGAAGACATAGGTCACGAGCGGGTAGCGGCTCAGGTCCTTGAGCGACGGCCGCGACGTCCTCGCGAGCGGGTGCCCCCTGGGTACGACGATGTCGCGGTGCCACCGGTAGCAGGGCATCAGCACCAGGCCGGGAAACAGTTCCTGCGAGCCGGTGGCGATGGCGAAGTCGATGCGATCGTGCTCCGCGAGGTCGGCGATCTGCTCCGAGGTGCCCTGGTGCAGGTGCAGCTTGACGTCCGGGTAGCGCTCGCGGAACTGCTTGATCACCGGCGGGAGTACATACCGTGCCTGCGTGTGGGTGGTGCCGATCGACAGCGAGCCCTTGCGCTCGTCGCGGAACTCGTCCGACAGGCGGCGGATGTTGTCGGTTTCCTCCAGGATCCTGAGCGCACGTTCGACGACCCGGCGTCCCTCGGGGGTCACGCGGGTCAGCGTGCGGCCTTCGCGCTCGAAGACGTCGAAGCCGAGTTCGTCCTCGAGCAGCTTGATCTGCTTGCTGACGCCGGGCTGCGAAGTGTGCAGTGCCCGCGCGGCCGCGGTGATGTTGAGGCCGTTGTCGACGACGGCGGCGAGGTAGCGCAGCTGGTGCAGCTTCATGCCGCAAAGTATAGAGGGGTCAGACGCTGCTCTGTCGCTGCTCTGTCCCCCCGGCACGGGGTCCGCGGACTCCATGCGGCGCCCCGGGGGCGGGGACAGCGCCGGATCCGTCCAGGATGGTAAATTCGAGGCTCCTGCATCGAGGGCGTCGCATGACTGACCTGACCGTCGAGGACCCGGGGGTGGCGCGTTGCTGGACCAGGCGTATGCGCCTGGCCGTGTCCGGCCTGGCGCTGCTCGGCGCCGGCTGCGCCGGCCAGCCCGCCGTGCCGGTGACGCCCGCCGCGCCGGCACGCACACCCGACAGCATCGCCAACGCGTTCTTCGAGCGCGCCCAGGACGAGTACTACCAGCTCAACCCGACCATCGCGGCCACGCTCGGGTACCGCCTGCGCTACGGTGAATGGACCGACAACACCGAGGCCGGCGAACGTGCGCGCCTGGAACTCGCGCGGCGGCACCTGGCGGAGCTGCGCGACATCGACCGTGCCAGCCTGGGCGCCGATGCGCAGCTGTCGTGGGACATCTTCGAGTATCAGCAGGAGCAACGCATCCAGTCGTACCGCTGGCGCAACCACCGCTACGTGTTCGCCAAGAGCGGGCCGCACACGAGCGCGCCAGCGTTCCTGGTCAACAGTCACCGCATCGAGGACGAGGCCGACGCGCTCGCCTATGTCTCGCGCCTCGCCGGCCTCCACGAGTACTTCTCCACCGCGCTCGAGCGCGCGCGCGAGGCCGAGGCGCGTGGCGTGCTGCCGCCCGCCTTCGTGTTCGGCTACATCGAGTCCGATGCCAACAACGTCATCACCGGCCGCCCCTTCGACGCAGGCCCCGGTGACAGCCCTCTGCTGGCGGACTTCAGGGCCAAGGTACGGGCACTCGACCTGCCGGAGGAACGCCGCGCCGAACTCGTGGCGGCGGCGGAGGCGGCGCTCCAGGCCTCGGTCCGGCCCGCCTACGAAGCGGTGATCGAATGGGCCCGGTCGGCCGCGGGCCGGGCGAGCGCGGACGACGGTGTGTGGAAGCTGCCGCATGGCGAGGCGTATTACGACCACCTGCTCGCGCAGTACACGACCACGGACCTGACCGCGGCCCAGGTCCATGACATCGGGCTCGGCGAGGTGGCCCGCATCCACGAACAGATGCGCGCCATCATGACCCGGGTCGGGTTCGGCGGCGACCTCCAGGACTTCTTCGCCTTCATCCGCAACGACGACCGCTTCTACTACCCCGACACGCCCGAGGGACGCGCCGCCTACCTGGCGCGCGCGACATACATCATCGACACGATGCGCAAGCGGCTGCCGGACCTGTTCCTCACCATCCCGCAGGCCGACATCGTGGTCAAGGCGGTCGAGCCGTTCCGGGAAAAGTCCGCGGGCAAGGCGTTCTACCAGCGACCCTCGGCCGACGGCAGCCGGCCGGGGACGTACTACGCCAACCTGCACGACATGCGCGAGATGCCGACGACGGAGATGGAGGCGCTGGCCTACCACGAGGGAATCCCGGGCCACCACATGCAGATTGCCATCGCCGGCGAGCAGGCGGCGCTGCCGAGGTTCCGCCGTTTCGGCAACTTCACCGCTTTCTCCGAGGGCTGGGGGCTATACAGCGAGCGCCTGCCGAAGGAGATCGGCTTCTACGCCGACCCCTATTCGGACTTCGGCCGGCTGACGTTGGAACTGGCACGCGCCGTGCGCCTCGTGGTCGACACCGGGCTGCACGCGAAGCGCTGGACACGCGAGGACGTGATCCGCTACCACCTGGAGAACACGCCGCTGCCCGAGGGCGCGGTGGTGCGGGCGACGGAGCGCTACATCCTGAACCCCGGCCAGGCGACGGCCTACACCATCGGGTTGCTCAAGATCCTCGAACTGCGCGAGCGTGCCGCCGGCGCACTCGGCGAACGCTTCGACCTGCGCGCCTTCCACGACGTCATCCTCAGCAATGGCGGGGTGCCGCTGACCCTGCTCGAGCAGCAGGTGGAACGCTGGATCGACAGCGTTCGCAGTTGAGATGGAGGACCGCCGCTAGAGCTCGCGCTCGTAGTGGGTGTCGCAGCCGAAGTGGCCGGTACACCCGAGCGGCCCGGGCCGGCGGCGGAACCCGCTGCGTTCGTACAGGCGCATCGCGGCATCCATGCCGGTCAGCGTTTCCAGGTAGCAGCGCCGGTAGCCCAGTTCGCGCGCCCGTTGCAGGCAGGTCTCGAGCATTCTCCCGCCCAGTCCGCGTCCGCGCGCCGCAGGCAGGAAGTACATCTTGCGCAGCTCGCAGGTATCCGCATCGCCGCCCTCGAGGGGTGCGATGCCCGCGCCCCCGATCACGCGTCCCGCCTCCACGACGACGAAGTAGGCCGCGCGGGCCGAGGCGTAGGCCGCGCACATGTGCTCGACCTCGGGATCGGACAGCGCGAAGCCCGGCCCGCAGGCGCCGAACGACGGCATGACCTCGCGGATGATTGCCGCGACCTGGGCGTCGTCGCCCGGCTCTATCGGCCGTATCACCACCTCGCTCATGGTTCAGGGATCGACATAGCCCGGCCCGAGGGTCTCGACCTCGACCACGACGCCGTCTTCGAGCCTGAGCCGGCGCATGAGCTTCTGCGGGCCGAGGTTGTAGGTCCAGTACTCCACAGCGACGGGCACCAGGTCGTCCGACAGGTAGTACGGCCGGCCGTGCAGCCAGTAGACTGGCCGTCGCAGGATCTCGGTGCGCGTGACGCTCGTCGGCTCGCCGCACAATGCGACGACCTTGTCGGCCGGATCGCCATCCGTCACCAGGCGCAGCCCGCAACGGAACGAGTCGGCGCCCGCCGGCCATGGGGCGGCGAGGGCGAGCGACAGGACTGCGACACGGAGCATGATGCCAAGCCTGGGGGAGGGCGGCTGAACCGGGACTGAAGGACCTGTGTTCACTCTAGCGCGGTCCGCCGGCACGACCAAGCGGGTCGACGGCAACCGGACACGCACGCACAATGCCGGGATCGCACCGCTGGCTGGAGGCCGAAATGAATCGCGGGTTGGTAATGCTGGTCGCCGGCCTGCTGCTCGCCGCCTGTGAACAGGACGCCGCGCCGGCAGGCGAAGAGATGCGGCTGCGCTCGCAGTTCCACCTGTACGATTTCGAGCAGAACTTCGGCTACGCCCAGGCGGTCAAGGTGGGTCATACGCTCTACGTCGCGGGCACCTTCCCGGTGGATGGCGAAGGGCGGCTGGTCGGGCCGGGCGACATCGAGGCGCAGCTCGAGGCCGTCTACTCCAACCTCGGACGCACGCTCGAGGCCAATGGCGCGACCTTCGAGCACGTGGTCCGCGAGAACATCTTCACCACCGACATGGAGGCGCTGCTGGCGGCGGCCGAATACCGGTTCCAGTATTACGCGCGCAGCTCGCTGCCCACCGGGACCTGGGTGCAGGTCGAGCGGCTGGTGGACCCGGGATTCATGGTGCAGATCGAGGTCACGGCGGAGTTGCCCTGAGGGTACGCGCGGGCGGCCCCGAGTTGGCCTAGAATGCTCGCCCCGTCGCGAGACGTGCCGGACCTCCACTTCGCATGCCTTCCAGAAGCATAGACCGCGTCTTCGAGCGCCGGCTGGCGGCGCTCGTCAATTCCGGCGAGCGCGGCGCCCTGCAGGGAGGCAGCAAGGGCGTCGAGAAAGAGTCCCTGCGGGTGACGCCGGCCGGCCGTGTCGCGCAGACCCCGCACCCGGCGGGCTTCGGCTCGGCGCTGACCAACGCACACATCACGACCGACTACTCAGAGGCGCTGATCGAGCTTATCACCCCGCCGTTCGCGACGACCTGGGAGCTGCTGCAGTACCTGTGCGACCTGCACCAGTTCGTGTACCGGCACCTCGGCGACGAGCTGCTGTGGGCGACGAGCATGCCCTGCGCGCTCGACGGTGACGCGAGCATCCCGATCGCCGAGTACGGCACGTCCAACATCGGGCGCATGAAGCACGTGTACCGGCAGGGACTGGGGCTGCGCTACGGGCGCGTGATGCAGGCGATCGCCGGCGTTCACTTCAACTACTCTTTCCCGGAGCGGCTGTGGCCGGTCCTGCACCAGGCCTTCGAGGCGAAGTCCACCGGCCAGGCGTTCACCGACGAGGCCTATTTCGCGCTGCTGCGCAATTACCGGCGGCACGGCTGGATCATCCTCTACCTCTATGGCGCGTCCCCGGCGTTGTGCAAGTCGTTCTTCAAGGGTCGCGACATCCCGACGGAGCTCGGCGAGCTCGACCGCAACTCGCTGTTCGCGCCGTATGCGACGACGCTCAGGATGAGCGACATCGGCTATCGCAACAAGAGCCAGGCGGGTGCGTCGGTCTCCGTGAACTCGCTCGACGACTACGTGCGCGACCTGTCGCGGCTGGTGCGCACGCCGAACCCGGCGTACGAGAAGCTCGGAGTCAAGGTCGACGGCGAGTGGCGCCAGCTGAGCGCCAACATGCTGCAGATCGAGAACGAGTACTACAGCTTCATCCGTCCGAAGCGCACCGCGCGCTCGGGTGAGCGACCCACCTCGGCGCTGGCCCGGGCCGGGGTCGAGTACGTGGAGATGCGCTCGCTCGACGTGGGCGTGTTCGATCCGGTCGGCATCAACGAGAACAAGATGCGCTTCCTGGAGGCGTTCGCCGCGCTGTGCGTGCTCAAGGACAGCCCGCCGATCGAACGGGCAGCGGAAGCCGCGCTCGACGGCAACCACGTGCGTGTCGCCCGCCGCGGCCGCGAGCCCGGCCTGCTGCTCGATCTGGACCACCGCTCGATTCCGCTGGCCGGATGGGCGGCGCAGATCCTCGACGAGATGCAGGGGGTCTGCGAGATCCTCGACGAAGGCGATCCGCTGCGACCGTATGCGGCGGCGCTGGCCGAGGAGCGTGCCAAGGTCGCCGACCCCGACGCGACCCCGTCGGCCCAGATGCTGCGCGAGCTGCGGTCCCAGGAGGAGGCCTTCTTCCACTTCGCGCTGCGCATGTCGCGCCAGCACAAGGACTACTTCCTGGACCTGTATCCACCCAACCAGGCGCAGCTCGACGTCTACCGCCAGGCTGCCGACGAGTCGGTCGAGGCGCAGCGACACATCGAGGCCAGCGACCGGATTTCCTTCGACGAGTTCGTGGCGCAGTGGTTTGCCGACTAGGTCCGGGCGACCCGGTGTACAGTAGCGGTACGCGCGATTGACATAATCCAAATACTCACAAAGACAAGAACTTGTAATGGTTTGCCCTACATGCCATTAACATTCCGGCGTATCATCACTGTCTCGGATCTGGGACAAAACAGCCAAGTCAGGACGACAGCAAAGCATGAGGCCGGAAAAGGGAAGCGGCTCCAGTGGGGATGCCGGACGCGAGCTGGTGACGCCAGCCGCGAACGACGACAAGATCGAGGGTGCCGGTCCGGGTCCGGGCTGGGACCCGTTCGAGGTCTGGCGTACGCGCGTGCGCGACGAGCGCAACCGCCGCCAGGACACCGAAGCGCCGCGCAAGGACACCTGACACGGAGGCCTGCCGGCCGGTCGTGACGCAAGAACAGCCTCCCGATCCGGTCCACGCCTCCCCAGCCGCGGAGCAGCTTGCCCGCGGCTTCCCCTGGCTGCGATTCGAACCCCACCTCGAGAATGGCTTCTGGCGTGCCCAGTTCGACCAGGGCCTGCTGCAGCTGCGGGTGAACCTGTTCCTGGCGCTGGCGCTCGTCGTCGCCTTCACCATCATGGACCGGACCCTGGTGCCGGCGGCGGACACCGGCCGGGCGCTCCAGCTCGCCTATGTTGTGGTGCTGGCCGGCCTCGGCGCGTGCCTGGCGGCCACCTTCGTCCGCGGCGCCTGGCGCTGGTACCAGCCTGCGGCCAGCCTCCTGGCGCCGGTCGTCGTAATCGCCCTGACCGCGCGCGTGCTGGGTTCGGGCAGCACCGAGATCCAGATGGTCTTCCCGGTGCTGGTGCTCGCCAACATCTACGTCTACTACCTGATCGGCCTGCCGTTCATCGCTGCGCTCAGGACCAATCTCATCGGGCTTGCGGCCTTCGTGCTGGGCGCGACCCTTGCGGACGTGCCGGCCAACCTGGTGTCCTACCAGGCGCTGGTGCTGTTCTTCGCCAACTTCGTCGGTGCCTCCGTGGCCTACAGCCTGGAGACGGCGCGCCGCACCAGCTGGCTCGAGGCGCAGGTGCTGGCGGAGATGGCCGAGCGCGACGGCCTGACCGGCGCCTACAACCGCCGTCGCCTCGACGAGCATCTCGATCGTGCATGGCGACAGGGCGTGCGCGATCGCCACCCGATGGCGCTGCTCATGGTCGACATCGACTGCTTCAAGGCGTTCAACGACCGGTACGGGCACCAGGCCGGCGACCGCGCGCTCAAGGCGGTCGCGAACGCGATCGTCCGCGCGGGCCGTCGGCCACTCGACTTCGCCGGCCGCTACGGGGGCGAGGAGTTCCTCGTCGTGCTGTACGACACGACGCGGGAATATGCGGCCGACGTCGCGCGCACCATCCTCGAGGCGGTCCGCGAGCTCGGCATTCCGCACGAGGCGTCGTCGGTGCGCCCGGTGCTCACGGTGTCGGTCGGGGTCGCCTTCGTCACGCCCGTGGCGGAGCGCAGCGTCAAGGGCTTCGTGCAGCTTGCCGACGAGGCGCTGTATGCGGCCAAGCACGCGGGTCGCGACAGGGTGAAGCTGCTGGAGGCGGAGTACGCCCATCTCAAGACCGGCAGCTTCGTCGTCGATCGCCGCTGAGCGCGTACTGCCCGCTAAGGTGTTGTGCCTGTGGTGAGGCGAGCCGCGTCGAGGTGGACGCGGCCCGGGGCAGGGGGACTACGGCAAGGCAACCCGCATTGAGGTTGGCACGGCCCGTGGCGGCCTACTCCTGTAGATCGTGTTTGCTCGCGCGG
>CAZXAS010000020.1:0-24429 GCA_964638185.1 uncultured Steroidobacteraceae bacterium | reverse complement strand
GGGCTACGAGATCAGCGACGACCTGCCGCAACACGAGGCGTACCCGCCCGCCTTCGGTGGTGGCGGCGGCGTCGAGCGTGCCGCGATCGAGGCCAAGCCAGGCGTGGTGCCGGGCAGCTGCCTGTGCGGGGCCATGGCCTGGGAGGTCGAAGGCGCGCCGGTGATGGTGATGAACTGCCACTGCTCGCGCTGCCGGCGGGCGCGGGGCGCGGCGCACGCCACCAATGCCTTCTACAGGCTGCCTCAGTTCCGCTGGATCCGCGGCGAGGACGCGTCGGATGCCTGGAAGGTGCCGGAAGCGCAGTACTTCACCCAGCACTTCTGCCGCGTCTGCGGCAGCCCCGGGCCACGGGTCATGGAGCAGTTCAACCGCGTGATGTTGCCGGTCGGGGCGATGGACGCCGACCCGGGCATGCGCCCCGGCGCACACATCTTCGTCGACTCCAGGGCGCCGTGGTTCGAGATCGGCGACGACATCCCGCAGTTCGCCGGAATGCCGCCACGCAGCTGAGCGCGCTCAGCCCCAGTCCGGCGCGTTGCCGGGCCGCCACTTGATGCTGCAGCCCATGCTCGGCACCTGTCGCGACGCCGGCGCCCGCCCGGCGAGCACCGCATCCGCCGCCGCGCGCAGGTCGGCGCCGGTGACCGGCAAGGCGCTGCCCGGCCGGCTGTCGTCGAACTGGCCGCGGTACACGAGCCGGCGGTCGCGGTCGAAAAGGAAGAAGTCCGGGGTGCAGATCGCCTCGTAGGCGAGCGCGACACGCTGCGTGGCGTCATGCAGGTAGGGAAAGGTGAATCCGTGCCGGGCGGCGACCTCCGCCATGGCCGGCGGCGCGTCATCGGGGTAGGCCTCGGCATCGTTGGCGCTGATGGCGACGATCGCCAGTCCACGCGGCCCGTACTCACGCCCGAACTCGGCGAAGTCGTCCATGATGTGCTTCACGTACGGGCAGTGGTTGCAGATGAAGGCCACCAGCAACGCGGGCTTGCCGGAGAAGTCGTCCAGGTGATGGACCTTGCCGGCAGGATCGGGCAGCGCGAACGGCGGGGCCGGCGTGCCGAGTTCGATCATCCGGGATTCCCTGCGCGCCATGCCGGTCTCCATGAGGCAGGTCGAATGGCCTCGCGTGCACCTTGCCTGCCTGCATCGTCCGATTCAAGCCCGCAGCGCCGGCGTTGGGCGGATCAGGCGTCCTGGCGCCGGAACGGGTGGATCAACTGGCGGGTGAAGCCCTCCGGCAGCGGGTGACCGGTGATGCCGAGCTCCTCCGGCCATGCATCACCCGGCAGGTAGTGCGTCCCGAACAGCCGGTCGAGCCAGGGAAAGTGCACGGCGAAGTTGCGGTCGGGTGGCGTCACGGCGTGGTGCCAGTGGTGAAAGCGTGGCGTCGCCAGCAGCCACTCGACCCAGCCGAGCCGGAAGCGCAGGTTGACGTGGTTGAACACCGCATGAAACGCGATCACGACGAGCCAGGCGTAGACGGCGCGCGGGTCGAATCCGAGCACGAAGACCGGCACCACCACCAGTGAGCGGGTCACGATCACGTCGACGAGATGCAGGCGCGATCCCGCCAGCCAGTCGAGCGCGCGGCTCGAGTGATGGATGGCATGGAAGCGCCACAGCCACGGCACGTGGTGAAAGGCGCGGTGCACCCAGTACTGGACCAGGTCGCCGACCAGCATGATCTCGAGTACCTGCAGCCATAACGGCTGCGCCGCGATCGCCACCCTCCAGGCCTGATCGCCGAGACCGGCCGCGAGCGTGGTCGCCGGGTACAGGGACACGAAGGTCAGCGACTGCACGGCGACGTGGCTCACCAGAAAGTAGGCGGTATCGGTGGTCCAGCCGAAGCGGAAGATGCCCTGCGACGGGATCCGGGGGAACAGCCGCTCGAGCGGCACGAACACGAGGGCCAGGATCAGCAGGTTCAGCAGGAACCAGTCGAAGCCGAAGTACACGGCACCTTCGAGCGGACCGTCGATCTCGACCCGGCCGCCACCGGCAAGCGTGGCGGCTGCGGCGAGCAGGATGCCGGTGAAGCCAAGTGTCTTCCTCCTGCGCAGCAGCAGGTTGACGCAGCCGGCCAGGAACGCGACCCCGATCGTGACCTCGATGGCCGCGCGCACCAGGCCGAGCGGATAGGCCGCACGCAGCCCGGGCGTGGACAGCCAGTCCGGGAAATGCAGCACGATGACCGACCCGAGGGCCAGCGCGCCGAGCGACACCGACAGCAGGCCGCTGGCCCAGCCGGTACCCACGCCGCGCGGCGCATCGTCGCCGAAGCGCTTCGCGAACCATCGCTCCAGCGCCGGCGCGCCTGCCTGCCCGGGACCGGTATCGCTCATCGGGCAAGCTTAGCGGGCCCAGGCACGCGGTACCGTGACGGGTTCACGCTGCGACCGGGCGAGGCGCCTGCCGTCCTGCGACCTTTACCGTCAACGGTCGCGCCGGTAACGTCGGTGCATGGAACTGCCCTTCTCCGAAGCCTGCGAGCGCAACAAGCAGCCGATCCTCGCGATCCTGTCGGGAGTGCTCGCGGACTGCCGCAAGGTGCTCGAGATCGGCAGCGGGACCGGCCAGCACGCGGTGCATTTCGCCCGCCACCTGCCCCACCTGCAGTGGCAGCCGACCGACGTCGCCGCTCATCTCGGGGACCTGGCCTTGCGCGTGGCCCGGGAAGGCAGCGCCAACATCGCCACGCCGCTCGAACTCGACGTCACGCGTGATGAGTGGCCCGTCATGAACGTGGATGCGGTATTCACGGCGAACACGCTGCACATCATGTCCTGGCCGGCCGTGGTGGCGACCTTCGCGGGCATCGGCCGCGTGCTTGCTGCCGGCGGCCTGCTGTGCGTGTACGGGCCGTTCCGTTACCGCGGCGCATTCACCTCGGCGAGCAATGCGCAGTTCGATGCAGGACTGAGGGCGCGTGATCCCGACAGCGGCATCCGCGACTTCGAGGAGGTGGACGCGCTGGCGCGTGCGCAGGGCCTGGTGCTGGTCGCTGACCACGCCATGCCCGCCAACAACCAGCTCCTGTGCTGGCGCCGCGGCGCGTGAGCGCCGCGGGTCGGCAGCGGCGTCAGCGACCCGCGGTCGCGGCCGTGTCCGCCTGGGCGAGTCGCCCCGCATCCCTGATCGAGGCCGCCTTGGCCTCGTCGGCGTCGGCGGGTGCCGCCGGCGCTGCGACCTCGGCGGCCTCGGGCGTCGCGGCCGGGGTGGCCGTGTCGCCGTCGCCCGATGTCATCATCAGCCCGATGATCGCGATCAGCGGAATGCCGAACGCTGCAACCAGATGGATCGCCTTGTCGAACTTGTCTTCGTCTTCCAGCATGGCGGGACTCCATCCGTGTTGAACGGTGTCCAGTGTTCCCCCGGCACGGTGCGCGTGCCGTGTCCCGGCGCACAATTCCTGGCGCCAGCACGGCGCGGGCGCCGAGTGCCGCATCTGCGGATTGCCCCGCGGCACGCCGAAGCCGCAATATGCCCGCCCGTGGAATATGTCCGCGCCCGGAGGCCTGCACGCCTGTGAGAGTCCTTGCCCATGCCAGGGGTGCGTTCACGCTCGCGCTGATCGTCCTCAACACGGTGTTCTGGGCGACGCTGCTGTTGTCGCTCGCGGTGTTCAAGCTGGTGCCCGTGCGGCCCTGGCGGGACCTGCTCGGGCGGGCCCTGATCGTGCTGGCGGAGAACTGGATCAGCACCAACAACGGCATCCTGGCGCTGACCCAGCGGATCGAGTGGGACCTGCGTGGCATCGACTCGCTGAAGCGCCACGAGTGGTACCTGATGATCTCCAACCACCGCTCGTGGGTGGACATCCTGGTGCTGCAGGCGGCGTTCAATCGCCGCATCCCCTTCCTCAAGTTCTTCATCAAGGACCAGCTCAAGTGGGTCCCTTTCCTGGGACTGGCCTGGTGGGCGCTCGACATGCCCTTCATGAAGCGTCATTCGAAGGCCTACCTGGAAAAGCACCCGCAGGCACGGGGCCGCGACCTCGAGGCCACCCGCCGCGCCTGCGAGAAGTTCCGCGCCGTGCCGACCACGGTGATCAACTTCGTCGAGGGCACGCGCTTCACACCGGCCAAGCGCGATGCAACGGGCTCGCCGTACCGGCACCTGCTGGTGCCGCGCGCCGGGGGCGTTGCCTTCGTGCTGTCGGCGATGGGTGACATGCTGCACGCCGCGCTCGACGTGACGATCGCCTATGGCGCCCGCACGCCGAGCCTGTGGGACCTGTGCTGCGGGCGCGTGAAACGCGTCATCGTCGACGCGCGGTTGAGGGCGATCGAGCCATGGATGGCGCGTGGCGACTACATCGGCGACGCCGCCTTCCGCGAGCGGTTCCAGGCCGCCCTCGCCGCGATCTGGCAGGAGAAGGACGACCGCCTCGCCGCGCTCCTGGCCGAGCCCGTCGCGGTCCGGGGCTGAGCACACGTGCTGGCCGCAGCCCGCTGGATCCCGAAGACCCACAGGGCCCGCCCTTGAGCACGGGCCCGCGCCGCCGCCAGTCCGCGGTGCCGTCGAGCCGGCTCGGCCGGCTGATGCGCATGGGCATGATGGTCGGCGAGATTGCGCTGGGCAGCGCCGTGCACGGCGCCCGCGAACTCGCCGCCGGGCGCCGCCCGAAGGCGGTCGAGACGCTGTTGTCGGCAGGCAATGCCGAGGTGCTGGCGCGCCGCCTGGCGACGCTGCGGGGTGCGGCGATGAAGCTCGGACAGATCCTGTCCATGGCGGGCGACGAGCTGCTGATGCCGCCGGCATTCCGTGATGCGCTCGCGATCCTGCGCTCGCAGGGCTACGCCATGCCGGCGGCACAGCTGCACCGGGTGCTCGGGCGGGAGTACGGCAAGGGGTGGCGGGCGCGCTTTGCCGACTTCGACGAGGAACCCATGGCGGCCGCATCCATCGGCCAGGTGCATCGCGTGCGCGCCCGCGACGGCCGCGACCTGGTGCTCAAGATCCAGTACCCCGGGGTGGCCACCAGCATCGACAGCGACGTCGACAACATGGCGGGCCTGCTGCGCTGGCTCGACATCCTGCCGGCCGACCTCGACATCGACGCGTTGTCCACCGAGGCCAAGCGCCAGCTCAAGGTCGAGGCGGACTACGAACAGGAGGCTGCGCACGCGCGGCGCTTCAAGCGCCTGCTGTCAGGAGCGGACGAGTACGTGGTGCCCGCGGTGCACGAGGACCTGTCGACGCGCCGCATCCTGGCGATGGACTACGTCTCCGGCGAGCCACTCGAGGCGCTCGCGGCCGACGGCACCGCGCAGCGGGTGCGCGACGCCGCCGGTGAGGCGCTCGAGGCGCTGATGCTGCGCGAGCTGTTCGAGTTCCGCCTCATGCAGACCGATCCCAACCCGGCCAACTACCTCTACCAGCCGGACAGCCGTCGCCTGGCGCTGCTCGACTTCGGTTCGACGGCGAGTGTGTCGGCACGGCGCGTGGCCGGCTATCGCGACATCTGCCGCGCGGTCATCGCCGATGACCTCGCCGCCATCCGCCAGCACGCGCTGGCGCTCGGCTACATGCAGGCGGACACCAGCCCGGAGACGGTCGACGACGTGACCGACATCATCCGGCTGGTCTGCGAGCCGCTCCGTCACCGCGGCCGCTATGACTTCTCCACCTCCGAGCTGCCGCTGCGCGCCCGCGACCTCGGGCTCGAGATCGCCTTCCGGCGCGGCCTGCCACCACCGCCCGCCGGGACGATGTTCCTGCATCGCAAGCTGGTCGGAACCTTCATGCTGTGCGCGATGCTGCGCGCCCGCGTCGACGTGCACGCACTGGTCACGCCGTACCTGGAGTCATGACCGCCTCGATGAGGAACGGGCCGCGCCTGCCCTCGGCTGCGCGGAGCGCGTCCTCGAGCGCCTCGGCGGTGTCCACGGCGATCGACTCGACGCCGAAACCCCGCGCCATCTCGGCGAAGCGCAACGCCGGACGATCGATCGACAGCACCGGCCAGGCATTCGGTCCCGGCGGGCAGCCTTCGATCTGCTGGTGCTCGTGGGCGAGGATGGCGTAGGTGCGGTTGGCACAGATGACCGTGGTGACGTCGAGATTCTCGCGTGCCTGGGTCCACAGCGCCTGGATGGTATAGAGCGCGCTGCCGTCGCCGGAGATCGCCACTACCCGCCTGGCCGGGCTGCCGAGCGCGGCGCCGGTGGACAGGGGCAGCGCACCGCCGATCGAACCGCCGGTCAGCTCGAGACAATCGTGCGGGACGGCGCCGGCGAGCATCTGCGGCAGCGCGAGGCCGGACGTGATCGCCTCCTCGCACAGGATGGCGCCCTCCGGCAGGCTGCGTGCGACGGCGGCGCCGATGGCGTTGGCGCCGATCGGCCCGCGGGCGGAAGGCGGCAGCGGCGGCGAGGCGCCGCCTGCAGTCGCCGCCGGCGCGCCGAGCCCGTCGGCGATGGCGACCAGCGTTGCCGCCGCATCCTGATCGAGGGTCGCGACCGTCAGTATCTGCGTCTGCGGATCGACCGGCACGCCGGCCCGGCCCGGATAGCCGAAGAAGTTCACCGGCGGGCGGGCGCCGGCCAGCAGCAGGACCGGTACCTCCGCCAGGAACGCGGCGGCAGGCTCGCCGAAGTAGGGGATCTTGGGGATGAATGGCCGGCCCGCGCCGCGGGAGGAGCGCGCATTGAACGTCTCGCTCGCGAGCCGCACGCCGGTGGCTCTGGCGATGCTCGCGGCCGCCGCCACCCCGGCATCGCCCAGCGCGTCGCCGCCGAGCAGCAGCATCGCCCGCGCCCCATGACGACGCAGGGCGGCGATTGCGGCAGCGATGGCCGCGTCGTCCGCCGGTGCCGGCGGGACGGCGCGCGGGGGCTCGACGGCCGAAGCCCCCTCGCTCCAGGCAACGTCGGCCGGGACGATGAGGGTCGCCGGCCCGCGCAGCTGGCGGGCCGCCACCAGGGCCGCCGCCGCGTACTGCCCGGCGGATTCCGGCGCGGCGACCGACTGCACCCAGCGCGAGAATGGCGCGGCGACGGCGGCGACGTCGCTCGCGAGCGGTGCATCGAGCGGCAGGTGCTCACGGCTGTGGTCGCCGACGAGGTTGACGATCGGCGTGCGCGCCCGCCTGGCATTGTGGAGGTTGGCGCAACCATTCGCGAGTCCGGGCCCGAGGTGCAGAAGCGTCGCGGCCGGCTTGCCGGCCATGCGCCCATAGCCGTCGGCGGCGCCGGTCACGACGCCCTCGAACAGCCCGAGCACCGGCCGTACGCCGCCGGCCTCGTCGAGGGCACGCACCAGGGCCATTTCCGAGGTGCCGGGATTCGCGAACATCATGTCCACCCCGCCCCGCGTGAGCGTCTCTAGAATCGCCGCAGCGCCTTTCATGACTTACCCTTTGCCAATGACCGGACAGGCCCCGCGCATTATGCAGTTGATCGCGCACGCCGCGACGCCGGCGCCCGCCGCCGTGCATCGGATGGAAGCCACCGCGGCCCGGGCCGGCGATGGCCGGCTGCTGTTCCTCGACTACTACCTGTCCGCCGAAATCGCGGCGCTCGCCGTGCCGCCCGCCGCGGATCCGGTTCGTGCGGACGGGCTGTGGCGCCACACCTGTTTCGAGGCGTTCGTGAAGGCGCGCGGCGAGCCTTCCTACCTCGAGTTCAACTTCTCGCCGTCGGGCGCCTGGGCGGCCTACCGTTTCGATGACTACCGGCAGGGAATGCGGCCCGCCCCCGTCGCCAAGGCACCGCGTGCGAGCCTCGCCCGCGATGCCGCGTCGCTCAACCTGCAGGTCGCGGTCGACCTCGCGTCCTGCGGCGGCATCGCCACGGCGCAGGTCATCGACGTCGGACTGGCCGCCGTGGTCGAGGACCGCGCCGGTGAGCGTTCATACTGGGCCCTGGCGCACGGTCCCGGGCCCGCTGACTTCCACCGCAGCAGCACCTGGACCTTCAGCCTCGCGCACGACGAGGCGGGAGATTGGTCATCATGAAATTCGGCATCGATCGGCTCGTCCGTGACGCGACGCTGCGCGGCGCGCTGGAGGGCCGGCGCGTCGCCCTGCTGGCGCACCCGGCCTCCGTCACCGCCGACTACACCCACAGTCTCGACGCGCTGGCCGCGCTGCCGGAGGTGAGACTGAGCGCCGCCTTCGGGCCGCAGCATGGCCTGCGCGGCGACAAGCAGGACAACATGGTCGAGTCGGCGGACTACGTCGATCCGGACCACGGCATCCCGGTGTTCAGCCTCTACGGCGAGGTGCGCCGGCCGACCGCGGCGATGATGGACAGCTTCGACGTGCTGCTGGTGGACCTGCAGGACCTGGGCTGTCGCATCTACACGTTCGCCACGACACTGCGCTACGTACTGGAGGAAGCGGCCCGGCTGGGCAAGAGCGTGTGGGTGCTCGATCGCCCGAACCCGGTCGGACGGCCGGTCGAGGGACTGACGCTCAGGGAGGGCGAGGAGAGTTTCGTCGGCGCGGGCCCGATGCCGATGCGCCACGGATTGACCCAGGGGGAGCTCGCGCACTGGTTCGCAGGAACCCTCGAGCTCGATCTCGACTATCGGGTGGTCACCGTCGACGGCTGGCATCCGCAGCGCGGTCCAGGCTACGGCTGGCCACTCGGCAAGCGCAGCTGGATCAACCCGAGTCCCAATGCGCCGAACCTGTTCATGGCGCGTTGCTACCCGGGCACGGTGATGCTCGAAGGCACGACCCTGTCCGAGGGCCGCGGCACGACGCGGCCGCTCGAGCTCTTCGGTGCGCCCGGTCTCGACGTCCGCGCGCTTCTCGACGGCATGCGGGCACTGGCCCCGGAGTGGCTGGCGGGCTGCGTGTTGCGACCGTGCTTCTTCGAGCCGACGTTCCACAAGCACGCCGGGCAGCCCTGTGCCGGGCTGCAGATCCACGTCGACGGCCCGGAATACGACCACGACGAGTTCCGGCCCTGGCGCTTGATGGCGCTGGCCTTCAAGGCACTGAAGCGCCTCGAGCCCGGCTACCCGTTGTGGCGCGACTTTCCCTACGAGTACGAGACCGGCCGGCTCGCCATCGACGTGATCAATGGCGGTCCGCTGCTGCGCGAATGGGTCGACGACCCGGCGGCGGGTCCCGGCGACCTCGACGAGCTCGCGACGGTGGACGAGCGTGCCTGGCTCGAGGCGCGCGCACCGTTCCTGCTGTACCCGTAGCAAGGGTAGCGCGGCCGCTGTCGCGGGACCGTAGCAAAACCGCGCTACGCTTCGCCGTTTTGAACCCCTGCGGAGCAGCACGTGAACCAGCGCCAGCATGTCGATCAACCGCCAATGGCCGGCCGTGCGGCCGCGGTACTCCTGGCCGCGTGGCTTGGCGGCTGCGCGGGCGCCGCCGTGCCGTCGGCGCCGACCGTCACCGTGATGGCGACGGCCGAGACCGCGCCGGTGGCGAGCGCAGAGGACGCGGCCGATGACCCGGCCATCTGGGTGCACCCGACCGACCCCGCCGCCAGCCTGGTCATCGGTACCAACAAGCAGCGGGGGCTCGACGTCTACGGGCTCGACGGCAGCCTGCGCCAGTCACTGCCCGACGGGCGCATGAACAACGTCGACCTGCGCGATGGCTTCCAGCTGGGCGGTGAGTCCGTGGTCCTGGTCGCGGCCAGCGAACGCAACCAGAACGCGATCGCACTCTACGCGTTCAGCGCCGGGCGCCCCGAGCTCGTCAACGTGGCGATGGGCGTGCGCAGAACCGGGCTGACCGAGATCTACGGCCTGTGCATGTACGCGGATCGCAGCACCGGCCGCTTCTTCGTCTTCGTCAACGACAAGGACGGCCGCTACCAGCAGCACGAGGCGGTGGCGCTGGACACGGGCCTGGTCGCCACGCGGCTGGTCCGGGAATTCGCACTCGCCTCGCAACCGGAGGGTTGCGTTGCCGATGATGCGGCCGGGCTCCTGTACGTCGGCGAGGAAGCGGCCGGCTTCTACCGCGTCGCGGCGGCACCGGATGCCCCGGCGAACCCGGTCCTGGTGGATGCCGTCGGCAGCGGCCGGCTCGTGGCCGACGTCGAGGGCATCGCGCTCTACGCGCGCCCCGACGGCTCGGGTTTCCTCGTCGTGTCGAGCCAGGGTGACAACGCCTTCGCCGTCTATCGCCGCCAGCCGCCGAACGAATATGTCGGCCGCTTCCGTGTCGCGGCCAACGCCGCCGCCGGCGTCGACGGCGTCTCCGAGACCGACGGCCTCGACAGCACCAGCGCCGCACTGCCGGAGCCGTACGGCCGCGGGCTCGTGGTGGTGCAGGATGGCACCAATACCGGGCCCGCAGCCAACCAGAATTTCAAGCTGATCCCCTGGGCCGCCGTCGAGGCAGCCCTGGCATTGCCCTGAGTTGCGCGACCGGTGTAATCCATCGGTCACGCCGCCGTCATCCGCGCGTCGCCGCCTCGACGCCACACTTCCCGGTTGACGGTCCGGAGGTCCTCCCTCCCGTCCGCCATTCGCTTCGATGGGATCAACCGGACGACAGGAAGTTTCAGTCATGCCAAAGCAGATGTTCAGCCGCACGCTGGTTGCGGCCGTGGCGGCCGTGCTCGCGCCGGCGGCGCTCGCCGTGGAAGTCAGCGGCCAGGTCGCGGATGCCTCGACCGGCCAGCCCATCGTGGGCGCCCAGGTCGTCGTGCAGGGCACGGGCCGCACCGTGGTGACGGACCGGACCGGCACCTTCCGCATCGGCTCGGTCGCCGACGGTGCCGTCAGCCTGCGGGTCCGCTCGGTCGGCTATGCGGATGCCGAAGTCGACCTCGGGACCGCCACTGGTGGCGCCCTCGCCACCGACATCCGCCTGCAGGCCCTGGCCGGGTCCGAGATCGTCGTGACCGGCTTCCGCCTGGCACAGATGTCGGCGCTGCAGGCCAAGAAGTCGGCGATCACCGTGAAGGACGCGATCACCAGTGACGACGCCGGCAAGCTTCCGGACCAGAATGCCGCGGAGGCCCTGCAGCGCGTCGCCGGCGTCTCGATCAGCATCGACCAGGGCGAAGGCCGCTACGTGACCGTGCGCGGCATCGACGCCGGACTCAACAACGTCACGATCGACGGCCAGACGATCGGTGCGCCCGAAGCCGACAGCCGCCGGATCGCGCTCGACACCATCCCGACTGAACTCCTCGGCAGGCTCGAGGTGACCAAGACCGTCACGCCGGACATGGACGGCAATGCCATCGGCGGAACGGTCAACCTGGTGACCCCGAGTGCCTTCGATCACGCCGCGCAGCAGCAGGTCACCGCGGCGGCCGACGTCGGCTACTACGACCTCAATGGCGAGTCGCCGTTCGGCGGCAACCTCGCCTACAGCCGCCGCTTCGGCGCGGACGAGCAGTTCGGACTCGTTCTGTCGGGCAGCTACTCCACGCGCACCTACGCCTCCGAAAACATCCAGGGCGGGGCCGAGTGGGAAGACGAGAACGGCTTCCTGATCCCGGACGAGTTCGTGCTGCGCGACTACGAGCTCGAGCGCATCCGCTCCGGAATCGTGGCCAACCTCGAGTACCGGCCGAACGACCAGCTGAAGCTGTACTGGCGCAACCTCTGGAACGAGTTCCAGGACACCGAGGAACGCCAGGAAGCCGTCATCGACTACCGCAACGGCGACCTGCTCGGCCAGACGTCCACCTCGGGAACGTTCACCGAGGCCGAGGCATCGCGCCAGGTGAAGTACCGGCGCGAGAAGCAGTCCATCCTCAACACGACGCTCGGCGGGGAGTACTACTTCGGCCCCTACATGCTGGCCGGCAGCGTCGGCTACGGCGAGGCCGAGCAGGACACCCCCTTCGACAACGAGTGGAGCTTCGAGACCGCGGACGTCTTCCCGGCGAGCTACGACACCTCAAACTTCTTCTGGAACGTCGACGGCGGGGCACCGTTCCAGGACGACACCGGCTACGAGTTCAACGAGGTTGCCCGCAGCGGGCAGATCGTCACCGAGGAACTGGTAAGTGCGCAGCTCGACCTCAGGCGCGAGGTCTACGTCGGCGAGGCACCGGGCTACTGGAAGGTCGGCGCCAAGTTCACGGGACGTGACAAGGAGAGCGACGCCACCGGCACCATCTACGACGGTTATGACGGCGACCTGACGCTCGACCAGGTGTCGAAGCCCGGTCGCGCCAGCTTCCTCGACAGCGTGCGTCCGTACTACCCGTTCGGCCCGCAGGTCGACTACGGCGCATCCGAGGCCGTGTTCGCCCGCGACACGGCGCTGTTCGAGGTCTCCGATGGCGACAGCCTCGAGGAATCGCTCGCCTCGGACTACGAGGTCAGCGAGGACATCACCGCCGCCTATCTCATGGCCGGTGTCGATCTCGATCGCTGGTCGATCGTCGGCGGGGTCCGCGTCGAGCGCACCGAGGCAGAGTACGGTGCCTTCGACCTGGTGTTCGAGGACGGCGACCTGCTGCCGGATTCGCCCTTCCGCCGCGGCGACAACGAGTACACGAACTACCTGCCCGGCCTGCAGGCGCGCTACGCGCCGCGCGAGGACATCGTCGTGCGTGCCGCGTGGACCAATACCATCGGCCGGGCCGCCTACGAGAGCCTGGTGCCATTGCGGGAATTCGAGATCGACCCCGACGGCAACGGCGGATTCGAGGGCAGCGTCGCGGAGGGCAACCCCGACCTCGACCCGCTCGAGTCGATGAACTTCGACCTCAGCTTCGAGTGGTACCTGCGGCCGGCGGGCCTGGTGTCGGTCGGGATCTTCTACAAGGACATCGACAACCCGATCTACACGCAGGTCACCGAGATCGAGGACGACTTCTACGAAGGCCGGTTCTTCTCGGAGTTGTCCATCGCCCGTCCGACGAACGCAGAGAGCGGCGAGATCCTCGGCGTCGAGCTCAACCTGCAGCAGCAGTTCACGGCGCTGCCGTCGCCATTCGACGGCTTCGGCATGTCACTCAACTACACCTGGACGGACAGCGAGGCCACGGTGTTCGGCCGCGACGACGACCTGCCGTTCTTCCTGCAGCCCGACAACATCGGCAACGTCGCGCTCTACTACGAGAAGAGCGGGTTCGAGGCGCGCCTCGCCCTCGCCTATCGGTCCGAATACCTGGAGGAGGTCGCCGACGACGCCACGCAGGACCTCTACATCGATGGGCGCACGCAGCTCGACTTCAAGATGAGCTACGCCTTCGCCGGCGGCTGGAAGGCCTTCGTGGAGTTCCTGAACCTGACCGACGAACCGCTCAGGATGCTGAACGGCAACAGGCGTCTGGCCGAGAACGAGATCTATTCCTGGAATGCGGTCGCCGGCGTGCAGCTTCAGTTCTGAGCACGGTCGGCGAGCCGCGATGACGGCCGCATCCCCAGGGGCGCTGCCAGGGCGCTCCCTGGGGCTTCGTCGCGCCGGCGCCTGCTAGCGCGCGCCGCCGAGCACCCTCGCCGGCAGCATGACCACGGCGCGCAGGAATGCGAACACGCCCTCGACCGCGATGCCGAGCAGCCGGAACGGCAGCAGCAGCAACCACACCAGCGGGTACAGCACCAGCGCCAGCAGCGCGAGTGGCCACGCGACCACGAAGAGCAGCAGCCACAGCAGGAAGGTGATCATCGCCGGGTCCTCCTCGCCATCGGCGCCTCAGGCAAACGTGCTGGCCCAGAACGCCTTCATGCGCGCCCAGGATTGCCGGTCGACCGCTTCGTCGTACGCGAGCGGCAGGCCGTACTTCCTGCCGTTCTCCGTGGCATCCGGGTTGGTGAAACCGTGCTTGGCCCCCGGGTAGCTGACGAAATCGAGGTCCACGCCGAGGTCCGCCATTTCCTTGCGGAAGCCATCCAGTTCCTCGGCCGACACCAGGCTGTCGTCGGCGCCGTGGCACACCAGTGCCCGCGCCTTGAATTCACCGGGGCGCGCGGCGTGGGTCTTGCCCAGCGAGCCATGGAAGCTCGCCACCCCGGCAAGCGGCAGGCCGAGCCGCGCCGCGTGCAGCGAGAGGGCGCCGCCGAGGCAGTAGCCCATCGCGCCGACGCGCGCCGGATCGACATCGGGATGCCGGGCGAGGTGATCGATGGTCGCGCTGATGCGTGCATTGGTGCCCGGCATGTCGGCGAACAACCCGTTCATGAGCCGGCCGGCCTCGGCCGCATCGGCGGCGACGCGGCCGTCGCCGTACATGTCGGCGGCGAGCGCCACGTAGCCGAGCGCGGCGACTTCCCGCGCACGGCGCTTGAGGTAGTCATTGAGGCCCCACCACTCGCCAAAGAGCACCACGCCCGGACGCTTCCCGGTGCGTGAGGCGTCCCAGGCCAGGTAGCCGACGAGGTTGGCGCCACCCGCCGTGTAGAGGACCGTTTCCGACTTGATGTTTGCCGTCATGGTGCGTACCGCGCTGCCGCTGCCCAGTGCGAGGAGCCTGCAGTTAAGGGCGTGCGGCCGGCGCTGTCAACCGCTCAGGGCGCCGCCGGGCGATACTCGTCGAAAGCCATCTGCACGTCGGTCGATACGTTGAACATGCCGAAGAGCGTGAGGTCGAGCCCGACGTCGAAGGACCTGATCAGCTTCACGCCCGTCGCCGGGTCGGGTGCGTAGCGATACTCGATGTCGAGCCGCGACAGGCGCGCCGCGCGCTTGCCGGCGGGCTCCTCGAGCGCGAGCAGCACCTGCTCGACGTAGGGCGCCCCGTCCCCGACGAGTCGCACGCTGACGCTGCCTATGAGTCGCTTGGCGTCGCCGTCCTCGAGCTGAACGTCCACCCCGCCCATCTTGAAGCCACGGGTCTCATCGCCGGGCCGGATGCGGAACTGCGCCACCTCGTCGGTCGCCGACAGCGGTTCGTAGTGCGCGTCGAGCAGAAGCTCGCGCAACTCACCATAGAGCGGCCGCTCGGGGACCTCCTCGCAGGGTCGTTCCTCGCCGGCACCCGTGTCGTCGGTGGCCAGATCGAGCTCGGCCTCGGTGCAACGTTCCCCGGCCGGCCGGGCGGGATCGAAGCGCGTGACCGTGACTTCGGCGAGATCGCCGCCTGCGCGCGTGGTGCGCGTCCGGCGGAAGGCCCAGCCGTCCGCGGTGTCGCGTTCGGCCCCGGCGAGGGCCGCCTCGATGACGGCGGGCGGACCCGCCGCCGGGGTCGATTCAGCGGCGACGGCACCCGCCACCAGGCCCGCGGCACCCAGGAGGGCCGCCAGGGCGACAGTCAGCAACTTGACCTTCATCGACGTGCTCCCCGCACTGCGATCGTCATGGACATATGGTGTATTAGCACACCATAACAGTCAAGACTGTCGCGGGGTCGTCGGCCCGCCGCTGCCGGCGGGCGTGGTGGTCCGGCGGGGATCCGGGGGCCTCAGCGGCCCCCGTTCAGGAGCTTGCCGACTTCCTCGGCGGTCAGTTCCGGCCCGGCTTCGCCACTCTGGCCACCGCGCCGTGTCGCCTTGGGCACCGTCGGGGCGTGATCCATGTCCACGCGGCCGTTGAAGCTCGCACCGTCGGCGAGCGCCACGCGTGGCGCGAAGATGTTCCCGAGCACATGTCCCGTGCCCCGCACGGTCACGCACTCGAGCGCGTACAGGTCACCCTCGACGTGGCCGTCGACGGTGATGCGCCGCGCCCGGATGTCGCCCGACATGCGCCCGTCGGTGCCGATGGTCAGGCTGCGCGTATGCAGGATCGAGCCCTCGACGTGGCCCTGGATGACGAGGTCCTCGTCGGCGACGAGTTCGCCCTTGAATCGCAGCGACGGCCCGAGCACCGAGCCCTTGGTCACCGGGCGCGCGACCGGCGGAGGCGCAGCGGCAGCCTGGGGCGTCGATTCGGCATCGGCCGCGGGTTCCGCCGGATCCGCGGAGTGATCGAATACCGGCGGCTGCACCGGCACGTCGAAAACGTCGGTCGTCGGCTTCTCCTGCCACAGACGGGCGGAGCGGTCACGGTTCCACATGCTGGCCACTCCCTGCTCAGTCGTTGGTGCCGGTCAGCGGCGACGTCGCGGTCTCAACGACCGGTTCGACGCGCGCTTCGCGCCGCGTCGTCATCGACACGCTGCCGTTGAAGTTCGCGCCCTCGACGATGTTGACCGCGGGCGCCTCGATGTTGCCGCGCACCGTGGCCTTGTCGCGTACCACGACGGCCGACTCGGCGTGCAGGTCGCCCTCGACGGATCCCTCGACGACCACGATGCCCGCGCGGATGTCCGCCTTGACCTTGGCCTCGGGCCCGATGGTGACGCGCGGCGATGGCCCGATCGAGCCCTCCACCTGGCCGTGGATCACGAGGTCCTCGTCAGCGGACAACTCGCCCTTGAAGCGCAGTGTCGGGCCGAGGACCGAGACCCGGTCGCCGGCGGTGTCGTAAGGATTTCCCATTCGACTCACTCCCTCGCGTCATTGCAGGTCGTCGATCGCTGGCGATCGGCGTCTGGGTGGAACCGTAGCGGACCCGGGCGTCGGCGTCTCGCGACCTGTGTCACAGGTCGGAGATATGTCAGGCCGATGACCAGCGTGAGGCCGCGCCCGGAGCCCGCCCCGGCCCGCGTGAGCTGTGTCATATAGATGGCCGGATGGCGTCACTCACCACACGCATGGACCGAGAGCTGCCACTGCCGGGCAACCCCGAGGTGACGCCGGCGGCGCTCGAGGCGCTCCATCGCGAGGCATTCTTCTGGTCGCTCAGGCAATGCCGCGGCCAGCGGGCGGAGGCGGAAGACGTGTTGCAGGTCACTTACGAACGAATCCTCGACGGCTCCGCCCGCTTCGGCGGGAAGTCCTCGCTGCGCACGTTCCTCTACGGCGTCATCGCCCGTGTCGCCCGCGAGCGGCGCCGCAGCGTCTCGCGCTGGGCACGGCTGCTCGCGACCTGGGCGCAGGGCGACGCCGCCGACGACACGCCCGGCCCTGAGGCCCGGACCGCGGACACGCTCACCCGCGGGCGCGTCCTCGCCACCCTCGCCGCACTGCCCCGGCGTCAACGCGAAGTGCTCGAGCTCGTTATCTACCGGGAGTTCACGGTCGAGGAGGCCGCGGCAGTCATGGGAGTCTCGACCGGATCGGCCCGCACGCACTATCACCGCGGCAAGCGCGCACTCGCCGACGCGCTCGGGGACCTTGCGCCGTGAACGTCGCGCGCGAACCGTCGTCCCGGCTCGATTCAGCCCTGCGTGATGCCCTGGCGGCATCCGAGTCCGGCGCCGTCCCGGCCTTCGACCACCTCTGGACGCGCGCCCGCGCGAGGCGGTCGTCGACGCACCGGACCTGGCTCGCGCCGGTGGCCGCATGCGCCGCGCTCGCGGCCGCCGCCGTGGTCGTGCACCTCGCGCGCGCACCGAGCCCCGAGGACGATTACCGCCTCGCGCTCGCGGTGACGGGCGCCCATGCATCCGGCACGCCGACGGACCGCTGGCTCGAACAGGTGCCCAGCGCCCCGGTGGCCGGATTCCCCGGCCTGCCGCTCATCGAGTACCCGCTGATTCCCGAGGAGACTCTCCTGTGAACGCATCGAAGATCCTGGTCGTGGTGCTGATGTCCGCCCTGTCCCTGGGCGCCCGCGCCGAGGACAAGGGCGAATGGCTGCAGGGCAAGCTCTTCCCGCCCGACGTCGTGATGAAACACCAGGCCGCGCTCAAGCTGAGCGACGCGCAGCGCAAGGCGATCCGGGCGGAACTGACCGGCCTGCAGGGCAAGATCGCCACGGTCGACTGGGACATCATGGAAGCGGGCCTCGAGGTGCAGGAGGAGATCGGCAAGCTGCCGGTCGACCGCGAGGCGGTGCTCGAGCGCGCCGAGCGCGTGTTCGAGGCCGAGAACCGCAAGAAGCGCGCCTGGCTCGAGATGCTCATCAACATCAAGAACCAGCTGTCACCGGAGCAGGTGGCCTACCTGGCGAAGGTGACGGTCGAGGAGGACTCGCCATGATGCGCAGGTTGCCGGTCCTCGCCCTGGCCGCGGTGCTCGCCGCCTGCGGGGGCGGCTCGGGCGGCGGATCCGGTGGCGGCGTGACGCCCCCACCCCCGCCACCGCCACCCGCGATCGGCACGGCGGATGCCGCGCGCTTCCTGCGCCAGGCGTCCTTCGGCCCGACCACCGCGGAGATCGATCGCGTCGTGCGCGACGGCTACGCGGCCTGGATCGATCAGCAGATCGCCATGCCGGCTTCGCTGCAGACGCCGTACCTGAAGGGCCTGTCGGCCACGCCGACGCAGCAGCAGCGCCTCGAGGCCTGGACGCGGTATGCGGTCGCCGGACCCGACCAGCTGCGCCAGCGCGTCGCCTTCGCGCTGTCGCAGGTGATGGTGGTGAGCGAGCGCAGCGGCCTCGCCCAGTTCCCGCTCGCCCTGTCGACCTACTACGACATCCTCGCGAGCAACGCCTTCGGCAACTTCCGCGAGCTGATGGAGCAGGTCACGCTCAACCCGGCCATGGGCGTGTACCTGTCGATGCTCGGCAACCAGAAGCCCGACCCGGCACGCAACATCCGTCCCGACGAGAACTACGCGCGCGAACTGATGCAGCTGTTCACGATCGGGCTGGTGGAGCTCAACGCCGACGGCAGCGTGCGCACGGACGCGCAAGGCCAGCCACTCCCGACCTATGACCAGGCGATCATCGAGGGTTTCGCGCACGTCTTCACCGGCTGGGTGTTCGCCGGCAGCCTCCAGGCAGGCAGGCCGACCTTCGACTTCGAGCGGCCGATGGAGCCGGTCGAGTTCCTGCATGACCGCGAGCCCAAGACGCTCCTCGGCGGGACGGTGCTGCCGGCCGGGCAGGACGCACGCACCGATCTCGAGGCGGCGCTCGACAACATCTTCGAGCACCCGAACGTCGGGCCGTTCATCGGCCGGCAGCTGATCCAGCGACTGGTCACCAGCAATCCGTCGCCCGCCTACGTCGCCCGGGTCGCCGCGCGCTTCGACGACAATGGCGCGGGGGTGCGTGGCGATCTCGCGGCCGTGGTGCGTGCGGTGCTGCTCGACAGCGAGGCGCGCCAGCCGCCCGCCGGCGGCCCCGGCAAGCTCGAGGAACCACTGGTACGGATCGTGGCGCTGTGGCGCGCGTTCGACGCACGCTCGCAGAGCGGCCGCTACCCGCTCGGTGCGGTCGACTTCCTCATCGGCCAGGGCCCGTTGCGCGCACCGTCGGTGTTCAACTTCTACCGCCCGGACTATGCCCCGCCCGGCGAGATGCGAAGCCTCGGGCTCGTCGCCCCGGAGATGGAGATCACCACCGAGACCACCACGGCAAACCTTGCCAACCTGCTCGCGTTCTGGACCTTCGTCTACAACTCGAGCAACACGAGCCTCAGGCCCGACGACATCTTCATCGACCTGTCCGCCGAGGAAGCCATCGCGGCCGACGCGCCGCGACTCGTCGATGAGGTCGCGGGCAAGCTCACCGGCGGAGCGCTGTCGGCGGAGCTGCGCGCGGAACTCGTGGACATGGTGGAGCTCATCCCCGCCAATCTCGCCGCCGCCCGCGCCGCGGAGGCCATCCACGGGGTGGTGACCTCGCCCGAATACGCCGTACTGAGGTGACATGACATGAATACCAGGACCAGGACGGGCACGCGGCTCGACCGGCGCATCTTCCTGCAGGCGGCCGGGCTCGGCCTCGCCGGGGCGACACTCGGCCTGCCGCGCGCGGCGCGCGCCGACTTCAACGACTACCGCGCGCTGGTATGCGTATTCCTGTTCGGCGGCAACGACGCCTTCAACATGGTGGTGCCGCGCAGCCAGGCCGAGTACGACGTCTATGCCACGTCGCGCCAGAACCTCGCCATCGACCGCGACGTGCTGCTGCCCATCTCGCCGCTGACACCCGACGGCGCCCAGTACGGACTGCATCCGCGGCTGTCGGCATTGAAGCCCCTGTTCGACGCCGGCGAACTCGCGATCGTCGCCAACACCGGTCCGCTGGTGCAGCCCATCACCCGGGACGAGTTCCTCGACAAGTCCGTACCGGTGCCGCCGCAGCTGTTCTCGCACAACGACCAGCAGGACCAGTGGCAGACGGCGCGCGGAATGATGGAACTGCGGACCGGCTGGGCGGGCCGCACCGCCGACCTGCTCGGCCCGAGCGTGGCTGGCCAGATGCTGCCGCTCAACATCTCGCTCGCCGGCACGACGGTGTTCCAGATCGGTGCGGACGGCGCGCCCTATGCCATCAGCGAGACTGGTGCGCCCAACTTCGTGGTGCTCACCGACCCGCAGGCCGGCCTGTACGCCGAGCGGCGCGCCATGTTCGAGCGGCTGCTCGCGCTCGGCTATCCGAGCCCGATCACCCGCGCGCTCACGGCGGTGCAGCAGCGCTCGCTCGACCTCGCCGACATCGCCAACGCCGCCCTCGACAACGCGCCGCCGATCACGACCGTCTTCCCCGCGAGTCCGCTCGCCGGCCAGCTCGAGGCAGTGGCCAGGCTGATCGCGGTGCGTGACCGGCTGCAGATGCGGCGCCAGGTGTTCCTGGTGGCGGCCGGCGGCTTCGACACACACGACAACCAGAACCAGCTGCAGCCGGACCTGCTCGGCGACGTGAGCGACAGCATGGCGGCGTTCCACGCCGCGCTCACCGAACTCAGCGTGGCACAGGACGTGGTGACCTTCACCCAGTCCGACTTCGGTCGCACGCTGACGAGCAACGGCGACGGCACCGACCACGGCTGGGGCGCGCACCAGCTGGTGCTGGGCGGCAGCGTCGCCGGGCGCGAGATCTACGGCACGATGCCGCGGCTCGAGATCGGCGGCCCGGACGACGCGACGGGCGGGCGCATCATTCCGACCCGGTCGGTGGACCAGTACGCGGCGACGCTGCTCAGCTGGTTCGGCCTGGCCGATGCCGAGCTCGACCTGGTGCTGCCGAACCTCGGCAACTTCGCGGAGCGCAATCTCGGCTTCGTCTGATGGCGCCTGTTTGAATCCACGCACGAGGGACAACCGAAGGCGCCGCGAGGCCGTGGACGGCCTCCGCGGCGTGATTCTCCCGGATCTCCGAAACCGCGCAACGTGCCAGCGCGAATGATCGGGTGACGCCGTCATTGCGGCGCATCACTCCCCTGTAGATCACGGAGACACCCATGCATTCCATCACCACTACGTTCAAGCGCTCGTTCATCCTGCCGGTCGCGGCCCTGGTCGCCGCCGCATCGCTCGCATCCCTGCCGGCGATCGCGGGGCAGTACGGGAAGTCGTCCAAGGACATCGTCGACACCGCCGTCGCCGCCGGCAGCTTCGGCACGCTCGCCGCAGCGCTCGAAGCCGCCGGTCTCGTCGAGACCCTGAAGGGCGACGGTCCGTTCACCGTGTTCGCGCCAACCGATGCGGCCTTCGCGAAGCTGCCGGCCGGCACGGTCGAGTCCCTGCTCAAGCCCGAGAACAAGGACCAGCTGGTCGCCGTGCTGACCTACCACGTGGTCCCTGGCAAGGTCATGGCCAGCGACGTGGTGAAGCTCACCAGCGCGACCACCGTGAATGGCCAGGCGGCGGACATCAAGGTCGCAGACGGCAAGGTGATGATCGACGGCGCCACCGTGACCGCGACCGACATCGCGGCCTCGAACGGCGTGATCCACGTCATCGACAGCGTCATCCTCCCGGACTGATCGCGCTGGCCTCTGCCGGCGGCAGCACTGCCACGTGCTGCCGCCGGCATGCGATCGCGCCGGGATCCCGGTCGATCCGCCCGCCCGCGGGCGGGCGCCGGTCGATGATGCAGTGCACACCTGCCCCCGGCGCCTGAACGACTCCGTCGCGGGGTGTCGCCGCCTGACGTCGGCTCCATCGTGCGGCCGTCCGCCGGCCGGAATATAATCCCGGCCCGTCTGGTCTTTCCCCCTGGATCAGGCACCCCTACCGACCTCATGGCCTCAATGCATCGAGGGCCATAAACAGGAGTTCACATGCGCAAGGTATCAGGTGCAGTCCTCGCGGCTGCGGTGCTCGGTTGTCCGTTTGCTGCCCAGGCTGGCGACTTCAGCTATACGTACGTCGACGTGGCCTACGTCAACACCGACCCGGACGGGATTGGCGAGGACCTCGACGGCCTCGCGCTGCGCGGCTCGCTCGGCATCACCGACGACGTGTTCATCTTCGCCTCCTACGCGGACCAGGGAGCGGACTTCGGCCCGTTCGACATCGACCTGGAGACCTATGAACTGGGCGGCGGCTATGCCTGGCACGTTTCGCCGACCCTGGACGTGTACGGCAAGATCTCGTACGTGTCCGCCGAAGCCAGCGGCGGCGGCTTCAGTGCCGACGACGACGGCTTCGGTCTTGCCGCCGGGATGCGCGGCTGGGTGATGGACAAGCTCGAGCTCGAGGGCGCGCTGCGCTACGTCGACCTGTCCGACTCCGGTGACGACACCACCTTCGTGGCCGCCGGCCGCTACCACTTCACCGAGGCCTTCGCGGCCGGCCTGGAGGCCGAGATCGGCGACGACGCCACCACCTACGGCATCGGGGTGCGGTTCAGCTTCTGACCATGCGGAAGGGGACATTCCGTGCCGGGCTTGAATCCGGCGTCCGGGGTCCCCACGTCTGCCCCATCGGCGGGAGCGCCCGCCTGGAACCGACGTGGAGGACACCATGAGCATCGTTCGCTGGGATCCCTTCCGGGACTTCGAAGAGTTCTTCAACCGGCCCTACCGGGGCTATCTCGGCCGCTCGCAGGGCAGCGATCCGGCGCAGGCGGTCGACTGGTCGCCCTCGGTCGACGTGGCCGAGACCGACAGCGAGTATGTCATCCGGGCCGAGCTCCCGGCCGTCAAGAAGGACGACGTGCAGGTGACGCTCGATGGCAACGTTCTGACCATCAAGGGCGAGCGCCGCTACGAGAAGGAGGACAGCAACGAGAAGCTGCACCGCAAGGAGAGCTTCCACGGCACCTTCGCGCGCAGCCTCGTCCTGCCGGACAACACCGAGGCGGATCGCATCCGCGCGGAATCGCGCGACGGCGTGCTGACCGTGCGCGTGCCCAAGGTGCAGCCGGTGAAGCCGATCCAGATCAACGTCCAGTAGCCGCGTTCCGGCCGTCGCGGCACGGCCGCCGGCATCTCCCCGCCACCCGCATGGCGGCCTCCTCCGGGCCGCCATGCGGCGCCGCCCTGCGACCTCACCGGCGGGTCTTGCCAGATTCCAAACCGGCATTGGCCCGCCTGTCGGCCCGGACCTAGTCTGGCCACACTGCACGGCAACGGAGGAATCCCCATGAGCGACGTCAGGAAGGCGGTGCTCGCCGCCAACGACGAGTACGCGCGCAACTTCGGCGACCGCGGCAAGCTGGCGCTGCCGCCGGCCCGCCGCTTCGCCATCCTCACCTGCATGGACGCCCGGCTGGACCCGGCGAAATATGCCGGGCTCGCCGAGGGCGACGCACACGTCATCCGCAACGCCGGCGGTCGCGCCAGCGAAGACGCCATCCGCTCCCTGGTCATCTCCTACAAGCTGCTCGGCACCCGCGAGTGGTTCGTGGTCCACCACACCGATTGCGGGATGGCGCTGTTCGACGACACCGTCATGGGCGACCTGCTCGCGAGCAGCCTGGCGACGGCGAGCTACACGCCCGCCGGCTGGAAGGACCCCGGCGGCGGTGGCTCGGTCGAGGGACGCTACCTCCGCTGGCTGACATTCCGCGACCTGGAACAGAGCGTCGTCGACGACGTACAGCGCATCCGGCGCCATCCGCTGGTCCCTGGCTCCATCCCCGTGTACGGCTACTACTACGACGTGAAGAACGGGCGCCTGGTGGAGGTGCCGGCGGCGACGCGCGTCGGTGCGGCGGTGGCCGGGGCGGCGGCGGCCTGACGGCGCCGCCCTGGATCAGCCGACGCGGCGCCCCGCGCCGATCAGGTGATCGAGGCGGTCGCGGTAGGTCCGCGACAGCTTGAGTTCCTGCCCACCGTCGAGGTCGAGGAAGTACTCGCCATTGATGTGGGCGCGCAGGCGCCGTACGCGCGACAGGTTGACGATGGTCGAGCGATGCACGCGCTGGAAGCACGCCGGGTCCAGGCGGTCCTCGAGGCTCTTCATCGTGCCACGCAGGATGTGGGTCGCGCCCCCGGCATGGACGCACATGTAGTCACCGGCGGCGTCGATCCAGTCGATCTCCGCCACGGGTATGCACACGACGTCCTTGCCCTGGCGGACGGCCAGGATGCGGCGGGCCTGCGGCGCGTCCTGCTCGGCCAGTTCCTCGAGCGTCGCCTCCGGCAGTTCGCTGGCGCCCTTCAAGTCCGCCATGAGCTGCATCAGCCGGTCGCGCTGACCGGCCGCCCGCCGCGTCGCGATCTCCTCCCGCACGTGATCCAGCGCCTGGCGCAGGCGCTCCTCGTCGACCGGCTTCAGCAGGTAGTCGAGGGCCCGGGCCTCGAAGGCCTGTATCGCGTAGCGGTCGTACGCGGTGACGAAGACGATCATCGGCAGCGACTCGCTCGGCACCTGCCCGAGCACGTCGAAGCCGGACAGGCCGGGCATCTCGATGTCCAGGAACACCAGGTCGGG
>CAZXAS010000019.1:8123-24940 GCA_964638185.1 uncultured Steroidobacteraceae bacterium | reverse complement strand
GCTCGCTCTGCTCCTTGAGCTCGTCGATCGAGGCGAGATTGACGGCGCCGAGCCTCTCGATCTTTCCCTGGACCTCCGACAGCTCCTGCTCCCATCCCTCCACGGATGCGTCGGGTGCGAGCTCGGCCCTCACGGCGTCGAGATCCATCCGCGTCGCCGCGAACTGCTCTAGGAGTGACTCGCGACGCACGCGAATCTCCTGCACCATCATTCGCACCGACTCGAGCTCCTCGCGCGCCGCGGTGACCTCCGCTTCCCGTGACGCCCGCTGATGCTCGAACTCACGCACGGTCGCATCGGCCTCGTCCAGCGCGCGGCGCGCCTCGGTCAGTTCCTTCTCGACTTCGAGACGTGCCGACAGCGCCTGCTGAAGTTGCTGCTCGAGCTCCCTGATGGGCGCATCGCCGCCCTGTAGCTGGCTTTCCAGATGGGTGCGCCGCGCCTCCAGTTGCTGCACCTGGGCACGCACCCGCTCCAGGCTGGTACGGATCGAGCCCAGGGTCGAGCGCTGCGACTCGACCCGGATCGCGACCTGCTGGGCCGCAGCAACGTCCGCCTGGGCCTGACGCCTGGCGTCGTCGAGCCGTGCGCGCAACTCGTCGCGCTCCCGTTCCATCGGGCCGCGCCGGTCATTGAGTTGCTGCATCACGGCGAGTCCGGACTCGAGCCGCTGGCGCGCCTCGCGAGTCTCCTGCTCGTCCGTCCTGACCTCGGTGTCGGCACGCTCGCGGTCGATCGCGAGTGCGGCGAGGCGCTGCGCCGCCTGCTCGGCACGGGACCGGAGTGCATCGAGCTGACCGCGCGAGCCTGCATGCTCGCGATGCAGGCGGTTGACGGTAGCCTGGAGTTCCTCCCGACCGCGCTCGAGTTCGTGGAGGGACTCGCGTGCCGCCTCCAGTGCAGTCTCGAGTTCACGAATGCGGAACTCGGCCGCCTTGGTGCCGTCGCGCAGGCCGCGGAGCTCCTGCTCGCGCTCGAGCACGCCTGCCCGCGCGTCCTCGTCACGCCGGACGCGGAGCCAGTTGGGACCGATCCAGACACCGTCGCGAGTCACGATGGACTCGCCGGCCTGCAGACCGCTTCGCGCGTGCAGCGCCTGCTGCAGCGTCTCGGCCGCGATGATGCCGTTGAGCAGCGAGCGTGCCGCATCCGGGCCGCGCACGTGCGCCGCGAGACCCTGGCTCGAGCCCCTCACGGGCGCAGTGTCGCCGCTTGCCAGGAAGGTGATCGAGCCGTTGTCGATGCCTGCGACCAGCTCCGACACCGCATCGAGCCCGTCGACGCAGATCGCTTCCAGGTAGCCGCCCAGGACGGTCTCGACCGCCCGCTCCCAGCCATGCTCGACGTCCAGCTGCTGTGCCAGCCGCGGGCGGCCGGCCAGCCCCTGCCCGGCCAGCCAATCGACGATCTTGCCCCTGGCCTGGCCGAGTGCCGCCTGTTGCAGGGCCTCGAGCGAGGCCAGTCTCCCGCGCGACTGCTGCAACCCGCCACGCGCATGGTCGAGCTCGGTCGCCAGCGACTTCTCGGCGACGCGCGCCTGTTGCAGCCGATCGAGGGTCTCCGAGAGTGTCTGCTGGGACTCCTCGGCGCGCATGCGGATGGCGGTCTCGTCGGACTCGAGTGCCGCAAGCTGCGATTGCAGATCGACGGTCGCGAGTGCGGCTCGCTCGGACTCCATGCGCTCGCGCTGCGACAGCAGGCGATTGAGGCCGAGTTCGAGCTGCTCGATGCGGGTCCGTTCGACCATGGTCTTGCGCGACGCCTCGGCCGCCTCGGCGCTGAACTCCTCCCAGCGCGCCTGCCAGTCCTGCATCGCCTGCTCGGCCGCGCGCAGCGCGTCATACGACGCCTGTTCGGCCAGGCGTGCGGCATCGAGTTCCGGCGCCGCGAGGTCGAGCGCAGCCTCGAGTTCGTCGACCTGCTGCTGGTCACGTGCCAGCAGTGCACCGGACTCGACCAGTCCCTGGGACACACCCTCAAGGTCGCCCTGCTGCCGCTGGCGCAGGTCGCGCGCATGCTGCAGCGCCTGTTCGATGCGCGTGGCGCTGGCGCCGGCTTCGTAATAGCGGCCCTGTACGGCGGCCAGCGCGTCACCGCGCTCGGAATGCAGCGCGCGCGCCCGCTCGATCTCGCTCTCGACCGCCCGCAGGCCGGCCAGCGCCGCCTGCATCGCGATGTCCCGCTCGCGCGCCAGCGTCTCCTTGCCGGTGACGTCTCCTTCCAGGGCATTCAGTCGCAGCACCAGCGTCTCGGCGTGCAACTGGCGCTCACGTTCCTTGTATTCGCGAAACCGGCGCGCGATGCCGGCCTGACGCTGCAGGTGCCGGATCTGCTTTTCCACTTCTTCGCGCAGGTCGTTGAGTCGCTCCAGGTTCTCTCGCGTATGGCCAATGCGGTTCTCGGTCTCCCGGCGGCGCTCCTTGTACCTGGAGATCCCTGCGGCTTCCTCGATGAAAGCACGCATGTCGTCCGGGCGTGCCTCGATCAGCCGCGAGATCATGCCCTGCTCGATGATGGCGTAGCTGCGGGAACCGAGCCCGGTCCCCAGGAACAAGTGCGTGATGTCCTTGCGCCGGCACTTCGACCCGTTGATGAAGTAGGTCGATGTGCCGTCACGGGCCACCTGGCGCTTGAGCGACACCTCAGCGTAGCTCGCATAGGCGCCCGAAATCGCCCCGTCCGAGTTGTCGAACACCAGCTCGACCGACGCCGTCCCAACCGGCTTACGCCCGCCGGAGCCGTTGAAGATGACGTCGGTCATGGACTCGCCGCGCAGGTGCTTGGCGGAGATCTCGCCCATGACCCAGCGGACGGCGTCGATGATGTTCGACTTGCCGCAACCGTTGGGACCGACGACGCCGGTCAGGTTACCGGGAAAATTGACGGCGGTCGGATCGACGAACGACTTGAAGCCGACCAGCTTGATCTTTGAAAGACGCATTCCGGATGCATACACCTGTGGCAGGGGCCGCGCGCTGGCGCGTGGCCCGGTGAATCGGCGTAGTGTAGATTAACGCTCCGCTCTTGACGACGACTGCACAGGAACCATCCTTGTCCCACGACGAGCCACTCGGGGCACGACTCAACCAGCCTGCCGCCGGAATCGAGACATTCCCGAATCCCGCGCCGGAACGGGACTACACGATCCGGATGGAGATCCCGGAATTCACCTGCCTGTGCCCGAAGACCGGCCAGCCCGATTTCGCCACGCTGGCGCTGGAGTACGTACCGGGCCCGCGCTGCGTGGAGCTGAAGGCGCTGAAACTGTACATCTGGTCGTTCCGCGACCGCGGCGCGTTCCATGAGGCCGTCACCAACGAGGTGCTCGCCCACCTCGCAGCCGCTACGGCGCCGCGTTTCATGCGCCTGACCGCCCGTTTCAACGTCCGTGGCGGAATTTACACGACGATCGTGGCCGAGCACCGCGACCCGGGCTGGAACCCGCCTGCGCCCGTCGTTTTGCCCTGATTCGAGGCCGCCGACCTCCCTCCGGAGCGCTGTCGCCGGAAGCGAAGCTTAACGCTGGACGCTACCCTCCCGGCAGATATAATCCGGCGCTCCATCGACGGGGACAGGAGTCTCTGATGCCTTCAAAGAAGTCGGCGGCCAAGGCCAGCAAGTCTCGCAAGCCAGCGGCAAAGAAGTCTGCACCGGCCCGGAAATCCGCGGCCCCGGGCAAGACCCGCCCAGCTCGCAAGCCGGCCAAGGCCCGCGCCGCCGCCAGGCCCAAGGCCACGGCCAAGCCGAAGGCTGCCCGGACGGGGACCGTTGCCAAGCGCAAGCCGACAGCTGTGCGTTCCAGCGCCAAGCCCGCCGCCGCCCGCGCCAAGAGTGCGCCGAAGCCGAAGACTGCAAAGCCGCCCAAGACGGAAACGAAGGCGAGGCCGGCGCCCGCGGCGACCAAGGCCCCTGCCGCAAAGCCAGCGAAATCGGTCAAGACCCCGGCGGCGGCGGCGAAGCGCGAGGCACCGGTGCCGCGTCCCTCCCGCCTCATCGCGGTGCATGCGGCCCACAGGCCCGAGCCGGCGTACCAGCCGGCTGACGACGAGGAATACGAGGGCGAATCCGGTCACAACCTGCTGCTGGGGCCCCGCAACGTACGACCGTACGTCGAGCGCAAGGGCGAGCAGTACATGAGCTCCGAGCAGCTCGATCACTTCCGCATGATCCTCGCCAGCTGGAAGCGCGACCTCATGATGGAGGTCGACCGCACCATGACGCACATGAAGGACGAGGCGGCCAATCCGCCGGATCCCAACGATCGCGCCACGCTCGAGTCGGAGTTCGCACTCGAACTGCGTACGCGCGACCGGGAGCGCAAGCTCATCCGCAAGATCGACGAGGCGCTCTCGCGCATCGACGACGGCAGCTACGGCTATTGCCTCGAGACGGGCGAGCCGATCGGCATCAAGCGCCTCGAAGCGCGCCCGGTCGCGACCCTGTGCATCGAGGCCCAGGAACGGCGTGAGCGGCGCGAGAAGCAGTACGGGGACCGCGACGACTGGTACCGCTGAGGCACGCCGCGGCGCCCGCGACACGGAAGCCTTCGCTCACCCGCGCGGCCGTTTCGCCCCCTCGCCGACCGGCGACCTGCACCTCGGCTCGCTGGTCGCAGCCGTCGGCAGCTACCTGAGCGCGCGCTGCCGCGGTGGCAGCTGGCTGGTCCGCATCGAGGACATCGACCGTACGCGCGAGGTGCCCGGCGCCGCTGACCGCATCTTGCATGCACTCGAGGCGTTCGGCTTCGAGTGGGATGGCCCGGTGACGTACCAGAGCCGGCGCACCAGCCTCTATGAGTCGGCCTTGAGCACCCTGGCCGACGCGGGTCTCACCTACCCCTGCGCCTGCACCAGGCGACAACTGGCGGAACTCGCCCGGGGCAGCGACGGCGAGCCGGTTCATCCTGGCACCTGTCCACCGTCGGGGGCCACGCGCGGATTGCCGCCGGCGCTGCGCTTTCGCACCAGGCCCGGGGAATCCGTGCGCTTCGTCGATGAGTTCCAGGGGCCTTTCGAGCAGGTCCCGGCAGCCGCTGTCGGCGATTTCGTCGTCAGGCGGCGCGATGGGTTCCATGCCTATCAGCTCGCAGTGGTGGTCGACGACGCCGACCAGGGTGTGACCGAAGTGGTCCGCGGGACGGATCTTCTGGACAACACCCCACGCCAGATCCTGCTGCAGCGGGCGCTCGGGTTCGATACGCCGGCCTACGGCCACCTGCCGCTCCTGACCGAGCCCGGGGGCGCCAAGCTGTCGAAATCCCGACGCACGGTGCCTCTCGACGCCCGCCGTGCAGCACCGCTGCTGGTCGGGGCCCTGCGGGCCCTGTGCCAGGCGCCGGCGGAAGCCCTGGAGCGGTCGACCGTGGCGGAGATCTGGTCCTGGGCCATGGAACACTGGTCGCCCGCCCGGCTGGCAGGCGTAAGGGCGATGGACGCCAGTCAGGCAGGGTTTGGGTCGCATGACCATTTGGCGGTAAGGTAGAGACCTGCCGTCGCGGCAGAGGACCGGACCGAGCACCGGCCCCGCGACAGGTCGCGTACCGGCACGACGCCGCGAACAGCGGACGGAGGCGCCATGAGCGAACCCCGAGTCATCAAGAAGTACCCGAACCGGCGTCTGTACGACACGGTGGAGAGCAAGTACATCACCCTTGCAGATGTCAGGCGCCTGGTCCTCGACCGCGTCGAATTCGTCGTCATGGACAAGAAGTCGCAGGAGGACATCACCCGCAGCATCCTGCTGCAGGTCATCGCCGAGCAGGAGCACGAAGGCGAGCCGATGATGTCGCAGGATTTCCTGTCGCAGGTCATCCGCGCCTACGGCGGCGCGATGCAGGGTTTCGTCGGCAGCTACCTGGAACAGAGCCTGAAGCTGTTCATGGCCCAGCAGCAGCAGATCCGCGACCGCATGCGGTCCATGGTCGGGATGGAACCCTTTGCTGCGGTGGCGAGCCTGGCCGAGCGCAACCTCGCGCAGTGGAAGGCGCTGCAGGACCAGATGCTCGCCGGGATGATGTCCGGGGGAGCCGCGCCGCCACGCAAGAACGAGGCCGGCAGCGAGGACTGACCGCCACGAGGCACAAAAGCAGAAAGGGCACCACGAGGGTGCCCTTTCTTCGCCGCGACGCGGGATGGTTCAGTCCATGCCGCGCATGCTGAGGCGGATCCGACCCTGGCGGTCGACTTCCAGCACCTTGACCTTCACCACGTCGCCTTCCTTGAGCTTGTCGCCGACGCGCTCGACGCGCTCCTCGGAAATCTGCGAGATGTGCACCAGGCCGTCGCGTCCCGGCAGGATGGTGACGAACGCGCCGAAATCCATCAGGCGTGCCACGCGGCCTTCGTAGATCGTACCGACCTCGACATCCGACGTGATCATCTTGACGCGACGCTCCGCCTCGCGGCCGGCAGAGCCATCGACCGCCGCGATCTTCACGGTGCCATCGTTGTCGATGTCGATGGTGGTGCCGGTCTCCTCCGTGATCTGGCGGATCACCGAGCCACCCTTGCCGATGACGTCACGGATCTTCTCGGGGTCGATCTTGATGGTGATGATCGTCGGCGCCCACTCGGACATCTCCGGCCGGGGCTTGTCCAGCACCTTGTTCATCTCGCCGAGGATGTGCAGCCGGCCCTCGCGCGCCTGCTCGAGCGCGCTCTTCATGATCTCGGGCGTGATGCTCGTGATCTTGATGTCCATCTGCAGGGCGGTGATGCCGTGCGCCGGACCCGCAACCTTGAAGTCCATGTCGCCGAGGTGGTCCTCGTCGCCCAGGATGTCGGTCAGTACGGCGAACCGGTCGCCGTCCTTGACGAGCCCCATCGCCACGCCCGCGGCGGGCGCCTTGACCGGGACGCCGGCATCCATCAGCGCGAGGCTGGTACCGCAGACGCTGGCCATCGAGCTGGAGCCGTTCGACTCGAGGATCTCGGAAACGACCCGCAACACGTAGGGAAAGGTGGTCATGTCGGGCATGACCGCCATGACGCCGCGCTTGGCGAGGTTGCCATGGCCGATCTCGCGTCGCTTGGGCGAGCCCATGATGCCGGTCTCGCCGACGCTGAACGGCGGGAAGTTGTAATGAAGCATGAACTGCTCACGGCGCTCGCCGGCGAGAGCGTCGATGATCTGCGCGTCGCGCCCGGTGCCGAGCGTCACCGTCACCAGGGCCTGGGTCTCGCCGCGGGTGAACAGCGCCGAGCCATGGGTGCGCGGCAGCGCCCCGACCTCGATGCGGATGGGGCGCACGGTGCGGGTGTCACGGCCGTCGATGCGCGGCTTGCCATCGAGGATGCGCCCGCGAACCAGGCGATACTCCAGCCAGAACAGTTCGTCGTCGACCTCTTCCTTGGTGAATGCCGGGCTCTCGCCCTCGCACAGCGCGGCGCGGGCCGCGGCCTTGACCTCGGAGACGCGCGTCTGGCGCGCCTGCTTCTCGACGATGCCGTAGGCCTCGGTCATGCCTGCCTCGGCCTGCGCCGCGACGGCCTGTTTCAGCGCGACGTTCGGTTCCGGCGCCTTCCAGTCCCACTTCGGCTTGCCCGCCTCAGCCACCATCTTGTCGATGGCATCGATCGCAACCTGCATCTGCTGGTGCCCGAAGAGCACCGCGCCGAGCATGACCTCTTCCGACAGGCAGTTTGCCTCGGACTCGACCATCAGCACGCCTTCGCGCGTGCCGGCGACGACGAGGTCGAGGTCGGACTCGGTCTTGGTCTGCTTGACTGTCGGGTTGAGCAGGTACTTGCCATCCTTGTAGCCGACGCGCGCGGCTGCGATGGGCCCCTGGAACGGAAGTCCGGACAGCGCGAGCGCCGCCGATGCGCCGAGCATGGCCGGGATGTCGGTGTCGACGTCGGGATTCACCGAGAGCACGGTCGCCACGACCTGCACTTCGTTGTAGAAGCCGTCAGGAAACAGCGGACGGATCGGCCTGTCGATGAGGCGCGACGTCAGCACCTCCTTCTCGGACGGCCGGCCCTCGCGCTTGAAAAAGCCGCCGGGGATGCGGCCGGCGGCGTAGGTCTTTTCCTGGTAATTGACGGTCAGCGGGAAGAAGTCGCGACCGGGCACCGCACTCTTGCGGGCAACCGCCGTGCATAGCACGACGGTATCGGCCATGGTCACGAGTACGGCGCCGTCTGCCTGGCGCGCGAGGCGCCCGGTTTCCAGCGTGACGCTGTGTTCCCCATAGGTGAATGTCTGGCGGGATACGCTCACGCAATGCTCCTCATGGTATTCGGGTCGGCTGCGCGCCCGCGGGCGGGCGCCGGGCTGTGGGCGCCGCTGTTCAGCGGCGCAAGCCCAGGTCGGCCACGATCTTGGTGTAACGGTCTGGGGCGCTCGCCTTCAGGTAGTCGAGAAGGCGGCGGCGCTGCGCGACCATCTTGAGCAGCCCGCGGCGCGAGGCGTGATCTGCCTTGTGCGCGGCGAAGTGACCGGTGAGGCCATTGATACGCTCGGAGAGGAGCGCGATCTGGACTTCCGGTGAGCCGGTGTCCTTGGCATTGAGGCGAAACTTGTTGACGAGCTCGGCCTTTTGCTCGGTCTTGAGTGGCATTGCGTGCGGACCTTTCTTTAACTTCAGTAACTTACCCTTTGGGAAGCCGCGCATTCTAACCTTGCAGGCGGCTCGTCTCAAGCGCTCTGACCGGGTCCGGCTACGGGTCCGTCATGGCGCCCCGTTCGCCGCGCCCGGCAGGTCGATCATGATGCGGACGGGTGCCAGCCGCCGGCCCTCGGGCGTCATCTGCCCGGCGCCGATGAACGTCCCGGAAGCGCCATACATCCGCACTCGCGCCCCGGGCGGACCGGCCACGAAGACCGCCTGGCCCTGCAGGACGTAGGCCTCCTCCGCCGGTCCGAGCCTCACCGCCGGCCAGTGGCTCACGGCAGCATCAGGATCGAGCAGCAGGCGGTCGAGTCCCGGCTCGCCCTCGTCGCGCCCGAGGGCCTCGAGGGCCTCCAGGGTCCAGGTGCGTTCGTCCCGGAAGACACCGACCCGGGTGCGGCGCAAGGCGGCGACGTGCCCGACCGTGCCCAGTGCCCGGGCGATGTCCTCGACCAGCGTGCGCACGTAAGTGCCCTTGCTGCAACGAATCTCGAGCCCCAGGTGCCGCTCATCCCGGTCGATCAGGTGGAGTTCGTGAATGGTGACCTGACGTGCCTCGCGCTCGACCTCGATACCCCGTCGGGCGAGCTGGTACAGCCGTTGCCCCTCGTGCTTCAGCGCCGAGTACATCGGCGGCACCTGCTCGATGCTGCCGGTATGCGCTGCAAGCACCTGCGCCAGGAGGGCATCGTCGAGCTGCGGGACGGCTGCGCGCTCGATGACCTCGCCCTCGGCGTCGCCGGTCGACGTGCGCAGGCCGAGCCGGGCGGTGACCTCGTAGGTCTTGTCCGAATCGAGCAGCATCCCGGAAATCTTGGTCGCCTGCCCGAAGCACACGGGCAGCATGCCGCTCGCCAACGGGTCGAGGCTGCCGGTGTGCCCGGCCTTGCGGGCTCGGAACAGCCGCCGGGCCTGCTGCAGGGCGGCGTTGGACGACAGGCCGACGGGCTTGTCGAGCAGCAGGATGCCGTTGACGTCACGCCACACGACCCTGGGGCGTGACGCCGGTACGCGCGCGGCGTTCATTCCCCTTCCGATTCCTCGACGTGGCGGCGCCGGTCGTCGGCGACCGCCTCGGAGATGAGGCCTGAAAGATGGGCGGCACGATCGACGCTTTCGTCGATGCGGAAGTCGAGCTCGGGGGTCACCCGCAGGGTCAGCGACTTGCGCAACTCGTGGCGCAGATAGCCGGCCGCATGCCGCAAAGCCTCGAGCGCCGCATTGGCATCCCCGATGCCCGCGAACGGGGTGAAGTAGACCCGGGCATGGGTCAGGTCCCGCGCGACCTCGACGGCCGTCACCGTGACGAGTCCGACCCGCGGGTCCTTGACCTCGCGACGGATCAGTTCGGCGAGCAGCCGCTTGAGCTGCTCCTCGACCCGCCGCGACCGGGAATATTCCTTGGGCATCGGTTCGCCCCCGGGCCTACAGCTTGCGCGCGACTTCGACCCGCTCGAAGCACTCGATCTGGTCGCCCGCACGCACGTCGTTGTAACCCTTCACACCGATGCCGCATTCGGTCCCGGCGCGTACCTCGGAGGCATCGTCCTTGAATCGCTTCAGCGACTCGAGCTCGCCCTGGAAGATGACCACGTTGTCGCGCAGCACGCGGATCGGGTTGTTGCGGCGCACGTACCCATCGACCACGAGGCAGCCCGCGACCGTGCCGAACTTGCTGGAGCGGAATACGTCGCGGACCTCGGCGAGACCCACGATCTGCTCCTTGACCTCCGGCGACAGCATGCCGGTCATCGCGGCGCGAACGTCGTCGATGGCCTCGTAGATGACGCTGTAGTAGCGCACATCCACGTCCTGTTCCTTGATGGCGGCACGCGCCGCGGCGTCCGCCCGGACATCGAAGCCGATGATCTGCGCCCTGGAGGCCGCCGCCAGCATGACGTCGGACTCGGTAATGCCGCCGACGCCGCTCGCGATCACCTTGACCACGACCTCGTCGGTGGAGAGCTTGGTCAGGGCGTCGGAGAGCGCCTCGGCCGAGCCCTGCACGTCGGCCTTCACCAGCAACTGGACGCTCTGCTTGCCTTCCTCGCCCATTTGCGAGAATGCGTCCTCGAGCTTCTGCCCGGCCTGCTTGGCCAGGCGGACATCACGGAACTTGCCCTGCCGGTAGAAGGCGACTTCGCGCGCCTTGCGCTCGTTCTCGACCACCACGAGTTCGTCGCCGGCATTGGGCGGCGCCGAGAGGCCCAGGACCTGTGCCGGCAGCGACGGACCGACCGATTTCACGGCCACCCCGGTCTCATCGAACAGGGCGCGTACCCGGCCGAACTGCTCGCCCGCGAGGACGATGTCGCCGACCTGCAGGGTGCCGCGCTGCACCAGCACGGTGGCGACGGCACCGCGTCCCTTCTCGATGCTCGCTTCCAGCACGACGCCGGCGGCGGCGCCCTCCTGCAGGGCCTTGAGCTCGAGCACCTCGGCCTGCAGCAGGATCGCCTCGAGCAGCTGCTCGACGCCCTCGCCGGTATGCGCCGAGACGTTGACGAACATCGTGTCCCCGCCCCAGTTGTCGGGAATCACGTTCTCCTTGGCGAGCTCCGAGCGGACCTTCTCGGGATCGGCGCCGGTCTTGTCGATCTTGTTGACCGCCACCACCACAGGCACGCCCGCAGCCCGGGCATGCTGGATCGCTTCCTTGGTCTGTGGCATCACTCCGTCGTCCGCGGCCACCACCAGGACCACGATATCGGTCACCTGGGCGCCACGGGCACGCATGGCGGTGAACGCTGCATGGCCAGGGGTGTCGAGGAAAGTGATGACACCGCGCGGCGTCTCCACGTGGTAGGCGCCGATGTGCTGCGTGATGCCACCGGCCTCGCCAGCCGCCACCTTGGTGCGGCGGATGAAGTCCAGAAGCGAGGTCTTGCCATGGTCGACGTGACCCATGATGGTCACGACCGGTGGCCGGGCAGTCTCCTCGCCGGTCGTCACCAGTCCGGCCTGGAGTTCTTCCTCGACCTGGTTTTCCTTGAGCGCCTTCGCGGTGTGGCCCATCTCCTCCACCACCAGGATCGCAGTGTCCTGGTCGATCGGCTGGTTGATCGTCGCCATGACGCCCATGTTCATGAGCGCCTTGATCACGTCCGGAGCCTTGATGGCCATCTTCTGCGCAAGCTCGGCCACCGTGACTGTCTCGCCGATCGAGACCTCGCGCTTGACCGGCTGCGTCGGCAGCTGGAACTCCTGGCGCTGGTCGGACTGCACGGTAGCGCGGCGACCGCCTGAACGGGCACGGCCCTTCTTGTGCTTCGAGGACAGTCCACCGGCGATGTGCAGCTCCGCGCGGCCATAGCGCGTCGGCTTGGCATCGCGGCGCGCCTTCTCGGCCTTTTCCTCGCGGTCGCGACGCTCGCGCTCCGCCTGGTCGCGCACGCGCTTTTCCTCGGCGAGCCGCGCCTTCTCCTCGGCCTCGAGGCGCTGCTGCTCGGCCTGCTCGGACTGGCGACGCTGCTCCTCGTCCATGCGCAGCCGCTCGAGGGCCTCCGTTTCGCGACGCTGCGCGTCCTCGGCGGCGCGCTTCTCGGCGTCCTCGGCCTCGCGCTGCTTCTCGATCTCCTCCTGTGCCGCGCGCGCCTTCTCCTCGAGGATCTCGCGCTTGATGTAGGTGCGCTTGGCACGGACCTCGACCTGCACGGTGCGGGCCTTGCCGAGCGGCGCGGCGACCTTGATCTCCGACTGGGCACGGCGCTTCAGGGTGATGCGTCGCGGGGCGGCCGAGCCGTCGTCCTTGCCGTGCGCCTTGCGCAGGTGCGTCAGCAGCTCGAGCTTCGCGTCCTCGCTGATCATGTCGTCGGGGCCGGCAACCTTGATGCCGGCCTCCTCCAGCTGCGTGAGCAGCTTCTCGACCGGGACCTTCAGGACCTCGGCGAACTGTGTGACCGTGACTTCAGCCATGCGTGTCTACCTCTGTCCTGCGTCAGGCCTGCCCGGCTTCCTCGAACCAGTGGGCGCGGGCAGCCATGATCAGCTTGCCGGCACGCTCCGGATCGAGGCCCGGCACTCCCTCCAACTCGTCGAGGGACTGCTCGGCCAGGTCGTCGCGCGTGCGCACGCCGCGCGCCGAAAGCTCGAACGCCAGTTCCTTGTCCATGCCATCGAGTTCAAGCAGGTCCGCCGCCGGTTCCGACTCGTCGATCTTCTCCTCGCTGGCGATTGCCTGGGTGAGCAGCACGTCGCGGGCGCGATTGCGCAGTTCCTCGACGATGCCCTCGTCGAACTCCTCGATGCCGAGCAGCTCGTTGGTCGGCACGTAGGCGATTTCCTCGATGGTCGAGAAGCCCTCGTGCACCAGGATGATGGCGACGTCCTCGTCGACGTCGAGCTGCTTCATGAACATGTCGCGCAGCTCCTTGGCCTCGGACTCGCTCTTCTCCGTGGCGGCCTGCTCGGACATGACGTTGAGACGCCAGCCGGTCAGCTCGCTGGCAAGACGCACGTTCTGGCCGCCGCGTCCGATGGCCTGTGAGAGGCGATCCTCGGTGACGGCGATGTCCATTGAATGTGCATCCTCGTCGACGACCACGGAGGTCACCTCGGCCGGCTGCATCGCGTTGATGACGAACTGCGCCGGGTTGTCCACCCAGGGGATGATGTCGACGCGTTCGCCGGAGATCTCGTTGGACACGGCCTGCACGCGCGAGCCGCGCATGCCCACGCAGGCGCCGACCGGGTCGATGCGCGGCTCGAGGCTGCGCACCGCGATCTTCGCCCGGACACCCGGGTCACGGGCGGCGCCCAGGATCTGGATCAGGCCCTGACCGACCTCGGGCACCTCGAGCTTGAACAGCTCGATCAGGAACTCCGGCGCGGTACGGGACAGGAACAGCTGCGGACCGCGCGTCTCGGAACGCACCTCGCGCAGAAGCGCCTTGATGCGGTCCTGCGGCCGGGCGATCTCGCGCGGAACCATGTGCTCGCGCGGAATGAACCCTTCCGCATTGCCGCCGAGGTCGACGTACACGCCATTGCGATCCACGCGCTTGACGGTGCCCGACACCATCTCGCCGGCGCGGCTCTTGTATTCCTCCACCACCTGCGAGCGCTCGGCTTCGCGCACCTTCTGCACGATCACCTGCTTGGCGGTCTGGGCGGCAATCCGGCCGAAGGCCACGGATTCCATCGGGACCTCGACGAAACCTTCCACCTGCGCCGCCGGATCGACGTCGAGCGCGTCCTCGAGGCGCAACTCACGCTCCGGGACTTCGAGTTCGCTGGAATCGTCGGCGAAGACCTTCCAGCGCCGGAACGTCTCGTATTCGCCGGTCTTGCGATCGATCGCAACGCGCACGTCGATGTCGTCGCCGTGCTTGCGGCGGGTCGCCGAGGCCAATGCAGCCTCGAGCGCCTCGAAAATGATCTCGCGTGCGACGCCCTTCTCGTTGGAGACTGCTTCGACGACTTCAAGGATTTGCCTGTTCATGTCCCGTCATCCCGTTTCGTGCCGATGCCCTCAGGCAACCAGCCGAGCCTTGTCGATCTGCCCCAGTGGCAGGCGCCATTCGCGCCCGTCCACCTCCATCACCAGTTCCTCGCCTTCCAGCCGCTCGAGCTTGCCGCGGAAGCGGCGACGTTCCTCGATCGGCGCCACCAGCTCTACCTTGGCCTCGCTGCCGAGGTAGCGTTCGAAATGCGCGCGGGTCCTGAGCGGCCGGTCGAACCCCGGCGAGGACACCTCCAGCTCGTAGGCGCGCTCGATCGGATCGGTCGCGTCCAGGAACGCGCTCATCGCCCTGCTCACCTGTTCACAATCATCGAGCGTCACGTGCTCGCCATCCCGGCGGTCGATGTACACGCGCATCAACGCGCGCCGGGACGCCGGGCTGAACTCGAGCTCGACCAGCTCGTACCCAGCTCCCTCCACCACCGGTTCCAGCAGCCTGATCAGCTCTCGCTTCATCCCGGTTGCCCACCAACAAAAAATGGGCCGGCAGGCCCATTTCTAGTTCTTCTCGGGCCGGCGTCAGGCGCGAGCGCCGTTCGCCGCCACCACCGAAGGCCAGCCAGGCACTCCGGCCGAAACGCAAAAGGCCCCGCGAGGGGGGCCTTTTGCACAAACCCTTGATTCCGGGGGACCACGCCCGGGCCTCGCTGCCCGATCCGCGGCACATACAAGCGCCCCGACCGGCGCGGACTATACTCCCAGAACGACCGATTCTCAACGCCTGCAGGTCGCCGGCCGCCCCCCCGAAATGCCCGTCGAGGTCAACCGGCGGGTAGCAGGGGCGCCGGGCTCACCAGCAGGCCATCGTCATCAGCGTAGACATGGTCCCCGGGATGGAACGTGACGCCGGCAAAGCGCACCGGGACGTCGCGGTCCCCATGACCCCGCTTCTCGCTGCGCCGCGGATGCGCAGCCAGCGCCATCACGCCTAGGTCGAGCTCGGCCAGGCGCCCGGTGTCGCGCACGCAGCCGTTGACGATGACGCCCGCCCAGCCATTGGCCACCGCCTTCTCGGCGAGCAGGTCGCCGAGCAGCGCGCACTGCAGCGACGCGCCACCGTCCACGATGAGCACCTTGCCGTCGCCCGGCTCGCCGACCGCGTCGCGGACCTTCGAGTTGTCATCGAGGCACAGCACGGTGACCACCCGGCCGGCAAAGGCGCGTCGCCCGCCGAAGCACCTGAAGATCGGGGCCGCCACCTGTGCCTCGGGATGGGCGTCGCACAGGTCCGCGGTTTTCAGTTCGTTCGCCACTCGAGCCTCCCTGTCGGCGCAGCGAGTGTCGCCGGGTCGCGCGGGGCTGTAAAGCCGCGTGACGGCGATCAGGCTGCGCTCGAAGGTCGCTTCCATGGCGCTCCAGGTTGTCCGGTCAAACGGAACAGAACCAGGGGACGGCGCCGGAGACGGCTTCCGGAAACACCGTACACTCGCATCGACCACCTGCGGAGCGAATGACCGTGCCGAAAGAACGCCTGCACTACCGGACCTGTCACTTGTGCGAGGCCATGTGCGGGGTGGAGATCCGCGTCCGCGGCCAGGAGATCCTCTCCATCCGTGGCGACGCCGCCGACCCCTTCAGCCGGGGACACATCTGTCCCAAGGCAGTGGCGCTCAAGGACGTGCACGAGGATCCCGACCGGCTGCGCCAGCCGGTGCGGCGCACGAAGGCTGGATGGCAGACGGTCTCCTGGACCGAGGCGCTCGACGAGGCGGCGGAACGGCTGCTGCGTATCCAGGTGGACCACGGCCACGACGCCGTCGCGACCTATTTCGGCAACCCGATGGCGCACAGTTACTCCGCGCTGCTGTCCGGCGCGCAGTTCGCACGGTCGCTGCGGACCCGCAACCGTTACTCGGCCACCTCGGTCGACCAGCTGCCCCATCACCTCGCCGCGTACCTGATGTACGGGCACCAGTTGCTGATACCGATCCCCGACCTCGACCGGACCGCGTTCCTGCTGGCCCTGGGCGCCAACCCGGTGGCATCGAACGGGAGCCTGATGACGGCGCCGGACGTCGCGAGGCGCATCAAGGAGATCCGCGGACGCGGCGGCCGGGTCGTGGTCGTGGACCCCCGGCGGACCGAGACCGCGGCCATCGCTGATGACCATCACTTCATCCAGCCCGGAACGGATGCGCTGCTGTTGCTCGCGTTGCTGCATGTCGTGCTCGGAGAATCGCTGGCCCGGCCGGGAAAGCTCGGGGAACTCGTCGATGGCTGGGACACCGTCGCGCGGGTGGCTCTGCGATTCCCGCCGGAGCGGGTGGAGCAGCCGACGGGCATCACGGCCGCTGCCATCCGCCAGCTGGCGCGGGACTTCGCCGGCGCGCCATCCGCCGTCTGCTACGGCCGCATGGGCACGTCGACCCAGGCCTTCGGTGCGCTGTGCCAATGGTTGATCCAGGTCCTCAACATCGTGACCGGCAACCTCGACCGGCCCGGCGGCGCCCTGTTCACGCGCCCCGCCGTCGATGCGCTCGGGCTCGCGGCGGGACTCGGGCAGCGTGGCGCCTTCGACCGGCGCCGCACGCGCGTGCGTGGCCTGCCGGAGTTCGGCGGCGAGTTCCCGGTGGCTGCCCTGGCCGAGGAAATGCTGGCCCCGGGACCGGGGCAGATCCGGGCGCTGGTGACCGCCGCGGGCAATCCCGTGCTGTCGACGCCCAACGGACGCCAGCTGGAACGAGGCCTGGAGCAGCTCGACTACATGGTGGCGATCGACATGTACGTGAACGAGACCACCCGGCA